>NZ_CP014595.1:2245000-2573585 GCF_001687105.1 Salipiger sp. CCB-MM3
GATAAGTCCTGGGGAGCTGAGAATAAGCTTTGATCCAGGAATTTCCGAATGGGGCAACCCACCTGAAAGTTCGTTATAATTGCTCTTCGGAGCAGCCTATAACGGGCTTAAACAGGTACTTTTAACCTGAACACATAGGGTTTTAAGAGCAAACCCGGGGAACTGAAACATCTAAGTACCCGGAGGAAAGGACATCAATAGAGACTCCCCTAGTAGCGGCGAGCGAACGGGGACCAGCCGAGTCCTGAGAGTGAACAGAATGGTCTGGAAAGGCCAACCACAGCGGGTGACAGTCCCGTATGTGAAGCTCGATGGAACGTATTAAGTAGGGCGGGACACGTGAAATCCTGTCTGAAGATCGGGGGACCACCCCCGAAGGCTAAGTACTCCTTACTGACCGATAGCGAACCAGTACCGTGAGGGAAAGGTGAAAAGCACCCCGACGAGGGGAGTGAAACAGTACCTGAAACCGAACGCCTACAATCAGTCGGAGGCTCCTCGAGAGCTGACGGCGTACCTTTTGTATAATGGGTCATCGACTTGGTCTATCTAGCAAGCTTAAGCCGTTAGGTGTAGGCGCAGCGAAAGCGAGTCTTAATAGGGCGATGAGTTAGATGGATCAGACCCGAAACCGAGTGATCTAGGCATGACCAGGATGAAGGTTAGGTAACACTAACTGGAGGTCCGAACCCACACCTGTTGAAAAAGGTCGGGATGAGTTGTGCCTAGGGGTGAAAGGCCAATCAAACTCGGAGATAGCTGGTTCTCCGCGAAATCTATTTAGGTAGAGCGTCATCCGAATACCCCTGGGGGTAGAGCACTGGATGGGTAATGGGGCCCCACAGGCTTACTGATCCTAACCAAACTCCGAATACCAGGGAGTACTAGATGGCAGACACACTGCGGGTGCTAACGCCCGTAGTGGAGAGGGAAACAACCCTGACCTCCGGCTAAGGCCCCCAATTCATGGCTAAGTGGGAAAGCAGGTGGGACGACCAAAACAACCAGGAGGTTGGCTTAGAAGCAGCCATCCTTTAAAGATAGCGTAACAGCTCACTGGTCTAATTAAGTTGTCCTGCGGCGAAGATGTAACGGGGCTCAAGCCATGAGCCGAAGCCGAGGATGCGCATAGCGCATGGTAGCGGAGCGTAGTGTGACATAGGACTACTCCTCTTCTGCATCCTTCGGGATGTAATGGAGGAGCAAGTCCTTTCTGTGAAGCCGGGCTGTAAGGCATCCGGTGGAGAGATCACTAGCGAGAATGATGACATGAGTAGCGACAAAGAGTGTGAGAGACACTCTCGCCGAAAGTCCAAGGGTTCCTGCTTAAAGCTAATCTGAGCAGGGTAAGCCGGCCCCTAAGGCGAGGCCGAAAGGCGTAGTCGATGGGAACCAGGTCAATATTCCTGGGCCATGTGGTGGTGACGGATTGCAGAGGTCGTTCTTCCTTATCGGATTGGAAGGGCGGCTGAGCGGTTCCTGGAAATAGCCCCACTTTGAGACCGTACCCTAAACCGACACAGGTGGACTGGTAGAGAATACCAAGGCGCTTGAGAGAACGATGTTGAAGGAACTCGGCAAAATACCTCCGTAAGTTCGCGAGAAGGAGGCCCAGTTTCAACGCAAGTTTTGGCTGGGGGCACAAACCAGGGGGTGGCGACTGTTTACTAAAAACACAGGGCTCTGCGAAGTCGCAAGACGACGTATAGGGTCTGACGCCTGCCCGGTGCCTGAAGGTTAAAAGGAGGGGTGAGAGCTCTGAATTGAAGCCCAGGTAAACGGCGGCCGTAACTATAACGGTCCTAAGGTAGCGAAATTCCTTGTCGGGTAAGTTCCGACCTGCACGAATGGCGTAACGACTTCCCCGCTGTCTCCAACATCGACTCAGCGAAATTGAATTGCCTGTCAAGATGCAGGCTTCCCGCGGTTAGACGGAAAGACCCCGTGCACCTTTACTACAGCTTCACACTGGCATCAGGCCATGCATGTGCAGGATAGGTGGTAGGCTTCGAAGCGGACACGCCAGTGTCCGTGGAGCCTCCCTTGAGATACCACCCTTGCATTGCTTGATGTCTAACCGCGATCCCTTATCGGGTTCCGGGACCCTGTGTGGCGGGTAGTTTGACTGGGGCGGTCGCCTCCTAAAGCGTAACGGAGGCGCGCGAAGGTTGGCTCAGAGCGGTCGGAAATCGCTCGTTGAGTGCAATGGCAGAAGCCAGCCTGACTGCAAGACTGACAAGTCGAGCAGAGTCGAAAGACGGCCATAGTGATCCGGTGGTCCCAAGTGGGAGGGCCATCGCTCAACGGATAAAAGGTACGCCGGGGATAACAGGCTGATACTGCCCAAGAGTCCATATCGACGGCAGTGTTTGGCACCTCGATGTCGGCTCATCTCATCCTGGGGCTGGAGCAGGTCCCAAGGGTATGGCTGTTCGCCATTTAAAGAGGTACGTGAGCTGGGTTTAGAACGTCGTGAGACAGTTCGGTCCCTATCTGCCGTGGGTGTAGGATACTTGAGAGGAGTTGCCCCTAGTACGAGAGGACCGGGGTGAACGATCCACTGGTGGACCAGTTGTCGTGCCAACGGCAGTGCTGGGTAGCTATGATCGGACAGGATAACCGCTGAAGGCATCTAAGCGGGAAGCCCCCCTCAAAACAAGGTATCCCTGAGGGCCGTGGAAGACCACCACGTCGATAGGCCGGAGGTGTAAGTGCAGCAATGCATTCAGCTGACCGGTACTAATGGCCCGATAGGCTTGATCCGATCCAGGAACAGCAAGGCTGTTCCAAGATCAGACGAAGCATACAACCCCTACAAAATACTTGACTTGGTATCTGTCGCTCCCAGCTTCCCGGGGGTGTCGGCCCGCAACCTGCTTCGCAGGTCGCTTCCGCCGACCCGTCGCGCTGCGCGCGACGTTGTGGGTTTTTCTTGGTTTGGTGGTCATAGCGCAAGCAAAACACCCGGCTCCATTCCGAACCCGGCCGTTAAGTGCTGCCGCGCCAATGGTACTGCGTCTCAAGACGTGGGAGAGTAGGTCACCGCCAAACCTAGTAAAACCCACAATAAATCAACAAAAACGTATCTCTCAAAACGATCCTCAGCCTTATATTCCTATCCTGCAGCGCCGAGCGACCGCCACGCGACCCACCCCGGTCGCGATTTGCGCGTTTGTGTGGGCATCAGCGCCAAGATCGACCTGGCCGCATGCTCTCGACGTGGGGCAGGGTATCCGAATGACCCAACGCTAAGCACTCGCAGCGCCTATGGCCGGGGCCTCGCGGGCTGCTATGTTGTACTGCATCAGCGTCGTGGGGGGACAGGATGCTTCGTCAGCAAGATGCGCACTTTGGGCCAATGGACTTTCTTGCCGGGGACGGCGAGATGGCGCGGCGTATCCGTGAGACTGACTGGAGCGCGCATCCCTTCGGCCCGCCCGAGAACTGGCCGCAGTCGCTGCGATCCGCGCTGTCGATCTGTCTCAATTCGGCGTTTCCCACGGCCATCTACTGGGGGCCGGAGTTGCGGCTTCTCTACAATGACGCCTGGGCCCCAATCCCCGGACCGCGGCATCCGGCCTCGCTCGGCGCGCCCGCGCGCGAGGTCTGGAGCGACATCTGGTCGATCATCGAGCCACAGTTCAACGAGGTGATCCGCAGCGGCAGCGGGCTTTTCCTCGAAGACCAGATGCTGCCCATGCAGCGCTTTGGCTATCTAGAGGAAACCTATTGGAATTATAGCTTTACGCCGATGCGAGGCGAGCTCGGTGAAATCGTTGGGGTCTGGAATTCGGGGAGCGAGACCACCGAGAACGTGATCCAGCGGCGCAATGCCGAATGCATGGTGAAGCTGAACGAAGCGCTGCGCAATTGCACCAGCGCGCAGGACGGGATGCAGGTCTCTCTTGAGCGGCTGGGAACCCATCTGGGGGCCGATCTCGTCGGGCTGGCGGAGTTCGACGGCAGCGGCACCGCCGTTCCGCTGTGCGAGGTTTATACGCCGCAGTCTTCGGCGCGTCGGCCCGAGGGGGCGTCGATGTTTGGCCCGGCGCTGCTCGCCGAGCTCAAAGCTGGCATGGACGTCTTTGTCAGCAGAGGCGAGGCAGGGCAGGACCCCGAGACGGCGGCCTATATGTCAGCGCGCAATCTGGCCAGCGGCGTGCTGGTGCCGTGGCTGTCGGGCGGCGCGCTGCATGCGGTGCTCTATATCCACTGGTCCCGGCACCGATCGACCGGCGTGCTCGACGTGGCGCTGGTCGAGAAGGTGCTCGAGACGGTGATTTCTTGGGCCGAGCTGGAGCGGGCGCGGGCGCGCGAGGCGGTGATGTCGCAGGAGATCGACCACCGCGCGCGGAATATTCTGGCGATCCTGCGCGCCGTGGCGCGGTTGATTTCGGCCGAGACCGTCGCGGACTACAAGGCCAAGCTCGATGACCGGATCGCGGCACTGGCACGGATCCATGGTCTGCTGTCGCAGCGCAAGTGGGACGGTCTGACCCTGCGCGAAGTGATCGAGGTCGAGATCGCAACCTTCGGCGTTGCCGAAGGCGTCCGCCTGTCGCTGTCTGGTCCCGAAGTTTCGCTGCCGGCGGGCGATGCGCAACTGCTGGCGATGATGATCCATGAGATGAGCACCAACGCCTTAAAACATGGCGCGCTTGGCGATCCCGAGGGCGCGCTCGAGGTGGACTGGAGCGTGCGGAGCGAAGATGGCGCGGTGTTGCTGCGCTGGGTCGAGCAGTCTGGTCTCATCGTGCCCGAGGAGGCTCAAGATGACCTTCCGCGCGGCTTCGGCACCGTTCTACTGCAGCGTGTGGTTCAGGACCATTTTCAGGGACAGATCGAGCAAGCCATTGCGCCGGGGCAGTTCAGCTACGCGGTAACCCTGCGCAACGGCGCGTGGTCTGCTGAGCCCTCCGCTTCCGCCGCCGAGGTCATCGCAGGGGGAGATGATCCTGCAACGACGGTCCTGATCGTCGAGGACGAGCCGATCATCGCATTGGACCTTGCGGGTATGATGGAAGACGCAGGCTATGCGCTTTTTGGTCAACATGGCACCGTTGCTACGGCGCTCGAGGCGCTTGAGAAGGGCATGCCTGACCTTGCCCTGCTGGACGAGAACCTTGCGGGCGAGCGCTCGACAGCGGTGCTGGACAAGCTGATGGCGCATGGTGTGCCGGTGGTGATCATCTCGGGCTATGACGGCGAGGCGATGACCGGCGTGCCCCGGCTTGCAAAACCCATCTCTGAGGCCGAGCTTCTGGCTACGCTGAAAAGCATGTGAAGGGCCAGCCGGTCAGGGTAGAGCGGCTGGCTTGCGCTCAACGCTCCGCGCGGCTTTCGGTCGTCTTCGCACGAAGGTCGCGAAACTGCTCTTCGAAGGCGGCGGCGGTGGGCGAGGGCGCGCGCCGCGCCGGGGTCAGCAGGTAGAGCTTGCGTTCGAGCCGCAGGTCCGCGAGCGGGACGAAGGCGATGCCCGGATCGTTGAACAGCTCTACCGCATTGCGCGGCAGCAGCGCGATGCCCACGCCCGCGCGTACGAGGCAAAGCTGCGCGATGGTGGAATGGCTCCGCAGCGGGCCGGTTTTGAACCGCGCGGGCAGCGCCGCGCCCGCAAGCAGCCGCGAGGTGCCGGTGTCCGCGCCAAGGTGAATGAGCTCTTGCGGATCAATGGCATCCAGCGGAACCGCCGCCGCGGCACGCGCCAGAGGGTGACCCGCGGCGCAGGCCAGCCCGAAGAGATCGGCGGCGATCTCGGTCTGAACAAGCTCTGGCGAGCTGCGGGCGCGTCCCGCGATGGCCAGATCCAGCCGGTCGTCGGCGACCATGCCCGCCAGCGCCTCGGCAACATCGTCATGCAAGGTCAGTTCCACATCGGGATGGCTCTGACGGAAAGCGGCAATCGCCGGGGCCACATGCGGGGTGATCGCCGAGGGCGTCGCGCCGATCCGAAGGCGCCCGCGCAGACCGCGCGCCCGATCGCGCAGCCGCGACAGCGCGCGGTCCATGGCCGCGAGCAGCGGTGCCGTCTCTTCAAGAAACTCCTGTCCCAGCGGCGTTGGCGCAGGCGGGCGGGACCGGCGGTCAAAGAGCGCGCCGCCGGCGATGTCCTCAAGCTGGCGGACCGTCTCGGTCAGCGCCGAGGGCACCACACCCAGACGGTCCGCGGCGCGGGCAAAGCTGCCCTCGGCGCGGATTGTGTGGATGGCGCGCAGGTGGCGCAGGTTGAAGTTCGTATTTTCTGAATCAATCTTCATATGTTTCAATTTCAAAGAATGCGGGTCTTCGGTCAATATGCCGCCAGACAGGAGACCCAGATGACCGCCACCGACCGCAGCCTTTCCGACGCCATCGACCGACTTCCGCGCGCCCTGAAGGACGCGGGCTTTCGCGGAGAGGTGACGCGTGACAGCGCGCTGAGGGCGGCCATGTCCACCGACAATTCCGTCTATCGCATCCTGCCCGACCTCATCGTCGCGCCGCGCGATGCTGCGGATGTGGCGGCCTGCATGTCGGTGCTGGAGCGTCCCGAGTTTGCCCATGTCCCGCTGACCGCGCGCGGCGGCGGCACCGGCACCAATGGCCAGAGCCTCAACCGCGGCATCATCCTCGACATGCGCCGCCATATGCACCGGCTGCTGGAGGTCGATCCCGAGGGACAATGGGCCGACGTGGAGCCGGGCATCGTGCTCGACGATCTGAACGCGCAGCTGCGGCCTAAGGGGCTGTTCTTTGCGCCTGAAACCTCGACCTCGACCCGCTGTGTCGTCGGCGGCATGGTGTCGACCGATGCTTCGGGCAAGGGCTCGCGCATCTACGGCAAGACCTCGGACAATCTCTTGGGGGTCGAGATCGCGCGGGGGCAGGGGCTGGTCTCCAGCCTCAGCGACGCGCCGGACTGGGCCGCGCCGATGCTGGCGGCGGCAGAAACCGCAGCGCGGGCCGGGCGCGCGGCCTTCATCAAAAACACCCCGCGGCTCAACCGTCGCTTCACCGGCTATGACCTCGAGCGCGCCTGCCCCGAAGAGGGCGGCTTTCAGTGGTGGCGGCTGTTCCCCGGATCCGAAGGCACGCTTGGGCCGATCACCCGCATCCGGGTGAAGCTCCGCCCGCTGCCCAAGGAAAAGCGCCTCGTGGTCGCCGGGTTTGCCAGTTTCCGCGACTCGCTGGCCGCTGCGATGCCGCTTCTGCAGGACAATCCGACCGCCATCGAGGTGATGGACGAGCGGGTGCAGGCCCTCGCCGAAGAGGCCGGTCTGCTTGGCCGCCTGCCCGAAACCCTGCGTCCGCTGGGCGGTGAGGCGCTGGCCTACACATTCGTCGAATTCAATGGCGACGATGCCGCGGAACTTGCGGCGCGCATCGCGGCTTGCGAGGCGCGTCTGCAGGGCTTGCCCGGCATCCGGGCGGTGCATGTCGCGGCAGGCAGCGATGAAATCCGCGACCTTTGGGCGGTCCGCTCGGCCGGTGTCGGGCTCTTGGGCAAGATCGACGGCCGGGCGCGCCCCGTTGCCTTCGTCGAAGATTGTGTTGTGCCGCCCGAGACGCTGCCGGAGTTCCTCGACGGTTTTCTCGACATTCTCACCCGGCATGGGCTGAGTTTTGGCATCTACGGCCATGTGGACGTCGGCTGCCTGCACATCCGCCCGGCGCTCGACATTGACGCAGAGGAGGGCCGCGCGCGGCTGGTGCAGGTCTCTGACGAGATCTTCGAGTTGGTCAACCGCCATGGCGGCATCTTCTGGGGCGAGCACGGCAAAGGGGTGCGCGGTGCCTATCTCGAGGGCTGGATCGGGCCGGAGGCCTATGCCGCGCTGCAGGGGGTAAAGGCCGCCTTCGATCCTTCGGGGCGTTTCAATCCCGGCAAACTGGTCGCCGCGGGCGCGCCGGTCATGGGTATCGCCACGACACCCTTCCGCCCGTTCAACGCACCTGAGGGCGATCCGCTGGAAAAGGCTTTCCGCTGCAACGGCAATGCCCAATGCCTCAGCTATGCGGCGAGCGTGCCCATGTGCCCGTCCTTCAAGGCGACGGGGGACGTGCGACACTCGCCGAAGGGACGCGCCGATGCGCTGCGCGCATGGCACGGGGACCGGCAGACCGGAGAGGCGACGATAGACGAGGCGGACCTTCTCGGCACGCTCGACACCTGCCTCGGTTGCAAGGCCTGCGCCTCGACCTGCCCGGTGCAGGTGGACATCCCGGCGATGCGGGCGGCGTTCTACGCGGAGGTCTACACCCGCAAGGCGCGGCCGCTGACCGACCGGGCGATGCTGCTGGCCGAACGTCTGAGCCCGCTCATGCTGCGCGCGGCACCCGTGATACGACCGTTCTGGCCGCTCGCACGGCGCGTGGCAGAGGTGATGCTGGGCGTGACGGATTTACCCGGAGAACTAGCGCACCCCTTGCCGCGTTCGGCACGGATCTCGCTGGCCGAGCTCAAACAGCGCGCGCTTCCGGAGCGTGCGGTTCTTGTGTGGATGGATTGGTTCTCGGCGCTCTATGACGGCGTGACGCAGCGCGATGTCTATCAAGGCCTCACGGCGCTCGGTTATGCGCCGCTCTTTGTCGAGATGCTGCCAGCGGGCAAAGTGGCGGGCGATCTTGGCGACCGGGCGGGGTCTGCGAAGATGGCGGGGCGTTTGGTGGCGGCGCTCAGCAACGGCGCGGCCAGCGGCGCGCCGATGATCGGTCTCGACCCGGCCTTCGTCATGGCGCTGCGGCAGGACTATCGCAAGGCGGGGCTCGACGTGCCGGAGGTGCTCTTGCCGCAGGAATTTCTTGCGGCGGAGGTCCGGCGCGGGGCGACGCTGCCGCAGGTGCCCGGCGGGGCGCTGAGCCTCTTCACCCATTGCACCGAAAGTACCGGAGCGCCGGGGGCGCGGAAAGACTGGCAGGAGGTGTTTGCCGCGCTTGGCCTGCAGATCGACACGCCCGCGACCGGCTGCTGCGGCATGGCGGGCATGTTTGGGCACAAAGAACGGCACCAGCAGATGTCTCGCAAGCTGTTCGATATGTCTTGGGCGGAGCCTTTGGCCAAGGCTGAGGAGGCAGTGGCCACGGGGTTTTCCTGCCGCTGCCAGACGGAGCGGCTCGCGGGCATGCCGATGCGTCACCCGCTGGGCCTGATTGCCGACCGTCTGAAATAAGCTTCGCGAAGGCTCCAAACCCGGTGTTTTGCCCCGGAAGGCCGCAGGATTGATCACCTGCGCGCCGAAGCGCGTTCGCGGGCAGCCCATCCTTCCCATTCCCGTTGCGCCGGGTAACCCGTTCCGCCAACCTGTGGAAACAGTCTATATTGGTGACCAAACCGTCACCATTTTGGTGAATGTTTTTGGGAGGACCCTCGTGAAGCCAGCTGCGCGCCGGGAAATGATTGTGCAACTTGTCGAGGATCTCGGGGAGGTGCTTGTCGACAGTCTTGCCGAAAGGTTCGATGCCTCCCGCGAGACGATCCGGCGCGATCTGAACGAATTGGACGGGGCGGGGCGGATCCGCAAGTTTCACGGCGGGGCCCGCAAAGCCTCGAGCCGGGGCGACGGCGGGCTTGTCGAGGGGCCTTTCGACACGCGGATGGAGACATTGGCGGGCGAAAAGGCGGCGATCGGGCGCTGCGCCGCGGGCCTCTTTGACGAGGGGGCGGTGATCTTCATCGACACCGGATCGACAACGATCGCCTTTGCACGGGCGTTGGCGCGGCGGCGCGCGCTTACCGTGATCACCAATTCGCCGGAGATCGCCCGCCTTCTTTCCCGCCCCGAGGGCCAGCATCGGGTCTACCTCGTCGGCGGCGAGATTGCCGCCGAGGGTCGCGAGACGCTGGGCGCGCTGGCCATCGAACAGCTTGGCCGTTTCAAGGCCCGCCATGCGGTGCTCACGATCGGCGGGATGACCACCGGGGAAATCATGGATTTTGACCTGCGCGAGACGGAACTTGCCCGCGCCATGGTCTCGCGCGCGGAAGAGGTCACCGTGCTGGCGGATCACAGCAAGCTTGGCCGCGCGGCGGTGTTCGAGGTGGCGGCGCTCACAGACATTGATCGTTTGGTGACTGACCGTTTGCCCACCGCCGAGATGCAGGCGGCACTGCGCGCGGCAGGGGTCGATCTAATCATCGCGCCCGACGAGTGACGGCCCATGCGCTGAAACTTTCCGCAAAGCCCGCCCCGGTCGGCGGGTTTTCTTGTTCATGCACTGCCGCAATGTTGTGGATACAGTCATTATGATGCACGATCAGTCAAAATCCAAAGCGCCAATCATTTCGCGCTTTGGAAAGTGACGGAGGCGTAGCTTGACCATTTCAGTGCCCGACACGGACGTCGCAATCATCGGGGCCGGTGTTGTGGGCTGCGCGATGGCGCGACGCTTTGCCTTGGAAGGCGCCCGCGTTGTGGTGATCGAGGCGGGCACAGACATCCTATCCGGCGCGTCGAAAGCCAATAGCGCGATCCTGCACACCGGGTTCGACGCGCCGCCGGGGTCGCTTGAACTGCACTGCATGCAGCAGGCCTATGACGAATACCTCAGCATTCGCAATGAGATGAACCTGCCACTTCTGGAGACCGGCGCGATGGTGGCGGCGTGGACCGCGCAGGAGGAAGAGCGTCTGCCAGACTTGCTTGCGCAGGCGCAGGAAAATGGGGTGAGCGACGCGCGGCTGATCTCTCGCGCCGAGGTGCTCGCCCGCGAGCCGCATCTGGCGGGGGACGTGCGCGCCGCGCTTCTGGTGCCGCGCGAGCATGTGGTCGACCCGTGGTCGGCGCCGCTCGCCTATGCGACGCAGGCGCAGGCGCTTGGCGCGCGCTTCATGTTTGCCGCGCCGCTTCAATCGGCGCGGCGCGACGGCGGCACTTGGCATCTGGCGACTGCTGCGGGAGAGTTGCGCGCAAGAACTGTGGTCAATTGCGCGGGTCTGTACGGGGATCATATTGAGGCGATGTTGACCGGCGCCAGCCGCTTTGAGATCCGCCCGCGGAAGGGGCAATTCGTGGTCTTCGACAAGGCGGCATCGGCGCTGCTGCGTACGATCCTGCTGCCGGTGCCGAGCGACCGGACCAAGGGCATCGTGTTGACGCGCACGGCGTTCGGCAACCTTCTGGTCGGCCCGACGGCGGAAGAGCAGGAGGCGCGCGACCGTCCCGATGTCACCCGGCCCGAGCTTGACGCGCTGATCGCAAGAGCCGGAGAGATGGTGCCGGGGCTGCGCGACATGCCGGTCACGGCGGTCTATGCCGGATTGCGCCCAGCGAGTGAGCGCAAGGAATACCGTGTCCATGCCGATGCCGACCTTGGCTATTATTGCGCCGGGGGGATCCGGTCCACCGGGCTCACCGCCTCACTGGGCATCGCACGCCACGTTTTCGACCTTTGGGCACAGGCGTATTCCGCGTCCGGGCCCGCCGTCGCCGCGCCGCCAGTCGTCAAGGTGCCCAACCTTGCCGAACACCGCCCACGAGACTGGCAGCGGCCGGGACATGACGGCATCCTGTGCCACTGCGAAATGGTCACAACGCGCGAGGTTGAGGCGGCGCTGCAAAGCCCGCTGCCGCCGGGCGATTTCGGCGGCCTCCGCCGCCGCACCCGCTGCGCCATGGGCCGCTGTCAGGGGTTCAACTGCCTCGCCCGGATCGCCAGCCTGTGCGAAGGCCGTCTGCGCGCGCCGATGGTCTCGGAGGACGCGCCATGACCGCCCGCGATGACTATGACGTGATCGTTGTCGGTGGCGGGCCAGCGGGCCTCTCGGCCGCCACGACGCTCAAAGCGCTCGGCGTTGAAAGGGTTCTGCTGCTCGAAAGGTTTGAAGCTGCAGGCGGGATGCCGCGCCATTGCGGCCATCCGCCGTTTGGCATGCGCGAGTTTCGCCGGATCCTCAGTGGCCCTGCCTATGCGCGCCGTTTGGTGGCCGAGGCGGAGCGTGCCGGGGTCGAGATACGCACCCGCAGCAGCGTGCTTGAGCTGAAACCCGGCGGCGTGCTCGAAGTGGCCACGACCGAGGGGATCGAGCACCTCACTGCCCGCCGCATCCTCATTGCAACGGGCACTCGTGAGCAGTCCCGCGCCCAACTGCTGGCACCGGGGCTCCGCCCTCTAGGGGTGATGAACACCGCCGCGCTGCAATCCTTCGTCTATCTCGACGGCCGCGCCCCTTTCGCACGACCGGTGATCATTGGCAGCGAGCTTGTCTCGCTCTCCGCACTGCTCACCTGCCGCCGTCACGGAATCCGCCCCGTCGCACTGATCGAGCCCGACCGGGCGCCGCGCACCCGTTCGCTCTTCATGCAGCTCTGCCGGGCGCTGCGCGTGCCGGTCCATTGCGGGGCGCAATTGCTCTCGATCGAAGGCCGCACCCGAGTCGAGGCGCTGTGCCTGCGCAAGGCCGATGGCACGGAGCAGCGTCTGGAGTGTGACGGCATCGTCTTTTCCGGCCGCTTCACACCCGAGGCTACATTGGCCCGGCAAAGCGCGCTGCGGATCGATCCGGGCACGCTGGGGCCGGACGTCGATGCCGAGGGTCGCAGTTGCGATCCGCAGGTCTTTGTTGCAGGCAACGTACTGCACCCGGTCGAGACGGCGGGCCATTGCTGGGCCGAAGGTCGGCGCATCGCGCGGCGGATCGCAGAGGACCTTTCGACGGACGCGTCGATCCCGCAGGCGGGACCGCGCATCAAACTTGGCGAAGGGCTGCGCTACGTGGTGCCGCAATCGCTGGCCCGCGCGGAGGTGGATTGCGTGCTCAATATCCGTGCCGAGGGGACGGCGCGCGGGCGCCTCGTGCTCCGCAACGCGGCGGGGCAAGAGGTCGCGTCGCGCCGGGTCAACAGCTATCCCGAGCAGCCCCTCCGACTTAAGGTTCCGGCGCGAACAGGCGGCCTGTCCGGACAGGAGCTTGAGCTGCGGTTGGAAGAAAGAGGCTGAGCCATGCGAATTCTGGCGCTCGATCAGGGGACGACCTCGACGCGCGGCCTGCTGGTCGATGCGCGCGGCGGCTGCCGGATTGTTAAGGCGCTGCGCCACGCGCAACATTTTCCCGCCGCCGAACGGGTCGAACATGATCCCGCCGAGCTTCTGGCCAACCTGCGCGCGGTGATTGATGCGGCGGGCCCGGTGGATGCCATCGCCCTGTCGAACCAAGGCGAAAGCTGCCTTGCGTGGGATGCCCAGACCGGCGCGCCACTGTCGCGCATCATCGTCTGGCAGGACCGGCGCACGGAGGCGCGCCTCGCTAAGATGACAGATGCCGAGGCGATGGTGCGCGCGCGGGCCGGTCTGCCGCTCGATCCCTATTTTTCAGCCTCGAAACTGGCGTGGCTTCTGGAAACGCAGCCGCAGGTGGCCGAGGCGCATCGCACAGGGCGGCTTCGGCTCGGCACAACGGACGCCTTTTTTCTGCAGAACCTGACCGGCGCGGCGCTGACCGATGTGACCACCGCCTCGCGGACATCGCTCATGTCGCTGGAGACGGGCAGTTGGGATCCGGACCTCTGCGCGCTCTTCGGTGTCCCGCTGGAGTGCCTGCCCGAGATCCGCGCCACGGTAAGCGACTTCGGGCGCATCGGCGAAACCCCGGTGACCGCAGCTATCGTTGATCAGCAGGCGGCGCTTTACGGCCATGGGTGCCGCGCGCCGGGGGATGCGAAGATCACCTTCGGAACCGGGGCCTTCGCATTGGCGCTGGCAGGGGAGACACGCCCCGATCTGGAGGGCAGCGGGCTGCTGCCGACGGTGGCGTGGCGTTTCGGCGAGCGGACGCGTTTTGCCAGCGACGGCGGTGTGCACGCGGCTGGCGCGGCGGTGGAATGGGCGCTGCGCGTTGGGCTTTTGGACAGCCCGGAGGCGCTGGCGGCGTTTGATGCTGCGCCCGCCATTGATCGCGATCTGGCTTTCGTTCCCGCGCTGTCGGGCCTTGCCGCGCCGCATTGGGACGGGTCTGCTGCAGGGCTCTTCATTGGCATGACCGGAGCCACGACGCGCGATGATCTGGCGCAGGCGCTGATCGAAGGCGTGGCGCTGCGCGCGGCTGAGGTGGTGGTACGGATGGGGCAAACGCAGGGTGCCATCGAGCGCATTTCCGTGGACGGTGGGCTGAGCCGCTCGGAATACCTGTGCCAGTTCCTCGCGGATGTGACCGGCGCGCAGATCGTGCTGCCGGGGACCGAAGAACTCACGGCCTATGGCGCGGCGCAACTGGCGGCACTGGGACTGGGCGTGGAGGTGCCCGCCCCGCTGCCGAGGGCAGAAATCACCCCCCGTGCCTGTGACAGGGCAGCACGCATGTCCCGTTTTTCCGACGCGGTGACGCGGGCCCGTGGATGGCGGCAGTAGGGGTGCTGCGAGCTCGGGTCTCTTCGTTTTGGTGGTGTGGTGCAAACCACCATATCAGGCGAAAAATAGACCATTCGGTCAGTTTTGATGTGGCGCTCTCCAGCGCGGATTCCGAAACCGCACTGCAGAAGGCAGGCCTGTGCAAAAAACAGGCCAAACTGTCGCCCAAGCGGCATTTCTCTTGCGAGTCCCTTAACTTCCCCCGGGCAATGCACATAGTGCAGATGCCAGCCTCCGGCAGGCTTGCCCGGCGTGCCGCAAACCCTGCATTTCTTGCTCTGCAAGCACGGCAGAGCGCGCCGGGACGGGAGTTTTCCCGTGACCTAGGATCACCTCGGTCATACGCTGACCGAAACCACAACCCGCCCCGATTTCCGACGTGGGTGTGGCTCTGAAAGACCGAACAGGAAAGCAAAGCTCATGACCTCCGAAAACCCGCCGCTCCCCTTTGTTTGCCGCAAGACCCCGGCGCAAAGCTCGCAGGGTATTGTGGTGACCAACCATCCGCTTGGCTCGGTGGCGGGACACGAGATGCTCGCCTCGGGCGGCAATGCGGTGGATGCGGCGGTGGCCTCGCTGCTGGCGCTGACGGTGGTCGAGCCGATGATGGTGGGGATTGCCGGCGGCGGCGTGGCGCATCTGCGCCTGCCGGACGGAGAGCACACGGTTTATGACTGCCTGTCGCAGGCCCCCGCGGCGGCAACGCCGGACATGTTCCAGCCGGTCTCGGACCGGCTGCCGGACTACATGGAGACGGTCGGGCGGCGCAATCTCGTGGGCCCCTCGGCGGTCGCGGTGCCCGGCAATCTGCAGGGCTGGTGCGCGATGCAAAAGGCCCATGGCGCGCTGCCCTTCGAGGATGTGATCGCCCCGGCGATCCGTTACGCGCAGCGCGGTTTTGCGGTGACCAACTATCTTGCCTCGAACATTGAGCGCCACGCCGAAGACATGTCGAAGGATCCCGAGATCTCGCGCATCTTCCTGCCCGGCGGCACCCCGGCGAAGCCCGGCCATCGGCTGGTGCAGAGCGACTATGCCGAGAGCTTGAAGCTCGTGGCCAAGGAAGGCGCTGCGGCGTTGCACGGTGGCGCTCTGGGCCGCGCGCTGGTTGACCGCCTCGCCACCGGCGGGCCGGATGCGGGGCTCGTCTCCATGGCGGATCTCGAGGGCTATACCGCGAAGGAACGCGAGGCGATCTTCGGCAGCTATCGCGGCCATGACATCGTTGGCCCGCCGCCGCCCGCCTCGTCGGGCGTGCATGTGGCGCAGATGCTCAACATCCTCGAGGACTTTGATCTGGCGGCTATGGGCTTTGACAGCCCCGAGCGCCTGCACCTTCTGGCCGAGGCCATCCGCATCGGTTTCGAGGATCGCCGCGCCGCCTCGGGCGATCCCGATTTCGTCGATATCCCGGTCGAGAAGCTGATCTCCAAGGCCTATGGCGAGGCGTGCCGCGACCGCATGCGCCCCGCGGGCGGCGCGGGCCATGTGCCGCCGGGCTATGAGAGCCGCAACACCACGCATATCACCGTGGCAGATCGCGATGGGCGGATCGTCTCGGCGACGCATACGATCAACGGTCTTTTTGGTGCGCGCTTCATGGTGCCGGGGACCGGCATGATCCCCAACAACTACATGTACAACTTCGACCCGCATCCCGGGAAGGCGTTGTCGATCGCGCCGGGCAAGCGCGTGCCCACCTCCATGGCGCCGATGATCGTGCTGAAGGATGGCAAGCCGAGCTTTGCGCTGGGGCTGCCGGGGGCCGTTCGCATCTTCCCCTCGGCGATGCAGGCGATCATCAATATGATCGATTTCGGCATGACCCCGCAGCAGGCGGTCGAGGCGCCTCGGGTCTGGACCGAGGGCGCGCATGTGGAGCTTGAGCCGGCGTACGCGCATCATGCCGAGGCGCTGACCGCGATGGGCCATGAGGTGCGCGTGGTGCCGCATATCGGCGGCGGGATGAATGCCATCGCCTTTGGCGCCGACGGCGAGATGACCGGGGCCGCCTGCTGGCGCGCCGATGGCACGGTCTCGGCGCTTGGCGGCGGGCTGGCGGGCGAAGGCATTGCCTTCCATATCTGACAAAGTGCAGAGGCGCGGCGCCAGCACATGGCGCAGCGCAGCAGACTGAGAGGCACGAGACATGCAAAAGACGTTATTGCTGACCGGGGCGAGCCGGGGGATCGGCCATGCCACGGTGAAGGTGTTCCAGGCGGCGGGCTGGCGGGTGCTGACCGTCTCACGCACGGGCTTTGATGACCGCTGCCCGTGGCACGCCGGATCCACCGATCACTTTCAGGGCGATCTGTCGAACCCCGAGAACCGCGCCGATCTGGTGGCGCGGGTGCGCGAAAGCCTTGGTGGTGGCCCGCTCAACGCCATCGTCAACAACGCCGGGATTTCTCCGAAAGGCGAGGGCGGCTCGCGGCTCGGCATTGCCGAAAGCTCCGACGAGGTCTGGCGGCAGGTTCTGGCGGTGAACCTGATGGGACCGGCGGCGCTGATGCGCGATCTGCTGCCCGAGCTCGAACAGGGCAAGGGCGCGGTGGTCAACGTCGGCTCGATCGTCGGCTCGCGGGTGCACCCGTTCGCCGGGGCGGCCTATGCCTGCTCGAAGGCGGCGCTGGCCGCGCTGACCCGCGAGGCGGCGGCAGAGCTTGGCCCGCGCGGGGTGCGGGTGAACATGGTGACGCCGGGCGAGATCGAGACCGAGATCCTCTCGCCGGGGACCGAGGAAATGGCCGAGATCATTCCGCTGCGCCGCCTCGGCAAGCCCGATGAGGTGGCGCGCGTGGTGCTGTTCCTGTGCTCTGAACAGGCCTCTTACGTCAATGGTGCCTCGATCGACGTCAACGGTGGCCAGCATGCCTAAAGCAAAGGGGCGGGCGTGATGCGACACGCCCGCCCCCGCGGTTTTGCTCCCAGGGTAGGGGGCGGCTCAGTAGCCGCGCCCCGCATCCGCCAGATCGGCGCAAGTGCCGGTTTCCTCATAGGTCTTGAGGTTGGCGGCGATGATCCGCCCGCCGGTGGCCGCGTCGATCTGCGAGGCCACATGCGGCGTCACGGTGATCGCCGGATGATCCCAGAACGGGTTGTCGGTCGGCAGCGGCTCTTGGTGGAAGACGTCGAGCGTCGCCTGCTTGATCTGGCCGCTGTCCAGCGCCGCCAGCAGGTCCTCGTCCACGAGGTGCGGGCCGCGCGCGCAGTTGATCACGCAGGCGCCCTTGGCCAGCTTGCCGAAAAGCTCGGCATTCATCAGGCCGCGGGTCTGGTCGGTGAGCGGCAGCAGGTTCACGAGGATCTCGCAGCCCGACAGGAAGTCGTCGAACTGCTCGGGGCCGGTGAAGGTCTCGACGCCCTCGATTCTCTTGGGCGACTTCGACCAGCCGCGCGTGGTGAAGCCGAGCCCGGCCAGCGTCTGCGCCGCAGCGGTGCCGAGGTTGCCAAGACCCATGACGCCGACGATGCGGTTCGGGGCGACGGGAACGACGATCGCGTGCCAGTCCTTCTCGGCCTGCGCCTGCAACTGGCGCGGCATGTCGCGGTGATGGCGCAGCACCTGCAGCGCCACATATTCGCGCATGCGCTGGGTGAGGTCGGTGCCCACGGTGCGGATGATCGGCACGCCCTGCGGCAGCGCTTCGTCGGCCAGCACGTGGTCGATGCCGGCGCCGATCGAGACGATGGCCTTGAGGTTGGGCAGCTTGGCCAGATCGCCGGTGCGCGGACGCCAGACGACGGCATAGGTGACCGCCTCGGGGTCGGTTACCTCATCCAGCGGCTGGACCGTCCATCCGGGCAGCAGGTCTTGCAGCATATCCACCCACCATTGGGTCTTATCGGCGAGGGGAAGATAGACGGCGACAGTCATGGGAACTCCTTGGGTGTGGCCTTGATATCGGAGACAAGGGAATGAACTTCAAACAGCTCGAAGCCTTCTACTGGCTTAGCGAGTTTCATAATTACAGGCAGACGGCAGAGCATCTGGGTCTGACGCAGCCTGCGGTTTCCGCGCGGATTCAGTCGCTCGAGAAGGACCTCGGCAAGACCCTCATCGACCGCGAAGCGCCGGGCTTCGTGTTGACCGATCAGGGGCTTGAGGTGGCCGAGTTCGCTGTCGACTTCCTGAATCTGCGCGAGGCGATGATGGGGCGGCTGCAGGACAAGCAAAAGCGCGGCCTGAGCATCGGGCTTGCGGGCATGGCCGCGCTGACTTGGGGTCCGCTGCTGCGCGCCGCGGTCGAGGCGGCGCACCCCGAGCTGATCCTCGACATTTACGCCGGATCGGACCTGCAGCTGCGCCGCTTTGTCGAGGCCGGCACGCTGGACGCTGCCTTCACCGCGACCGGCGACAGGGCACGCGGCACGGATTTCGCCGTGCGCTACGACGTGGGCTGGGTGGCGCGACCCGACGTGATCGAGGGCAGGGCGATGCCGATGAGCCCGGACGAGCTGCGCAAGCTGCCGCTGGTGCTCTATCCCAAGACCTCGCCGCTCTTCACGCCGGTCGCCGACTATGTCGACGACATGCGCGAGCGTCCCGCGCCGCGCCATTACGGCAATTCGCTCTCGACGATCTGCGAGATGGTGCGCGGCGGCTACGGCGCCTCGGCGCTGGCGCTCACCGCGCTGCGCGAGGATTTGGCGCGCGGCACGGTCGTCCATATTCCGGCGACCGAACCGCTCGCGCCGCTGCACGTGTCCTGCACCCACCTCAACCGCGCCCGCCGAAAGCAGGTGGTCGAGGTGCTCGAGCTGGCCCGTGAGGCCGCCAGAGAGTGGTGCGCAGAACATCCTGAGTACAGCTCCTTCGTCGAGATTTGAGGGCTTAGCCCTCTGTCTTGGCCTTGACCATCTTGGTTGCGCCGGACATCTCACCGAGGTGCGTGCCAGCGGTGACCTTGGCCTCATTGACGCGGCCGCGCTCGGTCTTCAGCTCGCCCTCGGCCAGCACCTCGTCGAGGTCCTCGGGGGCAATGAACAGCACGCCGCTTTCATCTGCCAGCACCGCGTAGCCCGGAAGCACGGTGGCGCCGCCGATCGAGACCGGCACGTTGAAGCCGCCGCCGGTGTTGTAAAGCCGCGTGGTGACGGGCGAGGGGCCGCGCGACCACATGGCGAAATCCTGATCCTTGATCTCGGCGGTGTCGGTGTGCGGGCCGTCGACGCAGCCGCCTTCGAGGCCGATCATCGCCGCCATACGGGTCACGCCGCCGCCCCAGCAGGCGTATTTCGTGTCGCCAAGACGGTCGACGGCAAGGAAGTAGCCCGGCCCGCACTGGCTGAGGCAATGGTGCAGCAGCGTGCTGTCGAGGCCCGGAATGGCCAGCGTCGCGACGGTGGCGGCGACGACCTTGCCCGGCAGCACCGGCTGGATCGCGGGGGCGGCAAAGCCGTAGTGGTAGAAGTGGCCGATGGTGGCGGTTTCGAGCTTTGCCAGCCGGTCGAGCTTGTCCTGCGGGATGGGCTCGGGCATCGGGTTCAGCTTGTAGACGAGATTGGACATGGGTCCCTCTTTTAGTTTTGTGGTCCGAGGATGAGGTCGGGCAGCAGCGTCACTGTCTGCGGCACGAAGGTCAGGAGGATGAGCACCGCAAAGAGCGGCAGCAGCATCGGCAGCACGGCCATGGTCACTTTCTCGAAGCGCACGCGTCCGACTTCGGCGACGATGTAGAGGCCGATGCCCATGGGCGGCGTGGCGATGCCGATCAGCAGGCCAAGCTGGATGATGATCCCGAAGTGCACGCGGTCGATGCCATAGGCGTCGATCAGCGGCAGCAGGGTGGGCACGAGGATCAGCTTGGCGGGCACACCCTCGACGACGCAGCCGACGAGAATGATGAACACCAGCAGCAGTCCGAGGAAGACGTTCTTGTTCTCGGTCAGGCTGAAGGTGAAGTCGGCCAGTTTCTGCGGCGTCTGGTCGATGGCCAGCAGCCAGCCCATGGCGATGGAGAAGGCGATGATGATCATGATGACCGCGGTCATCATTGCGGTGTCCGACAGCGCGTTGAAGAAGGCGCGGAAGGTCAGCTCGCGGTACCAGATGCCGATCAGCACGCAGTAGATGCAGGCCAGCACGCCCGCCTCGGTGGCGGTGACAAAGCCGAACATGATGCTGCCCAAGATGATCGCCGGGGCGACCAGCGCCAGAAAGCCATGCTTTGCGGTGCCGACGACTTCGCGGGCGGAGGCGCGGGGCTGGGTCGGGAACTCCTGAAACTGCGCGCGGATACGCACATAGATCATCAGCGCCAGACCGACGAGAATGCCCGGCACGAGGCCCGCAAGGAACATCCGCTCGATCGATTGCTGCGCGAGGAAGGCATAGAGCACGAGGCCGATCGACGGCGGGATGAGCGGCCCGATGACCGAGGAGGCGACGGTGATCGCGGCGGCGAAATCGGCTTTGTAGCCGCTCTCGCGCATCGCCTTGATCTCGATCGCGCCCAGACCGGCGCAGTCCGCCACGGCGGCGCCCGAGATGCCCGCGAAGATCATCGAGGAGAGGATGTTGACCTGCGCGAGGCCCGCCTTGAGGTGGCCCACCAGCGCGTTGGCGAAGGCGAAGATGCGCTCGGTGACGCCGGTGGCGTTCATCAGATTGCCCGCCATGATGAAGAAGGGCACAGCGGTCAGCGAGGCTTTGTTCACCCCTTCCAGCATCTGCTGGGGAATGATCTGCAGCGCGGTGGAGAAATCCGAGGTCAGGAAGGTCAGCACCGTGGCGGTGCCGATGGCAATCGAGATCGGAACGCGCAGCAGGATGAGCGCGATGAATGTGCCGAAGAGAATCCAGGCCATGGTTTACACTTCCGGATGGTGGTCTGTGACGTTCTCTGGCAGCCCGGCCACCAGTTTCGCAAGATCGAGAACGGCGGTCAGGGCAACGAGGAAGGTCGAGATGAAGAGGGGCGCAGAGAGGGCGAAGCGCGGCAGCTCGGCGCCGCCGGGGAGGATCGCGCCGTCATAGACGCCGTTCGAAGTGGCGATGACCGTGGGCAGCTGCTGAAGCAGCACGCCGGTGACCAGCAGCGTCGCCGCGTCCGACAGGATGCGGGTAAAGACGACACCCGCCGGGCCAAGCCGCTCGGCCAGAAAATCGATGCGCACGTCCTTGAGACGGGCGTAGAGGGCGAAGAAGCCGAAAAAGCTGAGCCAGATGAAGAACACCATGGTCCACGGCCACATCCAGTAGGGCGCCATGCTCATGGGCCGCAGGATGATCGTCGCGGTGGTCAGCCCCAGCATCACCAGAAGGCAGATGTTGGAAATCCAGAGGAACACGCCGCCCATGGACCAATTGAGACGGTCGAGGCGGTTGAGGGCCCGCTGCAGCGGGCCCTCCGGTGAAAGGTCGAACGGCGTCACTGCGCGGGCGCCCGGGCCGCTTCGACGGCTTCCATGAAGCCCTCGGGCAGCTCGCCCTTCTCGGCCATCTCTTCGTAGAAGGCCTTCATCTTCTCGACCAGCGGCGCGGTGTCGAGCACGGTGTATTCGGCGCCATCGGCGACCATACGCTCGATGCTCTCGTCGGCGACGCTGAACATCAGGTCCTGCGACATCTCGCCGGCTTCTTCATAGGCCTTGAGAAGACCCGCACGGGTGTCTTCATCGAGCGCATTGAGGGCGCTTTCGTTGACCATGAAGCCAACCGACTGCCAGTATTCGTCCATGCGGGCGATATACGGCGCGACCTCGTTGAAGCGCATGGATTCCACCAGCGCGACGGGCGAGTTCACCGCCTGCACGATGCCTTTCGAGATGCTCTGATAGACTTCGGTCCAGGGCAGGGTGATGACCTCGGCGCCCAGACGGTCCCAGGTGTCAATCGCCACCTTGTTCTCGTGCATGCGCATCTTGAGGCCTTCGTAATCGGCCGCGGTCTTCACCGGCACGTTCGAGACGGTGACGCGGAACGGGCCGCGCAGCACGAGGGTCGGATCGCCCAGCGGACGCACGCCGGATTTCTCGGCGGCATTGTCGAACCAGCCTTTCACGGTGTCGGAGTTCATGAACCGCTGCCAGTGGGCAAAGTCGTCAAAGGCGTAAGGGCCAGCGAGCCAGCCAAGCGCGGGCTCCCACTTCTTCATGTAGCCAAAGCCCTCGGCGTAGATTTGCACGATGTTGGCCTGCAGCTGCTCGAGAACGGCGTTCTCTTTGCCGAGCTGCTCGTTGGGGTAGACGGTGATCTTCAACTCGCCGCCGGTGTACTCTTCGGTCAGTTCGGCGAATTTCTCGAAGACCTGCCCCTCGGGGCTGTCGACCGGCATCTTGGTGGCCATTTTCCAAGTGGTTTCGGCCTGTGCCGCAGAGCCGAGCACCAGCGCGAGGCTGGTCGCGAGGCCAAGAAAGGTTCTTTTCTTCATGTGTCGTTCTCCGTGTTGGGGGAAATGGCCGGGTGGTCCCGGCTCATTGTTGTGAATGCGTGGATCCGGGGGGTGATCAGTCGTGCAGCCCCTTGGCGACATGGTCGCGCACGAGGCCCGCGCCGATCTCGGCCAGCCGCGCCACCAGCACGTCACCGGTCTCGGCCGAGCAGAGCGTGGGGTTGCAGGCGTAGGCGCCGGTCTCGGTCGCTTCGAGCGCCTCGATCGGGGCCTGAATTTTCGCGCCGTCATACTCGATCGACGAGAAGCCGCCGATGGCCATGCCCTTGATGGTGCTGCCGGTGGGGGCTTCGCGCACGAGGTCCTTGCGGATCAGGTCGGGGTAGAAGTGCAGGCCGACCGAGGTCAGCGGGTCGCCGCCATGGCCCGACGAGGCCTTGGCCTTCTCGGCGCCGATCAGCGCGGGCAACTGGCCATAGGCGACCTGCCACAGATACATCGAGGGCACGAAAAGGCCCGCCTTCTGGCGCCAGCGCAGCGCGACCTCGGTGATCGCGGGGACGTTGCCGCCGTGGCCGTTGACGATCATCAGCTTGCGGATGCCGTGCCGGTTCAGACAGCCGAACATGTCGTCGAGGATGCCGCAGAGCGTCGCGTGGCTGATCGAAATGCCGCCGTGGCTCGACTCGAAGTAGTCCTTGCCGCCGAAGGGGATCACCGGGGCCACAAAGGTGGGCACGCCATCGGCGCGCGCGGCCTTGGCGATCTCCATCGCCATCAGGTCAGCGGCGAGATAGTCGCCCATCGGTGCGTGGATGCCCTGGTCTTCCAGCGAGCCCATGGGCAGCAGCACCACGGCCTCGGAGGTCAGTTCCTGACGGGCCTCTTCCGAGGTCAGCTCGGCGATGCGGATCTTCTCGATCATTTGGGGAGGTTCCTGTTGCTTTGGTCGTCTTTGAGGTCAATGAAGCCGTGCCGGGCCGTGGCCGTCCAATTCATTCGGGTTGCCTTGCCATAGAGAAAATTTTTCAATTTTTACCGTGACTTGTCGCCATAGGCACAGCTCCGCCACAACGGTCGCGCAGGGCGCGCCGCGGGGGTGGGTGGGGCGCTTTCTGGGGCTTGGCGGGATCGCTTCGGCTTTGGAAAACGCAGTCGTTCTGAGTGCTGGCAGCGAGGCGGGGGTAGGGTATGCCCCGCTGCCCGAGGCGGGCTTAGCCCGCGGTGGTCTGGGGCTGCGGCCCCGCTTTGATACAGGCAGCGCGCCAACCGGTGCCGACCGGCTCCAGCGCGGGCACAGCTGCGGCGCAGGCCTCTTCGGCCATCGGGCAGCGGGTGCGGAACGGGCAGCCCGAAGGCGGGTTCGCAGGACTTGGCAGTTCGCCCTCCAGCACCTTGTCGCGCGCATCGTCTCCGCGCGCCTCCAGCGACGGTGTCGCCGCGAGCAGGGCACGGGTGTAGGGGTGGGCCGGTGTGCCAAAGACCTTTTCGGCGGGGCCTTCCTCGACGATGCGGCCGAGGTACATCACCACGATCCGGTTGCAGAGGTGGCGCACCACATGCAGGTCGTGGCTGATGAACAGCATCGCGAGGTCCAGATCGCGGCGCAGGTCCATCAGCAGGTTCACCACCTGCGCCTGGATCGACACGTCGAGCGCCGAGACCGGCTCGTCCGCCACGATGAAATCGGGCCGGGTCGAGAGCGCGCGGGCGACGGCGATACGCTGCCGCTGACCACCCGAGAACTGATGCGGACGGCGCTGCGCTGCCGAGGCGGGCAGGCCGACCTGTTCGAGCAGGCGCGCGACCTCGGCGTCGACTTCACTTGACGGCACGATGTTATGGGTGCGCAACCCGTCGGCGATCTGCGCCCCGACAGAGCGGCGCGGGTCGAGCGATCCGAAAGGGTCCTGAAACACCATCTGCATGCGGCGCGACAGGCGGCGGCGGTCGGCTCCGGTGATCCCCGAGAGGTCGCGGCCATCGAAGGTCACGGCCCCTGTCGTCGGAGCGTCGAGCCCCAGCATCATCCGGCCCAGCGTGGACTTGCCGCAGCCGGACTCGCCGACCACGCCGACGGTTTCGCCGGGCGAGACGGTCAGGCTGACGCCATTGACCGCCCAGACGTCCTTTTTCTTGCCGAGCAGGCCCTTGCGCGACGGGAAGTTGCGGCCAAGGTCTTTTGCCTCGACCAGCGGTGCGGTGGGTACGTCGTGGATCAAGAGACATCCTCCCAGCGGAAGCAGCGTGTCAGCCGGTCTGAAGTGGGCTCTGCGGCCTGCGGTGCATGGTCGATGCAGCTGGGCAGCGCAAAAGAGCAGCGCGGTGCAAAGCGGCAGCCGGTGGGCATGGCGCGGGGCGAGGGCACGGCGCCGGGAATGGCCACCAGCCGCTCGGAGCCGCCCTCGGGGACGGAGGCGATGAGGGCCTGCGTGTAGGGGTGCTTGGGCGCAGCAAAGACCTCGGCGACCGGGCCTTCCTCGACCACTTCACCGGCGTACATCACGGTCACCCGGTCGGCGATCTCTGCGACCACGGCCAGATCATGCGTCACGAAGATCATCCCCATCTCGGGCGTCTCTTCCTTGAGCCGCGCAAACAGCTGCAGGATTTGCGCCTGAATCGTCGGGTCGAGCGCGGTGGTGGGCTCGTCGGCGATCAGCAGCCGCGGGTTGTTGGCCACGGCCACGGCGATCATCGCTCGCTGCCGTTGCCCGCCGGACAGTTCATGCGGATAGGCCGAGACGCGGGTTTCCGGGTCGGGAATGCCCACATGGCGCAGCAACTCGATGACGCGGGTCTTGAGGGCCGCGTCGTCGATGTCGTGATGCGCGCGGATCGCCTCGCCGACCTGCTCGCCGATGCGCAGCACCGGGTTGAGCGCCGCCGCAGCGTCCTGAAAGACCATCGAGATATCCTCGCCGCGCAGGGCGCGGAAGCCATCTTCGTCAAGCCCGGTCAGATCGATCGGCTCGCCGCTGCGCGAGCGGTAGACGGCAGAGCCGCCGGTGATGCGCAGCGTGTCGGCCAGCAGCCCGGTCATCGCAAGCCCGGTGAGGGTCTTGCCCGAGCCGCTCTCGCCGACCAGCGCCACGGTCTCGCCGGGGCGCACGGTCAGACCGACGCGGCGCACCAGTTCAAGGTTGTGCGCGGCGATCGACAGGTCGCGGATCTCCAGCAGCGGCGCGTCGGTTTCAAGCGCTTTGACCGGCTTCTTCGCCTTGTGCTTCTGGCGCGGGCGCAGCCACAGCGCGCCACCAGCGGTGAAGCTGCGCGGATCGAGCACCGACTGCAGCCGGTCGCAAAGCAGGTTGAAGGTGAGGATCGTGCCAGCCAGCGCCAGCGACGGCCAGACCAGTAGCAGCGGGGCAACCTCCATGGCGCCGCGTGCCGAGCGGATCATCAGACCCCACGACGGGGTGGGGGGCACGACGCCGAGGCCAAGGAAGCTCAGCCCGCTTTCGATCACCATGGCCGAGGCGACCACCAGCGACATCTGCACCAGAAGCGGCGGCAGCACATTCGGCAGGATGGTCCGCACGAGGATGCGCAGCGGGTGGGTGCCCATGGCGCGCTGCGCGGTGACGAAATCGAGCCCGCGCACCTGCTGCGTGGCGGCATAGACCACGCGGGCATAGTTCGGCGTGTAGAGAATGGTCAGCGCGATGATCAGCGGCCAGGTGCCCGCGCCAAGGATCGCCACGACCAGCAGCGCCAGAAGCAGCGGCGGCAGGCACAGGATGATCTCGGAGGCGCGTACGGTCAGCAGTTCGACCACGCCGCGGAAATAGCCACCGAGCAGACCCAGCGTGGTGCCGATGGCGGCGGCGATCAGCGCCGAGCCGACGGCGATGAAGAGCGAGGCCCGGCCACCCCAGATCAGGCGCGCCAGCACGTCGCGGCCAAAGTCGTCCTGCCCAAGCCAGTGCTCGGCGGAGGGCGGGGCGAAACGATGAGGGATGTCCATGCCGCGCACGTCTTGCAGCGGCAGCACGGGGGCTAGCAGCACGGTCGCGACGATCAGCGCGATGATGGTGCCGGGCAGAAGCAGTTTGCGTGTTGTCCGGCTCATCAGCGCACCAGCGAAATACGGGGGTCAAGCATGGCGTTCACCACATCGACCACGAGATTGAGAAGGACGAAGAGCACCGAGATCGTCATCACGATCCCCACCACTTCGGGATAGTCGCGCGCATCGACGGCGGTCACGAGGTAGCCCGACAGTCCGGGCCAGTTGAAGACAAATTCCACCAAGACGGTGCCTCCGATCAGCGTGCCAAGCTCGAGGCCGAGAATGGTCAGCACCGGGATCAGCGCGTTGCGCACCACGTGGCGGCGCAGGATGCGCGCGCGGCTGACACCCTTGGCGCGCGCGGTCCGCACATAGTCGCGCTCGAGCACTTCGAGCACCGAGGCGCGGCTCATGCGGGTGATCACCGCGAGCAGCGACAGCGCCACGGTCCCGGCGGGCAGCAGCAGCAGTTTCAGATGTTCGACCGGATCCTCGCTGAACGGCACGAAGCCCCCGGCAGGCAGCCATTTCAGCTCCTGCGCGAAGATCAGGATCACCACCGAGCCGACCACGAAAACGGGTGTGGAGAGCGCGGCGGAGGCGAAGAAGGAGATCACGGCGTCGGCGCGGCCATCGGCCCGGATCGCGGCGAAGGTGCCGAGCGGCACGCCGATCGCCGAGGCGATCAGCGCGGCCGACACGATGACTTCGAGCGTCCGGGGCAGGCGAAGCCCGATCTGTTCGATCACCGGCGCGCCATCGCGGAACGACGCGCCGAGATCTCCGGTGAAGATACCGGCGATATGGTCGAGATACTGCTGCCAGAGCGGGGCGTTGAGCCCCATCTTCTCGCGCAGGGCGAGGACCGCATTGGGATCGGCCGGAATATTGCCCTGACTGAGCAGAAGTTCCGCCGGATCACCGGGGATCAGGTGCAGGAGCAAGAAGACGACGGTGACCACGATCCAGACAAGGAACAGGGCCACCAGGCTACGGAAGGCGATGTATCTCAACATGGGTTTGCGATCAGCCGATCATCGCTTCTTCCAGCGTGAAGCCGGAGTGGAAGGTCAGCTGGCCGGGCAGGTTGCTGAAGCCCGAGACGTTGGCCGCCATGCCGTAGCCTTGTTCGCGCCAGCACAGACCCATGATCGGCGCGGTCTCGATGGCGACGCGCTCCAGTTCCTTGTAGATCGCCTTGCGCTCTTCGGTGTCGAAGCTGGCGCGGCCCTTGGCGAAGGCTTCGGAGATCTCGGGCGTTTCCATGCCGTAGCTGCGCGCGTAGCTGGGGCTCAGCGAGCCGTCGAGCACCGTGGCCAGACCGTCGGGATCGTTGTTCGCGGCGGCGGTACCCATGACTGCGATGTCATAGGTGCCCTCGTTGCCTTTCTTCACGCGGGTCGACCATTCCGGCAGGTCGAGCGTGACGTTGACGCCGATCATCGACAGATACGCCTGACAGACCTCGGCGGTCGACTGGTGCATGCCGTATTGCGCGGTCGACAGCATGGTGCAGTTGAACCCGTCGGGATAGCCCGCTTCGGCCAGCAGCGACTTGGCTTTCTCGGGGTCGTAGTTCCACTCGTTGGCGAATTCGGCGTTGTAGAATTCCGATGCGTCGGGCAGCGGCAGATGCTCAAGCGGCGCGCCGCGCTCGTAGAAGGCGGCTGCGGCGATGTCCTCGCGCTTGATCGCGTGGCCCATGGCGCGGCGGACGAGCGGGTTGTCGAACGGCGGCTTGCTCGCGTTGAAGGTCAGATACATGAACGGGCCGAAGGTGGTGTCGAGCTTCAGCGCGTCGTTTTCCGCAACCTGCTCCATCGCCTGCCACGGCACATATTCCACGATGTCCACGTCACCCGCTTCCAGCGCGGCGACGCGCAGGTTCTCGTCCGCGTAGACGATCGCCTCGATGGTGCTGACCTTGGGCAGACCTTCCTTGTAGTAGTCGGGGTTGGCTTCGACAGTGACCGAAACGCCGCGGTCGGTCGAAACCAGCTTGAACGGACCGGCGCCCATCAGGCTGTCGCGCTCGGAGCCCTTCTTCATGATCGACATATTGTAGTTGGCGAACCACTCCGGCAGCACCGCCTGCGGCTCGCTGGTCTTCATCACGACGGTTTTCTCGTCGGGGGTCTCGACCGAGGTGATGGTCGCGAGGCTGGCCTGCAGATAGGCGGCGGAGTCGGGCTTTTGCGCCTCGGTCACGGTCCATGCCACGTCTTCTGCGGTCACCGGCGAGCCGTCGTGCCACTTGGCGTCACGCAGCTTGAACGTCCATGTGCCGTCTTCGGCCACGTCCCAGCTTTCGGCCAGTTCGGAGCGGATGAGGCCTTCCTTGTCGTAGCTCAGCAGGCCGCGGTGGCAGAGCACCTTGATGGTGCCGGCGGAGGTGCCGTTCGAAGCCCAGACGTCGAAGCTGGGCGGGTAGGTCGAGAGACCAAAGCGCAGCGTGCCGTTGTCCTGCGCGCGCAGGACCTTCGGGCCGAGGAAAGTGAGCGCGCCAGCGGCACCCGTAGTGGCCAGAAAGCCCCGGCGGTTCATGTGGTTCTTCATCGTTTGGACTCCATGTTGAGGGAATGGGCTCTTGTCGGCCCTTGAATGAGAAGTGAGGCCTGCCGCGTTATTCCGCGGCAAGATGGGTGGTGGGTTCCGCGTCTTCTTCGGGTGCGCCGTAGCCGCCGCCGCCCGGGGTCACGACCTCGAGCCACTCGCCGGCGCGCAGGATGCCCGCGCCCCGGTCGAACGCGTCGGTCTCGGGGCTGGTGGCATAGCTGCCGTGGCCGCCTTCACCGCCGCCCTGCAGGCCCCAAGAGCGCGACTGGTTGCGCGAGATGTCGACGCGCACCATGCAGTCTTCGGTCGCGCGGTAGACCCGGCGCAGACCCATGCCGCCGCGGAATTTGCCCGCGCCGGCGGATCCGTCGACCAGTTCGTAGCGCTCCAGCAGCAGCGGATATTCGAGCTCCAGCGCCTCCACCGGCAGGTTCGAGGTGTTGGTGGCATGCACGTGGATGCCGTCGAGCCCTTCGGCGTGGGGGCGAGCGCCACCGCCACCGCCGATGGTCTCGAGATAGACCCAGTAATTGCCTTCTTCGGGGCCGGACTGGCGGGTGCCCGAAAAGAGCGCCACGGTGCAGCTCGAGTTGGTGCAGGCCGAGACGCGCTCGGGCACCGCCTGCGCGAAGGCGCCGATGATCAGGTCGGCGACACGCTGACAGGTCTGTACGCGGCCATTGACGGCGGCGGGATGCGCGCAGTTGAGCACCGAGCCATGCGGCGCGTTGACGGTGATCGGACGGGCAAGTCCGGCATTGGGCAGCACCGTCGGGTCGATCACCGATTTGACGATGTAATAGACCGTGGCGAGCAGTGCCGTGCGGGTCATGTTGATCCCGGCGCGCAGCTGCGCTGGGGCCTCGAAGTCCAAGCTGATCTCATCGCCCGCGACGGTGACGGTCACCGCCAGCGGCAGCGGCGAATCAAGATCGAGGTTGTCGAAGACATCTTCGAACCGCCAGCTTCCGTCGGGCAGGGCCTTGATGCCCGCGCGCATCTTGCGCTCGGCGTAATCCAGCAGCGCCTCGCCCGAGGCCAGAACCGTATCGAGGCTATGGCGCTCGCACAACTCCTGAAAACGCTGCACGCCGACGCGGTTGGCGGCCATCTGCGCGCGCAGGTCCGACAGCCGCTCGCGCGGGACCTGACAGTTGAGCAGGATCAGTTCCTGCACGTCCTTCTGCAGCTTTCCGGCGCGGTAGAGGCGGATCGGCGGGATCCGCAGGCCTTCCTGATAGATATGCGCATGCGCCCGGTCGACGAAATCCGAATGGTGCGCAAGGTTGACCGTCCATGCGACCAGCTCGCCATCCACAAAGATCGGCTCGGCGAGCACGATGTCGGGCAGGTGGGTGCCGCCGCCGCGATAGGCGTCATTGCCGACGAACACATCGCCCGGCTGCATCTCGGCCGGGTCGTGATCGGCCAGCACCATCGGGATGAAGTCCAGAAAGCTGCCAAGGTGCACGGGGATGTGCTCGGCCTGACAGAGCGTGCGCCCCTCGCGGTCGAAGAGGGCGGTGGAACAGTCGCGGCGCTCCTTGATGTTGGTCGAGTAGGAGGCGCGCACAAGCGCCTCGCCGGTCTCTTCCACGATCGAAGAAAGCGCCGCACCGATGACCTCGACAGTGATTGGGTCGAGTGCGTGAGTGGTGGCCTGCTGGGTCATCGGGTTACCTCCAGAATGAGGTTTTCGATCTTGTCCACCGAGACGCGTACGCCCGGCGGAACAAGCGTCGTGGTGTCCATTTGCTCGACGATCGCCGGGCCCTCGAAGCTCATGCCGGGAGCGAGGCGGTCGCGGGCGTAAAGCGTGGTCTTGGTGAAGGCGCGGGTCTCGGGGTACCAGACGTCACGGCTGCCGGTGATCGCGCCCGAGGCATCGGCGGCCCCTAGCGGGCGTTCGGGCAGGGCGGCTTTCTGCACCAGCCCCAGCGCCTCGGCGCGGAAGGTGACACAGAGGATGCGCTCGCCCTCGACGGCAAAGCCGTAGAGCCGTGTATGCGCCTCGGTGAACCGCTCTTCGAGCAGCTTGAGCGCCGCCGCGTCGAGCGGGCCGTCCGGCACCGGGATCGACAGTTCGTAATTCTGGCCCTCATAGCGCATGTCGATGCGGCGCGTGCTGCGGCGCTTGCTCTCTGCGATGGCCTCTTTTTCAAACCACGCGCCGGTTTCCTCCTCGACCTCGCGCAGTGCCTCGGCGATCGGGGCGAGGCTGGCCTCTTCAAGCGGCAGGATGCGGGTGGAGGAGAAATCGGCGCGCAGATCGGTCAGCAGCAGACCCATGGCGCAGAGCGTGCCCGGCGTGCGCGGGATGATGACGCGCGCCATGCCCAGTTCCTGCGCCAGTCGCACCGCATGCAGCGGCCCGGCGCCGCCGAAGGCCATCAGGGCATAGCCGCGCGGATCGTGCCCGCGCTGCACCGAGATCACCCGGATCGCCTTGGCCATATTGGCGGTGACCACCGAGATGATACCCTGCGCCACATCCATAGTGTCCATGCCCAGCTGATCGGCCATCCGGCCAAGCGCCTCGACGGCGAGATCGCGGCGCACGTCCATGCGCCCATCCAAAAGGTGGGTGGGGTTGAGCACCTGCAGCACGATATTGGCGTCGGTGACCGTGGGCTCGGTCGCGCCGCGGCCATAGCAGACCGGGCCGGGATCGGCGCCCGCGCTTTCCGGACCGACTTTGAGCAGCCCGCCGCTGTCGATCGCGGCGATCGAGCCGCCGCCCGCGCCGACGGTGTGAATGTCGAGCATCGGGGCCTTGATCGGATAGCCGTGCACGATGCTCTCGTTGGTCTGGGTGGTCTGCCCCGCCGCCATCAGCGCCACATCCGAAGAGGTGCCGCCCATGTCGAAGGTGATGATGTCGTCATAGCCTGCGCTGCTGCCGATCACCTGCGCCGCGACGACGCCGGTGGACGGCCCCGAAAGGACCGCGCGCACCGGGGTCAGTGCGGCGGTCTCGAAGCGCACCACGCCGCCGTTCGATTGCGTGAGATGCGGCGGGATCGGCAGGCCGAGGTCTTTCAGGCGCGGGCTGAGGCGACTGATATAGCGGTGCATGATCGGCCCGAGATAGGCGTTGACCGTGGCGGTCGACAGGCGCTCGAACTCGCGGAACTCTGGCGCGATCTCATGGCTGGCGCAGATGAACGCATCGGGCAGTTCTTCTTCGACGATGCGGCGGGCGATGCGCTCGTGCTCGGGGTTGACGAACGCATAGAGAAAGCAGATCGCCACCGCCTCGACACCGGCGGCCTTCAGCGCCTGCGCGGCTTTGCGCACCGCGGCCTCGTCGAGCGGTTTCAGCACTTCGCCGGTGTGCAGCATGCGCTCGGGAAGCTCGAACCGCAGGTCGCGTGGGACCAGCGTTTGCGGCTTTTCGGCGAAGAGGTCGTAAAGGTCAGGGCGCTTCTGGCGACCGATTTCCAGCAGATCACGGAAGCCTTCGGTGGTCAGCAGGCCGACGCGGGCACCGCGATGGGTGATCAGCGCGTTGGTTGCGACGGTCGTGCCGTGACCGAGGTACGCAATGGCCGACGCCGGGTCAGCACCGCCGCCCGCGCGTTCCCTCATGCCTTCCTCGACACCTTGGGCGATGCCGCGCGAGGGGTCATCGGGGGTGGAGGATACCTTCCAGATGGCGATCTCGCCGCTGGCCTCGTTGAACATGCACACGTCGGTGAACGTGCCTCCCGAGTCGACTCCGACCCGCCAAGAGGCGTCGGTTTCGAAATCTGCAGCTCCGTCCATCATGGCTGGGTTGCCTTTCCTGCGTGTACTTCAAGTATACATTGAGGTGTGATTGATGCCGCGTGTCGAGACTGAACGGGCGAAAGATGTCCCATACGGGCACTTTTTGAGGAGAAAGGTGAATGAACAGACATTCTTCCACCGCAGGAGCCGAGCAAGTGCCGCGATTGTCGGCGCGCGAGTTGGCCTACGATTCGATTCGCTCCGGCATCCTCAACGGTGATTTTCCGCCGGGCGGCTACGTCGAAGAAGCGGTCGCCTGCGAATTGACCGGTGTGTCGCGCTCGCCGGTGCGCGAGGCGCTCAACCGTCTTGCCGCCGAAGGTTACGTCGATCTGCACCGGCGCAGAGGCGCGATGGTGCGCGCGATGTCTCCGGCTGAACTGCGCGACCTGCATGAGGTTCGGCTGATGGTCGAGACACAGGCGGTGATCAAGATTTGCCGCGAGCGGCGCGAGGTTCCGGACCGGCTCACTGCGCTGTGCGATGCGCATGAGGCGACCCCCGCCACGGACCATCTGAGCTGTCTGGAAAACAACCGCCAGTTTCACCAAGCGATTGTCGAAGCGGCGGGAAACACCGTGCTCGCAACGGTTTACGAAGGTCTGCAGGCCCCGCTGTCGCGGCTGGCGATGCTGTCGCTGCGCAAGGGGTTCGGCAAGACCGAGGCTATCGAGCACGAGCACCGGGCGCTCGTCGCCGCGCTGTCCGAGCATGATGAGGCCCGCGCGCTGGAGATCGTTCACGAACATCTGTCGCTGATGCCGCAGCTCGCTCGCGTCCTGCCCGGCTGACCTTTCGGTGCGCGCGGCGGCAGTCGAGGGGAGCGTGTGGGCAAGGGCGGTCATTCGTGCCTCTGGCTTGGGACGTTAGGCCTGCTGGAGCATCGTGTTGTGTCAGAGTGAGCGGCCCGACCCCCGCCGCGTCCAATTCAAAAGTTTTGTGACACTAGAGATTTTTCTTATTGATTGGTGCCACGCGGCGCGGCCGCTCCGGGCTTGGGGCCTGCGATGTAAGCCGCCTGATTTTGCAGTGAGAGCAGGTTTGGAGAGGGGCAGGGGCTTCCCTCGGGGCAGCCGCTGGGCGCCCAGACTCGGGGTGCCCCGCCCGAAGAAACTTCAGCCGAACGATCCACCGAAAACTTTCCCACAGGCCCTGCATCTGCCCGCAACTTGAGCATGAGCCATCGTCGGGCATCGCAAATGCGCGAGAGGGGAGCCCGCACGTCCGGGCCGCGATTGCGAACCGTCCAACCATGTGAGGAACACAGCGATCACTATAACAAAAGTGTATCGCAATTGAAGGTATTGATATTTGTCTTATGCGCTCTCGCACCTCTTAATCCGTCGAGACTTCCGATGGAAACAGGTGTGCGCGACGTGAAAAATCTGGGTGACTGGGACATCATCGTGGTCGGCGGCGGCCTCGTGGGCACCGCCGCCGGGCTTGGCATGGCGCGCGATGGTGCGCGTGTGCTGATCCTCGATGCCTCCGACACCAGCTTTCGGGCAAGCCGCGGGAATTTCGGCCTCGTCTGGGCGCAGAGCAAGGGTGCGGGCAACCGTGACTATGCCACATGGACCCGCTCTGCGGTGCGCGCCTGGCCCGAACTGGAAGAGGAACTGAAAGAGCTCTGCGGCGTGGATACCCACTATGAAAACGGCCTTGGCCTGCATCTGTGCCTGAGCGAAGCAGAGTTCGATAAGCGGGCAGAGATGATCGGGCGGGTCGCGGCGCATGAGCTTCCCGGCGACGATGTGCGGATGATCCGCCGCGACGAGCTGACCGAGATCATGCCGGGTGTCGGCCCGGAGGTCTGCGGTGCGTCGATCTCGTCTATCGACGGCGCATGTCATTCGCTGTCGCTGTATCAAGGCCTCAGCCTCGGGGCTCAGGCCGCCGGGGCGACGCTGCTCTCGAATGTCGCGGTTAGCTCTATCGAGAGCAGCGACAACGGCTATACGGTCACCGCTGAAGGGCTGACGGCGAAGGCACCCAAAGTGCTGATCGCGGCGGGGCTTGCGACCAATGATCTGGCGCGTCCCTTCGGCATCCCGGATTTGGTGCGTCCCCAGAAAGGCCAGATCCTCGTGACCGAACGCAGCGCCCCGATCCTGCCCGCGGTGACCTCGGGCCTGCGGCAGACCGCCGAGGGCACGATCCTCATTGGCGACACCAAGGAAGAGACCGGCGAGGATCATTCCACCGGCGAAGGCATCCGCGAACTCGCCAGCCGGGCGGTTCGCCTGCTTCCCGCAATTGGAAATCTTCGGGTGGTGCGCAGCTGGGCCGCGCTGCGCGTACTGACCCCCGATGGCAACCCCGTCTATGATGAGTCCCCCACCCATCCGGGGGTCTTTGTGGCCACGACCCATTCGGGCGTGACCTTGGCCCCCGCCCACCGGGGACCGCTTGCGCAGTGGATCATGAACGGGCAGCGACCGCCCGAGTTCGCCAGCTTCACCGCGCAACGCTTTGCATAAAAACCAAACGTCCAACAGGAACAAAACCATGAAACATAAAGCATTCTCCCTTCTCGCATTCGCCGCCGCGGGCGTGCTTGGCGCTTCAGCAGCCAGCGCTCAGGTCAGCCTCACCTTCGGCGGCATCAACCCGCCGGGCGCGCCGGTCACGCAAGCGTCGAAGCGTTTCGCCGAACTGGTGAACGAGCGCACCGAGGGCCGCGTTCACGTCGATTTCTACGAAGGCTCGCAGCTTGGCTCCGGCCCCGCGCAGATCGAGGCCATGTCCGCCGGTGCGCAGGACGGCTACATCTCGTCGGGCTCCAATGCGTCGAACCTCGTCAAGGAATTCGGCGTCGTCGACATTCCCTTCGTCTTCGAAAGCCAGGATCACTTCCTGAAGTTCATGGAAAGCGATCTGGCCAATGGCCTCAAGGACGAGCTGCGTGACGATTTCAACGTGCGCATCCTCGCCACCAACTGGTTCCGCCTGCCGCGCGTGTTCATGACCAAGGGCGCCTGCGTGGAAACGCCCGAGGATATCGCTGGCAAGCGCGTGCGCTCGCCCAACCTGCCGATGTTCATCGCGGGCTGGGAAGCGGTGGGCACCGTGCCGGTGACCATCTCCTACGGCGAGACCTACATGGGCCTCAGCCAAGGCGTTGCCGATATGGCGGAAAGCGCGGGCGAGCAGGTCTATTCGTCGAAGTTCTACGAAGTGCTGCCCTATGTGACCGACGCGCAGATGATGTATCCGCAGAACTCGGTCTACATCGCCGAAAGCTCGTTCCAGCAGCTGTCGGACGAGGACAAGGAGATCGTCACCAAGGCGGCAGAGGACGCGGGCGATTACTTCGTCTCGCTGGTCGAAGAGCAGACCGCACCGAACCGCGAGACCATGGAAGCCGAAGGCGTCACCTTCTGCGACATGTCCGCCGAGACCCGCGAAGCCTTTGCCGCGAAAGTCGCCGAGTCGGTGCCCTCCTTCGAGGAAGAGGGGCTGCTGCCCGAGGGTTGGTGGAATCAGATCCAGGCGATGAAGTGATCCGCCACACTGCCTGAAACACTCTCGCGGGCCATGTTCCGGCCCGCGACCCCAACCCCTCGGACCCTGCCATGACCAAGCTTTTTTCCGGTCTGCACCGGGCCACGCTGTGGCTCTGCGCGGCGCTGGCGGTGGCGATCATCGGGGCGCTCAGCGTCCAGATCGTCTCGCGCTATGTGTTCAACGCGCCGGTGCATATGACCGATGACATCGCAGAGATCTCGCTGATCTGGATGACCTTTCTCGGGGCGGCCCTCGTCTACCGAGAGGGCGGCCACATTGGGCTGGACGTGATGTCTTCCGTTCTTCCTGCTGCCGCGCACCGGGCGCTGCGCGTCGCGCTGCACGTGCTGGTGATCGCCGTGCTGGCCTATGTGCTGACGCAGGTGCGGCAGCTGCAGCCGCTGATGTCGCGGCTGGAGTTCGGCACCGTTCCGAACGGGCCGCTTACCTCGAAATTCATGCTCATCCTTCTGCCCTTCGGGCTGGGCGCTGCCATGACGATCCTCTTCGCCCTCGAGGCGATCTGGGCCGAACTGCGCGGCGAGAAGGTGGAGGCCGATATATGACCACCGCGATCTTTCTGATCTCCTTTTTCGGCCTGCTGATCCTCGGCCTGCCGGTCGCCTACACCATGCTGGTCACCTCGGCGGTGTATATCCTGATGGCGGGCCTGCCCGAGATTCAGCTGACCATGCGCGCCTCGGGCGGCATCGAGAGCTTCTCGCTGCTGGCGATCCCGATGTTCCTGCTGGCCGGCAACCTGATGAACGGCATGGGCGTCACCGAGCGCATCTTCAATTTCGCCGGCGTTCTGGTGCGCCATATCACCGGCGGTCTGGGCCATGTGAACGTCGTTGCCTCGATCCTCTTCGCGGGCATGTCGGGCTCGGCTGTCGCCGACGCGGGCGGTCTCGGCGCTGTCGAGATCAAGGCGATGGAGCAGGCGGGCTATTCCAAGCGCTTCTCTGCCGCGGTCACCGCCGCCTCGGCCACCATGGGGCCGATCATCCCGCCGTCGATCACGCTGGTGGTCTATGGCTTCCTTGCCGAAGAATCCGTGGGGCGGCTGTTCCTTGGCGGCGCGCTGCCGGGTCTGCTGACGGGCTTTGCCCTGATGGTGATCATCTACGTGCTGGTGGTGACCGGGCGCGAGGACGCGCCGCGTCTGCCGCGTGCCAGCTTCTCGGAAGTGGTCAGCGCCTTCTGGGCCGCGCTTCCGGCGCTGATGGCCCCGGTGATCCTGCTGGGCGGCATCCTTGCCGGGGTGTTCACCCCGACCGAGGCGTCGGTGGTCGTGGTGCTCTATATCCTCGTGATCGGCTCGATCTCGATGGGCTTTGACCGGGCGCTGATCGTCGAGGCGCTGCTGGGCACCGTGCGCACCTCGGCTTCGACCCTCTTCATCATCGCCGTCTCTGCGGTGTTCGGATGGATCATCTCGATCCAGCGGCTGCCGATCGAGATGGTGAACATGATGCAGGAGCTCTTCGTGTCGAAGGCCGCCGCCATCGCGCTGATCATCGTGATCCTGCTGATCGTCGGCATGTTCATGGAGGTGCTGGCCGCGTTGGTGCTGCTGGTCCCGACGCTGCTCGCCATCGCCTCGAGCTTCGACATCGACACCGTGCATCTTGGTGTCACCGTCGTGGTGACCATGATGATCGGCACCATCACACCGCCTGTCGGCCTTGTGCTCTACACCGTGATGACGGTGGCGCGCGTCGGCATGGGCGAACTCACCCGGGCGCTGGCCCCATTCTATGTCGCGATGATCGTGGTGGCGCTGCTTGTCGCCTTCGTGCCGCAGATCACGCTCTTCCTTCCCGACCTGCTGATGCCGACGGCTCAGTAAGGCGCAGATTGCAAAGGACCCAACGCAATGTACCGTATCGGCTTCGATGTGGGAGGCACTTTCACCGACTTCACGGCGCTTGAGACCGGAAGCGGCAAGGCCATCCACTTCAAGACCTCCTCCACCCCGCATGATCCCTCCGAGGCGATCGAAACTGGCCTGCGCCACTATGTCGAGGAACTGGGCGTCGCGCCCGAGGACTTCGAGTTCGTTGGCCATGGCACCACCGTTGCCACCAATATGGTGATCGAGCGCCGCGGCGTGCCGACCGGGCTGATCACCAGCAAGGGCGCACGCGACGTGCTCGAGATCGGTCGCCAGACCCGCCCGCACCTCTACGACTACGCGATCACCAAGCCCGAGCCGCTGGTCGAGCGCTACATGGCGCTGGAAGTGACCGAGCGGCTGAACGCCAACGGCGACGTGCTGCAGCCGCTCGACGAGGCCGAGGTCCGCGCGGCGGCGGAGACGCTGCGCGACGCCGGGGCCGAAGCGGTGGCGGTGTGCTTCCTGCATGCCTATCGCGATGGCCGGCACGAGCGCCGCGCCGCCGAGATCGTGCGCGAGGTGCTGCCGGATGCCTATGTCTCGATCTCTTCCGAGGTGCTGCCCGAATTCCGCGAGTTCGAGCGTTTCTCGACCACAGTGATCAACGCCTATGTCGGCCCGCGCATGGATCGCTACCTCGAGCGTTTCCTGCAGCGTCTTGCCGACATCGGCATCAAGAACGCGCCGCGCACCATCCATTCCAACGGCGGGCTGATGTCGGTGGACACCGTGCGCAGCTTCCCGGTACGCACCTGTCTGTCGGGCCCCGCTGCGGGTGTGGTCGGCGCAGCCAAGGTCGCAGGCATCTCGGGCTATCCCAACATCGTCACCTATGACGTTGGCGGCACCTCCACCGATGTGTCGCTGGTCGAGGGCGGACGCCCGGCCTTCACCACCTCGCGGCTGGTCGCCGACTACCCGGTGCGCTGCCCGATGCTCGACATCAACGTGATCGGCGCGGGCGGCGGCTCGATTGCCGGGCTCGACGATGCCGGGGCGCTGAAAGTGGGGCCGCGGTCTGCGGGCGCCTATCCGGGGCCGGTGGCCTACGGGCAGGGCGGCACCGAGCCGACCACCACCGACGCCAACCTCGTGCTTGGACGGCTGGACAGCGACACGCTGCTCTCGGGCCGCATGCAGGTGGACAAACAGGCCTCGCGCGATGCCATCGAGACGCAGATCGCCAAGCCGCTCGGCCTGACGGTCGAAGAGGCGGCGCTGGGTATCCTGCGCATCGCCGTCGCCAACATGGGCCGCGCGATCCGCGCCGTGTCCACCGAGAAGGGCCACCGTCTGCAGGACTTCGCGCTCTTCGCCTATGGCGGCGCGGGTCCGCTGCACGCCGCTGCCGTGGCGGTAGAGACCGGCATGAAGACGGTGATCGTTCCCGCCCAGCCCGGCACCATGTGCGCCCGCGGCATCCTGCTGTCGGACGTCGGCTTTGACTTCGTGCGCACCGGCGTGTCCAACGCCACGCCCGAAAGCTGGCCCGCCATTGGCGCGGCCTTCAAGGAGATGCTGAAGGACGGTCAGGACTGGCTGACCGGCGAAGGCGTGCCGGAAGACCGCCGCTCGATGCAATATGTGGTCGACGCGCGCTATGACGGTCAGAACCACGAAGTGCAGGTGACGCTGGAGAGTGCCGACGCGGCTTATGACACCTTCCTCGAAGGCTTCCGCGCCGCGCACCGGCAAGAATACGGCTATGACATCGAGGACCGCGCGGTCGAGATCGTCAACCTGCGGCTTTCGGTGAAGGGCGCTTCGGCGGCTGCGCCGGATGCCGAATACACCGCGACCGAGGGCGATCCGACGCTCGGCGCGCGGCAGGTGTATTTCGAAGGCGGCTGGTATGAGACCACCATCTACGAGCGCGCCCGCCTTCCGGTCGGCCCCTATGTCGAGGGCCCGGCCATCATTCAGGAAATGTCCTCGACCACCATCGTGGAGCCCGGCCAGCGGCTGCGCGTGGACGGCTCGGGCACCATGATCATCGAGGTCTGACCCATGAGCGACACAAGCAAAAGCGACGCAAGCAAACCCGCCCTTTCCGACCCCATCGCCATGGAGGTCTTTACCAACCGGCTGCTCGCGGTCGCCGACGAGATCGGCACCTCGATGATCCGGGCCTCCTTCTCGTCGAACATCAAAGAGCGCAAGGACTGCTCGGTGGCGCTGTTCTCGGCGGATGGCCGGCTCATCGCGCAGGCCAGCCACATCCCGCTGCACCTCGGCTCGCTGATGGGCTCGGTCAACGCGGTGCTGAAGGCCTATCCGATCGAAAAGATGGTCGAGGGCGACGTCTTCATCTGCAACGATCCCTATGTTGCCGGTGGCACCCACACGCCCGATATCTCGGTGATCACCCCGGTGTTCGCGGGCGGGCGGCTGCGCTACTTCACCGCCAACATCGGCCACCACTCGGATGTCGGCGGTACGGTGCCGGGCTCGATCCACGGCGGCGCCACCTCGATCTTCGAAGAGGGCCTGCGCCTGCCGGTGATGAAGCTGTTCCGCGCGGGCGAGCTTGACGAAGACCTGCTGCGGATGATCTCGCTGAACTCGCGGTCTTCCGAGGAACGCTGGCTCGACATCAAGGTGCAGGCGGCGGCGAACGAGCGCGGCGCGCGGCTGATGCGCGAGCTGGCCGACACGCTGGGGGCGGACAAGGTCGACGCGCTGGTTGAAGACCTCTTCGCCTATACCGCGCAGCGCCTGCGCAACCGTATCTCGGAAATGGCTGACGGCACCGCCAGCTTCCATTCCAAGATCGAGAGCGACGGCCTCGGCCCGGTCGAAGTGCCGATCCAAGCCAATGTCACCGTCAAGGGCGACCGGCTGATCGTCGATTTCGAAGGCACCGGCCCGCAGGCGCGCGGCGGTCTCAACGTGGTGGCCTCGGCGCTCAATGCCTCGGTCTACTATGTGGTCAAGACGCTGCTCGATCCCTACCTGCTGCCCAACTCGGGCATGTTCGACGGTGTCGAGATATCGGCCCCCGAAGGCAGCCTGCTGAACCCGCGCCAGCCCGCGGCCACCGGCGCCCGCTCGATCACCTGCAACAAGGTGGTGCGCGCCCTGATCGGGGCCTTCTCGCAGTTGCTGCCCGAGGATCGCGGACAGGCGGCGGGGCAGGACATCGTTCCGGTCATGGTCTTTGCTGGCAAGCGCCGGGGCCGTGACGAGGGCTATGTCTATCTCGAATCCATCGGCGGCGGCGCAGGCGCGCGGGCGCTCGGCAACGGCATGGACGGGGTACATGTGCATGTCACCAACTCCTCGAACCTGCCGATCGAGCCACTGGAGATCGAATATGATCTGCTGGTCGATGAATACGCGCTGGTCGAGGACAGCTCGGGCGCGGGCCGCTATCGCGGCGGCATGGGCATCGCCCGGCAGATCTCGGCGCCTAATGGCGGGGTGATCTTCACCGCCCGTTCGGACGGGCACCGCGAGGGCGCTCCGGGGGCCAAGGGCGGCAGCGCCGGGCGCGAGGCGCATCTGGTCAAGAATCCCGGCAGCAACCACGCCGAGGAACTGAGCCCGATGATCGCCGGTCTCAGCCTTGGTGCGGGCGAAAGCGTGCGGCTCGAAACCCCCGGCGGCGGCGGCTACGGCGCCCCGGCGGAGCGCGATCCCGCAGAGCTTGGGCGCGACCTGCGCGACGGGCGGATGAGCCGTGAGAAAGCCGAAGAGCTTTACGGCAAGGAGATGCTCGAAAAGGCGCTCGACCGCGCCTGAGACGGCTTCCCTCGAGGGACAGTAGAACGCTCTCCGCTGCGGCGGGGAGCGTTTTCTTTTGCGCCACTCTTGGGCGCGGGCGGGCTCAGCAAGGCGAGGGCACAAAAAAAGCCCCCCGCAGGGCGGGGGGCAGTTCAGGGAGGTAAGGTTGAAGCAGGGCTTATTTCGCCGCGATGGTGGTGATCTCCACCAGCGTGCCCTTCGACAGTTCAGCGCCGCCGATATAGGCGCGGACCGGGAAGCTCTCGGGCGAGAGCCATTCGGTCCATGCCGCGTTGAAGGCGTCTTTCTGATCGAAGGCGGCGGAATAGATGGTCACCGACAGCAGCTTGTCTTTCGAACTTCCAGCCTGAGCGAGCAGGTCTTCGAGCTTGCCGAAGATTTCCTCGGCTTGGCCCTTCATGTCCTTGCTCTTGTCGCTGGCCACCAGACCGCCGATGTAGATGGTGTCGCCGTGCTCGACGATGCGGTGGTGGATTTTGCCCTGGATGTGACGGGTGATCATGCAAGTCTCCTTGGTTGCGTAGCCGCCTCGGTGGGAGCCGAGAAGCGGGTGATGTCGAAAGGGTCCAGCTCTGGAGCGAGCCGGCCCGTGTCGATGAGTTCGGCCATCAGCGCACCGGTTGCCGGGCCAAGCTGAAAGCCATGTGCGGAAAAGCCGAAGGCGTGAAAGGCGCTCTCGTGCCGCGACGAGCGGCCGATGATGGGCAGCCGGTCGGGCGTGCGCCCCTCGATTCCCGACCACGCGCGCTGCACCGTGGCGCCGCGCATGATCGGGAAGATGTCCTGCGCGGTGCGCGCGGTGAGGCGCAGCTCGCGAAAGTCGATATCGGTCCGGTTGCGGGCGGGATCGACCCGGCCGAGACGGGCGCCGCCGATCACCACCGTGCCATTTGCCATCTGCTTGAACGACAGCTGCCGCCGCGCCACGCCGATCACGGCGCTGCAGAAAGGGCGCATGCGCTGGGTGACGATAATCAGCGGCGCGATGGCCTCTACCGGGGCCGTCTCGCCCAGCAGCTCGGCGATCCTGCCGCCCCATGCGCCAGCGCAGTTGAGCAGCTTGGCGCCGGTGTGGCGCCCGCTCTGCGTCTCCACGCGCCAGAGCCCGCGGCTGTGCTCGATCGCCGCCACCGCCTCGCCTTCGAGGATCGTCACGCCGAGCGCGCGGGCGCGGCGAGCGAAGGCGGCGGTGGTCTGGGCGGGCATGGCAAATCCGTCCTCGGACAGCAGACCGCCGGTGCAGTGTTCGGAGACGGCGGGCACAAGCGCCCGCAACTCGGCGCGGTCAATCAGCCGTTCGTGGGTATGCCCGGCCTCCTGCATCCGGGTGACGCGGGCGGCGAGCACCTCCATATCGGCATCGCCTTCAGCGACCTTAATGCCCGGCACCGGCTGAAAGCCGCAGTCGTCCTGAACAATCTGCGACATCCGATGCCACATCTGCATCGACAGGTTCGCCAGCGGAACCTCTGCAAGGTCGCGCCACAACCGCCGCACCCCACCAGCGTTCGCGCCCGAGGCATGGCGGCCCACGCTGTCCTTCTCCAGAAGGGTCACGCGCAGGCCACGCTCGGCGGCAAACATCGCGGCGGCGCAGCCGTGCAGCCCGCCGCCGATGACCAGCAGATCGGATGCCGCACCCGAGGTCATTCCGTGTCGGGCTCGAAGGCGGCGAGTTCGGAAAGGGACAGCGGCTTGAGCGGCGGGCGAATGCGGAAATAGCCGGTCTCGCCGGGGCTGCGCCCGGAGGTTTCGGCGATCAGCCCGGTCACCGCCAGCCCGCAGGTGCGGCCCTGACAGGGGCCCATGCCGGTGCGCAGGAAGGATTTCACTTGGTTCGGGCCGGGCGCATTGGCCTTGGCCGCGGCGCGGATCTGGCCGGCGGTGACCTCTTCACAACGGCAGATCATCACCTCGTCGCGCGGCGCCAACGCCTGCGCCACGGGCGCGTAGAGCGTTTCGAGGAAGGGGCGCACGGCGGCGTCCTTGGCCAGTTCGCGGCGCAGCCGGGGCAGGTCCGGCGAGACGGGGCGTCCGGCCTTTTCCGCTACGCGCAGGCCGGCGATGCGTCCGGCCAAGGCCGCAGAGCGCGCCCCGCGGATGCCCGCACCGTCACCCGCCACATAAAGGCCGGGCAGGGAGGTTTCGCCGTAGCTGTCCGTCACCGGCTGGAACGCGTGCTGCGCGTCGTTCCAGACATGCTCGCAGCGCATCAGCCGGGTGATCTGCTGGTTCGGCACGACGCCATGGTGCAGCCCGGCGGTGCCGGTTTCGATGCGATGGCTGCGGCCCCTGGCAGAGAAGCTGACCGCCTCAAGCTGGCTGTCGCCGTCCAGCGAGATGTCCTGAACATCGCGGTAGATGGGCACGCCCGCCGCGCGGACCTTGCGCAGCAGCGTCAGGCCCTTGGTGAGATAGCCCATGCCACGCAGCGCACCCGGCAGATGCTTCAGCGCGCTCAGGTAGTTGGCGTTGGGCACCGTTTCGAGGATGGCGCGGGGCGGACGCCCTGCGGCAACCATCTGCGCCGCGAGCAGCAGCTGCAGCGGACCGCAGCCGATCAGCACTACATCCTCAGCGACCGTGCCCGCGGTCTTCAGCAGGATCTGCAGCGCGCCGGTGGTGGTCACGCCGGGCAGGGTCCAGCCGGGCAGGGGCATCGGCCGCTCGACCGCGCCGGTGGCGACGATCAGCGCATCCGCCCGCACCACATGCGAGGCGCCGTTTTGCGAGTAGGACAGCGCATAGCCCGTCGCGTCGGTTTCCACATGCCAGACGGTGGCGCCGGAGAGATAGGTGCTCTCGCTGGCGGCGAAGGCCTCGGCCAGCTTGCGGCCCGCGGCGTAGTCAGGCCCGAGGATCTTTAGGCGGGAATCGTCTGCGCGAGTGACATCGCGGTAGATCTGCCCGCCGGGGCGCAGCGCCTCGTCGAGCACGGTGACCGAAAGCCCCGCCTGCCGGGCGGCAATCGCCGCGTCCATGCCTGCCGGGCCAGCGCCGATGATACAAAGGTCCTGATGGGTCATGCGGCGCCTTTCTGGCGGTTGACCACCATGCCCTCACGCACCTCGGTCATGCAGGCCTGCCGGTTCGGCACGCCGTCGACCGTCACCAGACACTCAAAGCAGGTGCCCATCATGCAAAACGGCGCGCGCGGCGCTCCGCTGACCGGCGTATCGCGGAAGGACCCCACGTTTTCGGCCAGCAGGGCGGCTGCAAGGCTTTCGCCCGCATCGGCGCTGATCGACCTGCCCTCGAAGGTGAATGTGATCGGTGTCCTGACCGGCTCGGTTCGCGTGTACATGGGCGGTTACGGGGCTCTTTCGGTGGCAGAAATATCTGTTTCGAGAGGCAGTTTCCTTGCATTGGTGCCCATAAATCAAATAACAAATACAGCGACCTTCATCCGGGAATGTTATAGCCATGCTGTCACAACGTGCGCTCGAAGCCTTCAAGACCGTTCTCGAAAGCGGCAGCGTCTCTGGCGCTGCCGAGATCATGAATGTCTCGCAGCCCGCGGTGAGCCGCCTGATCCGCGATCTCGAAGATCGGACGGGGCTGCAACTCTTCACCCGCTTCGGCGGCAAGATCGTTCCCACCCCCGAGGCGCGGGAGCTTGCGGTGGAGGTGGAGCGCTCGTTCGTGGGCCTCGCGACCATCGAGAAGACCGCGACCGAGATCCGTCAGGGTCGGCGCAGCACGGTCGCAGTTGCGGCGATGCCCGCACTGGCGCATTCGCTGCTGCCCGACGCGCTTGTCGATCTGCTGGTGAAGCGCCCGAATTTCCGCGTGCAGCTGCTCTCGATGCAAACCCACAACGTGGTGCGGCAGGTCGCCTCGCGCCAGAGCCAACTTGGGTTCACCTCACCGACGCGGCACGAGCATGATATCGACTTGGTGCGCACGGTGGAGCTGGAATACGTCTGTATCTTGCCGCCCGAGCACCCGCTCGGCGCCAAGGACCGCCTGCGGCTTGAGGATTTCGCCGGACAGTCGGTGGTCGGCTACAGCGAGAACACCGCCACGGGCGCCTTCCTGCAGCGCGAGTTCGGCAAGATGGTCAATGCGCCCGAGGTCATCGTGCAATCGCATCTGTCGACGCTGGTCTCGGCGCTGGTGCTGCGCGGTCTGGGCGTTTCGCTCGTCGATCCCTTCACCGCCCGTTCGCACGAGGCGCAGGGCGGTCTGGCGCGGCCCTTCGAGACCGACGCGCGCTTCAGGCTGGCGATCATCAGGCCGCGCGGCATGTCGCTGGGGCCGGATCTGGAGGCGCTGCTCGAGGTATTTGACGCTCAAGTCGCCCGCTACAGCGGTTGAGCGGCTTGCGCCCTGCGCTCAGCCGAACTTGCTTTGCAGATAGGCGATATAGGCGGTCGGGTCCGACGCCTCTTGCCCGAGCGCGCCCAGAAGTTCGGCGCGGCTGCGCCCGCGCCCGTGCCGCCAGACATGGGTTTCCAGCGCCGCGCGCAATGGTGCGGTCTCGCCTCGGGACAGCGCCGCGCCGACCTCTGGCTGCTGCGCGCGCAGGGCGCTCATGATCTGCGCCGCGGTGATATTGCCGATGGTGTAGGTCGGGAACGACCCGATGTAGCCTGACGACCAGTGGACATCCTGCAGACACCCCACACCGTCATGCGGAACCTCCACGCCAAGGTCGCTCCGCATCGCCTCGTTCCACGCTGCGGGAAGGTCGGCGACGGACAGAGCCCCCTCCATCAGCGCCATCTCCAGCCGCACGCGCAGCAAGATGTGGAAATCGTAGCACAACTCGTCCGCCTCGACGCGAATGAGCCCCGGCTCGACTCGGTTCACCGCGGCGACGAACTCTTCTTCAGTGACGTCCGAAAGCTGCTGGGGGAAATGGTCGCGCAATGTCCCGAAGTGGCGCGCCCAGAAGGCCGGGGACCGTCCAACGTGGTTTTCCAGCAGGCGCGACTGGCCTTCGTGCATGCCAAAGCTGGTGCCGCCCACCGCATAAAGCCCGATCATGTCGGTGGTCATCGCACTTCGGCTCAGCGCCGGATCGACACCCATCTCGTAGAGGGCATGACCGGTCTCGTGGATCGAGCCAAAGATCGCCATGGGCAGATAGTCTGTCGGCCAGCGCGAGGTGATGCGCACGTCGCTGCGGGTCATGGAGATCTCGAAGGGATGAACAGCGGTGTCGAGCCGCCCGCGCGTGAAGTCGTAGCCAAGCTCGGCGACCAGCGCGCGGCAGAAGGCCTGCTGCTGCGCCACCGGGTAGTCGCGGTAGAGGAAATCGGTGCGGGGGCGGGGCTTGCCGAGCGCGCGGTCGAGGATCGGCTTCTGCGCGGCGCGGAGCCGGTCGAAGAGGCTGCCAAGGCTGGCGGCGGTCTCGCCGGGTTCGAAGACATGCACCATGGGATCATAGGGGTGGCTGCCGAGCCCGCTGGCCGCCGAGACCTGCCGCGACAGGTCCAGCATTTGCTCCAGATAGGGCTGGAAGAGCGCGAAATCCCCGGCCGCGCGCGCTTCGGCCCAGACCGTGCCAGCGAGGGCCGATTGCTCGGCGAGACGGCGCAGCAGATCGGCAGGGATCGCGGCATGCCACGCGCGGGCCGCCAGCACCGCACGCGCCGAGGCGTCTTCGTCGGTCCCGAGCGCCGCCTGCGCGGCATCCTCCATCGCCGGGTCGAGGATCATCTCGCGCGCGATGCCCTTCAGCGTGGCGATCTGGTGGCCGCGGCTTTCGGCGCCGCCACGGGGCATCATCACCCTTGCGTCCCATTGCAGCGCATTCACGCTGCACAGCACATCGTTCAGCCGCGCGACGCGGGTGCTCAGTGTCGTGCTCATGCCGCCGCCTCGGCGGATCCCGTGCCGCCATCGTGCAGGTGGCAGGCCACCGAATGCGCCGCCTCCGGCTCGGTGAGGCGCGGGGTCTCGGCCTTGCAGCGCGGCCCGGCGAGCGGGCAGCGCGGGTGGAAGGCACAGCCCTTGGGCGGGTTCAGGGGCGAGGGAATTTCGCCCTTGATCGGATGGAACGACGCGCGCCCGGTGCCCAGCGTCGGCACCGAGGCAAAGAGCGCCTTGGTGTAGGGGTGCAGCGGCTGCGCGTAGATGCGCGCGGCGCTGGTCAGTTCGACCACCCGGCCAAGGTACATGATCGCCACCCGATCACAGACGTGGCGGACGACCGACAGATCGTGGCTGATGAAAAGCGCGGCCAGATCAAGCTCGCGCCGCAGGTCGAGGAAGAGGTTCAGCACCTGCGCCTGAATCGAGACATCGAGCGAGGCCACGGCTTCGTCCAGCACCAGCAGTTCCGGCTCCATCGCCAGCGCGCGGGCGATGGCGATGCGCTGGCGCTGCCCGCCCGAGAACTGGTGCGGCAGCCGTCCTGCATAGGCGCCCTCAAGCCCGACCTGTTCGAGCAGTTCCGACACCCGCGCACGCAGGCGCGCGGGCTCGACGATGCCGTGCACGCGCGGGCCTTCAGAGATGGTCTCGCCCACCTTCATGCGCGGGTTAAGACTGGCGAAGGGATCCTGATGGATCATCTGCACGCGGGTGGTCAGCTTCTCGATGCCGCGGTCGCTGCCCTTGCCCACCGGCTGGCCGTCAAGCGTGACAGCCCCTTCGGTGGGCGCATAGATGCCCGACACGATCCGCCCGAGGGTGGATTTGCCGCAGCCGGACTCGCCAACAACCCCCAGCACCTCGCCCCGTGCGACCTGCAGCGACACATCGGTGAGCGCATGCACGGTGCTTTCCGAACTGCGACCGGTGAGCCTGTCGATCCCGCGCCCAAGAAGGCCGGGCTTGCGACTGAACCGTTTCGAGACGTTTTCGATTTTCAGCAGCGCGTCGGTCATTGGGCCTCCAGCGGGTGATGGCACAGCACGCGGCGGCCATGGGTCTCATGCAGGGGCGGTGCGGTCGTGCAGGCTTCGGTGGCAAAGGCACAGCGCGGTCGGAACGGGCACCCCGAGGGCAGATTGGCAAGCTGCGGGGTGGAGCCGGGAATTTGCGGCAGCTTGCGGCCCGGCTCGTGCAGGCTTGGCACGCTTTCGATCAGGCCCCGCGTATAAGGATGGCGCGGCGCTTCGATTACCTGCTCGGCGGTGCCGCTCTCGACGATGCGGCCCGCGTACATCACCGCGATATCGTCGGCGAGCGAAGAGACCACCGCCAGATCATGCGTGACCCAGACGATCGCGGTGCCGGTCTCATCGGCAAGGCGGCGCACCTCGGCAAGGATCTGGCCTTGGATCGACACGTCGAGCGCCGTCGTGGGCTCGTCGGCGATAATCACCGCGGGCTGGTGCAGCAGCGCCATGGCGATGGCGACGCGCTGGCGCATGCCACCCGAAAGCTGATGGGGGTAGGCCTTCAGCCGCTCGGCAGGGGCGGGGATGCCCACCGTCTCGAGCGCCTGCCGCGCGCGGTCCCATGCGGCGCGTTTGCTCATCTTCTCGTGCACGCGCACAGCCATGGCCATCTGATCGCCGACCCGCAGCACCGGGTTCAGCGTCATCATCGGGTCCTGAAAGACCATCGAAACCTTGCTGCCGCGCATTTTGCGCATGGCGTCGGGTGGCAGGGCGCGCAAGTCCTGTCCCTCGACCAGCACCTGACCGCCGGTGACCTCGCCGGGGGCGTCGATCAGCCCGAGCACCGAAAAGCCGGTCACGCTCTTGCCCGAGCCGCTCTCGCCAACGAGGCCCATGATCCGGCCCGGCGCAACCGAGAAGCTCACATCGTTCACGGCGTTGACCGGGCCCTTGCGGGTATCGAAGCGCGTGGTCAGCCCGCGCACGTCCAGCGCGGCGCTCATCGTTGGCCTCGCGGGTCGAGCACGGTCCGCACCTGGTCTCCGACGAGGTTGATGGCAACCACGGTGATCATCAGGAAAATCCCCGGATAGATGGACAGCCAGTAGCGGTCCGAGTGGATGTATTTGAAGCCGTTCGAGATCAGCGAGCCCAGCGACGGTTCGGTCAGCGGCAGGCCTACGCCGAGGAAGGACAGTGTCGCCTCCAGCGCGATGGCGCTGGCGACCTGCACCGTGGCCACGACGATGAGCGGCGGCAGGACGTTCGGCAGCAGGTGGCGGAACAGCACGCGGCGCGTCGGCAGCGGGGTGGAGCGCGCGGCCTCGATGTAATCCTTGCTGCGCTCGACGGTGGCGGCGCCATGGGTGGTGCGGGCGAAATAGGCATATTGCGCCACCACCAGTGCGAGGATGATCTGCCCCACGCCCTGACCCAGCATCGCCACCAGCACCAACGCCAGCAGGATTGCCGGCATCGACAGTTGTAGATCGACGATGCGCATCAGCAGGCTCTCGATCCTGCCGCCGAAATAGGCGGCGGTGAGCCCGACGCAGATGCCGACCAGCAGCGCCAGCGCGCCTGCCGAGAGGCCGATAACAAAGCTGGTGCGCAGCCCGTAGAAGATTGCCGAGAGCATGTCGCGCCCGGCGTTGTCGGTGCCGAGCAGATGGGTGTAGCCGCCCGAGCCGGTCTCGCCGGGGTGCAGGAAGGCGTCCATCCAGTCGAGTGCGGCCATGTCATAGGGGTCCTGCGGCGAGACCAGCGGCGCGCCGAAGGAGACGAAGATCAGCGCGATGATCACCGCGAGCGAGGCCACGGCCACCGGCGAGCGCCGGTAGTCGGCCCAGAAGTTGCGCAGGCGCTGGGCGCGGGTTTCCACCTCGGCGCCGGGCCGGGCCAGCGCGGGGTTGGTGAGGGGGGCAGTGTCGGACATCAGGCGTTCCCCTTCAGGCGCACCCGCGGATCGAGGCGTGCGTAGACAAGATCGACCACGAGGTTGATCAGCACGAAGAGGATCACCACGAGGACGAGGTAGGTGACCATCACCGGACGGTCGAGTTGCAGGATCGAGTCGATGATCAGCTTGCCGACGCCGGGCCACGTGAAGACGCTTTCGGTCACCACGGCGAAGGCAAGGGTCGAGCCAAGCTCGAGCCCAAAAACCGTGACGATCGGGATCGAGATGTTGCGCAGCACGTGGCTGAAGACGATCTGCCGGTCGGGCAGGCCCTGCGCGCGGGCGAACTTCACGTAGTCGGTCTGCATCGCCTCGACCATGCCGGCGCGGGTGAGGCGGATCAGCAGGCCCATCTTGAAGAGCGACAGGTTGAGCGCGGGCATGATCACATGCGTCCAGCCATCGGCTGTGGCCAGCGAGGTGGGGATGCCGAAGAGGCTGCCAACATCGCCGCGCCCGCCCGAGGGCAGCCAGCCGAGGTTCACCGCGAACGCCATGATCAGCAGCATACCGATCCAGAAGGTCGGCACGGAAAAGCCCAGCACCGAAAGCGCCATGATCGCGCGGGCGGCGAGGCTGTCCGGTTTGTACCCCGCGTAGAGGCCCGCCGGGATGCCGATGAAGGTCGCGATGCAGACCGAGACGAAGACCAGCTCCAGCGTCGCGGGCAGGCGCGAGAACACGAGATCGACAACCGGAATATTGTAGACCATCGAGGTGCCAAGATCGCCTTGGGCGACATTGGCGAGGAAGGTGAAATACTGGCGCCACAGCGGCTGGTCGAGCCCGTATTGGGCGATCAGCTTGGCGCGGATTTCCTGCGTCGCGCCGGGGTCGATCAGCACGTCGATCGGGTTGCCGATGGCATAGACCCCGACGAAGACGATGATCGACATGGCAAAGACCACGACCACGGCCTGCGCAAGGCGCCTGACGAGATATCCTAGCATGTGGGCCTCTTGTCGGATGAGACGCGCGGCCGCCCAAGGCCGCCGCGCGCGTGAGGGTAATCAGGGTGCCCCGAGGGGCACCCGAAAGGGGATCACTCGACCGGTGTGATCTCATAGGCGCGGGTTTCCTGATCGACGCGCGGCGCGAAGCTCAGCGTGTCTTTGTCAGCAGCCCAGACCGTCTGCAGGATCACCGTCGGGATCAGCGCCCGGTCCTCCATCGCGATGTAAGACGCCTGCTCATAGAGCTTGCGGCGCTCTTCGGGGTCGAGCGTCTGCGCGCCCTCATCGAACACCTTGTCGAACTCGGGGTTGGAATAGCCGGTGCGGTTGAAGTTGCCGAAGCCCTTCTCTTCGTCCGGGGTGTGGGTCAGCGCGCCATAGGTATAGGCGGCCTCGCCGGTCAGCGTGCCCCATGCGGACATGGCCATCGTGTATTCCTTGCGCGCGGCGGCGGGGAAGAAGACCGTGCCGTTGAGCGCCTGCGCGTTCACCGTCAGGCCAAGGCGCGACCACATCTGCGCCAGCGCCTCGCAGACCACGGCGTCGCCGGGCACGCGGTTGTTGGTGCAGGTGAAATCGATTTCGAAGCCTTCGGGATAGCCAGCCTCTTCCAACAGAGCCTTGGCCTGCTCGATGTCATACTCACGCGCGCCAAGCTCGTCGGTGTAGCCAAAGAACCCTTCGGGCATCAGCTGGTTGGCGGGGGTGCCGAGGCCTTCGAGCACGACGTCGACCAGAACGTCGCGGTTGATCGCCAGATCGAGCGCCTTGCGCACGCGCACATCCTGCAGCGGGTTGCCGTCGACCGGCTCGCCGTTGATGGTGATCGGCTGCGGCTCTTCGTCGACGACCGAGGGTTGCACGTTGAGAATGTAGACCGAGTCGGAAATGAAGGTCTCGAGATCGGAGTCATTCTTCATCGCCAGATAGTCCGACGCGGGCACGTAGTTGATCAGGTCCACCTCACCCGAGCGCAGCGCCGCGACGCGGGCGGCATCGTCGGGGATCTCTTTGCGGATGACCTTCTCCCAGATCGGGGTTTCCGCCCAGTAGTCGTCGAATTTCTCGAGCACGAGATCGCCCTTGGGCTGCCACGAGACGAATTTGTAGGGGCCGGTGCCGATCGCCTTGGCGCCCGAGTTGAACTCTTCGTTGCGCGCTTCCATGCCGGTTTCCGACGGCACGACGAAGAGGCGGGTGAAGTCGTTCGGCAGGGCAGGCGCGATGCCCTTGGTGTGGATGCGCAGCGTGTAGTCGTCGATGACCTCAACGCTGTCGACGTATTTGGTGTAAAGCGTCATCGACATCGGGCCGGTGACCTCGGGGATGCGCTCGATCGAGAATTTCACGTCCTCGGCGGTGAAGTCAGTGCCATCGTGGAATTTCACGCCTTCGCGCAGTTTGAAATCCCAAGTGGTGTCGTCGACCGCTTCCCACGACAGGGCGAGGCCGGGCTTGAGCTGCAGGTTGTCATCCACGTCGACCAGCGTGTCGTAGATGTGGCGCAGCGCTTCGGCCTGACTGCCAAGCGTCGACCAATGCGGGTCAATGGAATCCGGACCGGCGCGCAGGCCGATCACCAGATCTTCGGCCATGGCCATTGGCGCAGCGGCCAGCAGCGCAAGCGCTGCGACGGCGGACTTTAGGGTCGCTCTCGTCATAATGTGAATTCCCTGTTGTGTTATCTTATGATGTCACACTGTCGGCGGATTCTGATACGGTCAAGGAAATGTTGTAACGAAATTCTGCGAGATTTGCGGCGCGCTTCAATTTTGGGCGGGCAAACATATAACACTTGGCAGGTTAAGTGTTCTAATGCATTGTCACGAAATGAGTGAAAAACAGGCACAGCTCGATCGGTCCCTTGAGCGGCTCGCGGAGGCGATCGACCGGGCATCTTCGGTATCAGTCTCCGTCCAGTTGCGCGGCGCGCTGGAGTTTGGAATCGCCTCGGGCGAGCTGCCCGCCGGGGCGCGATTGCCCTCTGTGCGGGTCATGGCGGCGCGTCTGGGCATATCGCCGGTCACCGTCAGTACTGTCTATGCCGCGCTGCAGGACGCGGGACATATCGAAGGCAGGGTGGGCTCTGGCACCTTCGTTGCGCCCGGCGCGTCGGTGGGCAATGCCGCGCATCTGCGCAAGCTCGACGATCTGATCGGCGAATTGCTCGCGGTGGGGCGGCAGTGCGGTTTCAGCGCCGCCGACATCGCCACGCGGGTCGCCTCGGCGCAAGGCCGGTCCCGCCGCCCGCTGCGCCTGCTGATGCTTGGCAATTTCCACGATGCGACCGAGGCTTATGCCGCCGCGCTGCGCCCAAAGCTGCGCGACGGTGATGAGATGAGCGTTGCAGTGCTGTCGGAGGTGCGCGCGGCGCTGCCGCAGGGCATCGACGTGGTGCTTGCACCGCGCACGCTGCTCAGCGCGGCCAGAGACCTGTTTCCGCAGGCCGAAGTCTGCGGGCTGACGCTGATCCCCGACGAGGCGACGCGGGTCGCGCTGGCCTCGCTGCCCTCTGACGCCCGCGTGGTCGGCTATTCCTATTTCCCCGAGTTCGTCACCATCATGAAGGCGGGCATCCGGCGCTTTGCGCCGCATGTGGCCGATGTCTCCATGGCGGTGCGCGGCGAGCCCGGAGCCGAGGCGCTGATCGCCGCGGCCAGCGTGCTCGTTTTCGCCACCGGGGCGGAATACGTGCAGGCCGATCTGGCGCCGGGCCAGGCCGCATTCGAGTATCGACATACCCCAGACAATCAATCCGTGAAGGCCGAGCTCCTCCCAGCTATCGAGGCCGTCCGTCTGCGTCTGGGCACACAGAAGGAAACGTGATGTGAAGATTTCCGAAAGCAATTGGTTCGAGGTTGAGAAATACCTCGAGACGGACGACCGCTGCGTGCTGCCGCTGGGCAGCACCGAGCAGCACGCCTATCTGAGCCTGTCGGTCGACTCGATCCTCTCCGAAAAGGTGGGGGCCGATGCCGCCGAACCTCTGGGCGTGCCGGTGTTTCCCGCGGTGGCCTATGGGCTGACGCCTTACTTCATGGCGTTTCCGGGCAGCGTGACGCTGAAGCTGTCGACCTATGCGGCGCTGCTGCGCGATATCCTCGACAGCCTCTACGCCACCGGCTTCCGCCGGATCCTGATCGTCAACGGCCATGGCGGCAACAGCCCCGTCCAGCCGGTCACCATGGAGTGGATGGAGGCCAACCCCGGTGCCCGCTGCCGGTTCCACGACTGGTGGCGCGCGCCCAAGACATGGGCCTGCGTGCAAGAGATCGACCCGGTCGCCAGCCACGCCAGCTGGATGGAGAACTTCCCGTGGACGCGCCTGCCGGGTCGTGACCTGCCCACTGAGCAAAAACCCTTCGTGCCCTTCGAGCGCCTGCGTGACCGCAACGCCGCTGGCGTGCGCGAGTTGATCGGCGACGGCAACTATGGCGGCGTCTATCAGAAACCCGAGGCCGACACGGACCGCCTTTGGGCCACCGCCGTGGCCGAGACCCGCGCGCTGCTCGAAGGGGATTGGGCATGAGCGATGATCCGATCCTGATCTGGGGGGCGGGGGCCATCGGCGGCATCATCGGTGCCTATCTCGCCCGCGCGGGACACGCCGTGCATATGGTCGATATCGTGCCCGAACATGTGGAGGCGATGCGCACCAGCGGTCTGCACATCGAAGGGCCGGTCGAGACCTTCACGCAGGTTCTGCCCGCCAGCACGCCTCAGGAACTGACCGGGCGCTACAGCCGCATCATCCTTGCGGTGAAGGCGCATATCACCGAGGCGGCGCTCGACATGCTGATCCCGCATCTGGCCGAGGGCGGCTATGTGGTCTCGGCGCAGAACGGCCTCAACGAGCGCACCATCGCGGCGCGCATCGGGGCCGAGAACACCGTGGGCTGCTTCGTCAATTACGGCGCCGACTGGCTAGAGCCAGGGCGCATCCTCTTCGGCAACCGTGCCGCCGTGGCCGTGGGCGAGCTTGACGGCCAGATCACCGACCGGGCGCGCGAGGTGCACGCGCTGCTCTCGGTTCTGGAACCAGAGGCGGTGCTCACCGACAACATCTGGGGCTATCTCTGGGGCAAGATGGGCTATGGATCGCTGCTGTTCTGCACGGCGCTGACGCCCGACAGCATGTCCGATGCCATGGCCCGTCCCGAGCACCGCGCGGTCTATGCGCGGCTTGGCCATGAGGTGATGACGCTGGCCGCCGCCGAGGGGGTCACGCCGCTTGGCTTCAACGGGTTCGACCCTGATGCCTTCCGCCGTGCCGGCCGTGCGGCAATCGACGCCTCGATGGACAAGATGGTGGCCCACAACCGCAAGACCGCCAAGACCCACTCGGGCATCTGGCGCGATCTGGCGGTGCGCAAGCGCCGCACCGAGGTGGATGCGCAGATCGGCATCATGGTCGAGCTGGGCCGGGCGCATGGCGTCGACGTCTCTGCCATCGCCCGTATGGTCGAGCTGATCCACGACATCGAAGAAGGGCGCCGTCCACAATCGGCGGAACTGGTCACGGAGATGCTGCCGATATGCACCTGAATTTCGAAGGAAAGACCGTCGCCGTCACCGGCGCGGCGCAGGGCATCGGCGCGGCCATCGCCCGACGTTTTGCGGCATCGGGCGCGACCGTGGCGGCGCTCGATATCGACATGGAGGGCATGGCGCCGCTCGAGGCCGAGGGGATCAGCCGTCACGCCGCAGATCTCGGCAGCCGGGAGAGTGCCGCCGCCGCCGTCGAGGCGGTGCTCGCGCAGCATGGAAAGATCGACGTACTGGTCACCTCTGCGGGCGGGGTGCGCGGACAGGTCGGCCGCCCCATCGACGAGATCGGCGAAAAGGATTGGCACGCGATCTTTGGCGCCAATGTCGACGCGGCCATGTGGTGCGCGCAGGCGGTTGTGCCGGGAATGCGGGCGCGCGGCGGCGGGCGGATCATCACCATCTCTTCGGGCGCGGGGCTGCGCCCCAGCCTCACCGGCATTCAGGCCTATGCCTCGGCGAAACACGCGCTGGTCGGGCTGACCCGGCAACTGGCGCTGGAACTGGGGCCGCAGGGGATCACCGTCAATTCGGTGGCGCCGGGCTTTGTCCTCTCCAACCCTTCGACCGAGAAACAGTGGGACGCCTTTGGCCAAGAGCGCCAGAAGACCGTGCTGAACGCAATTCACACCCGGCGCCTAGGGCGCCCGGACGACATCGCCAGCGCGGTGGCCTTTCTGGCCTCGGACGCGGCGGAATGGATCAGCGGACAGGTGCTGTCCGTAGACGGAGGTCACGCATGAGCGAGCCGTATGAATGGGAAGAAGCGCAGTGGCGCGGCATGGTCGAGCAGGTGCGCGCCGGGCGCAGCCTGTTGCCGGAGCGCTGGCCGGGCGGCGCGCGCTGCGCTGTGGCACTGAGCTTTGACAGCGACCATGAAACCAATGAGTTGCGCGATGGCGGCACCTCGATCGCCCGGCTCGGATGGGGCGAATACGGCACCCGTCGCGGCATCCCGCGGATCAAGAAGGTGCTCGACCGCTTCGACGTGAAGGCCAGTTTCTTCGTGCCCGCGGTGGCGGCGCTGCTGCATCCCGAAGAGCAGCGCATGTTGGCGCAGGAGGGCCATGAGATCGGCCTGCACGGCTGGATCCACGAGCGCAACACGCTGGTCCCGCCCGAAGCCGAGCGCGATCTCATGCTGCGCTCTGCCGACACGCTCGAGCAGATCACCGGCACGCGCCCGGTGGGGATGCGCACGCCTTCTTGGGACTATTCCGCCGTGACGCTGAAGATCGCGCGCGAGATGGGGCTGCTCTATGACAGCTCGCTGTTCAACGATGACGATCCCTTCGAGATCCTCGACGACGGCGAGCCGACGGGCATTGTGGAGCTGCCAGTGGAATGGATCCGTGATGATGCGGTCTACTTCATGATGAACCGCTTTGGTCCGCACCGGCCCTATACGCCGCCGACCGACGTGCTCGACATTTTCCGCCGCGAGTTCGATGGGGCTTATGCCGAGGGTGGGCTGTTCCTGCTGACCATGCATCCGCATGTGACCGGCTACCGCTCGCGCATTTTCATTCTCGAGCAATTGCTCGAGCACATCACCGCCAAGGGCGATTGCTGGATCGCCCCGCATGCCGAGATCGCCCGCTACTGCGCCGAACAGGCCGGGCTGAAAGGAACGTCATGAGCACCTATTCGCTTGCCATCCATGGGGGCGCCGGAACCATCCTGCGCACGCAGATGACACCCGAGAAGGAAGCGGCCTATAAGGCCGGTCTGGCCCGCGCCGTGGCCGCTGGCGAAGACGTGCTGCGGCAGGACGGCACGGCGATGGACGCGGTGACCGCCGCGGTCTGCGCGCTGGAGGATGAGCCGCTGTTCAACGCCGGGCGCGGCGCGGTCTTCACCACCGAGGGCGCGCAGGAGATGGACGCTTGCGTCATGGACGGGCGCGACCGCAGCGCCGGGGCGGTGGCCGGTATCTTCGGCCCGCGCAACCCGGTGCGCGTGGCGCGCGCGGTGATGGAGAGAACCCCGCATGTGCTGTTGATCGGCCCTATGGCGCTGCAGATCGCCCGCGATGCCGGGCTGCCCTTTGAAGAGCGCGACTATTTCTTCACGCAGGCGCGCTGGGACGCGCTGCAGGAGACGATGGAGATGCGCCGCAAAGGGCAGGAAAGCGACGATCCCGCCCGCCGCCACGGCACCGTCGGCGCTGTCGCGCGGGACCGGGCGGGCAATCTCGCTGCCGCCACCTCGACCGGCGGCATGACCGCGAAACTGCCGGGGCGGGTGGGGGACACGCCGCTGCCGGGGGCCGGGACCTTCGCCGAGAACGCCACCTGCGCGGTGTCGGGCACCGGCCATGGCGAGGTCTTCATCCGCTATACCGCTGGCAGCGAGATCGCCGCGCGGATGCGTTTTCTTGGCCAGTCGCTCGACGAGGCAGCGCAGCATGTGGTGATGAAGGACCTGCATGATCACGACGGTTCTGGCGGGGTGATCGCCATCGCCCATGACGGGTCGATCTCGATGCCTTTCAATTGCGAGGGCATGTACCGCGGCTCGGTGCGCGAAGGCGAAGCACCGCAGGTCGCGATCTACCGCGACGCCTGAGCCCCGGACCTGCGGCCCGTTCAAACAAAATGGCTGGCCCGGCGCTGCCGGACCGGCCAGACCTCCAGCACTCCGGCGACCAGCACCAGCCCGCCGCCCAGCAGTTCCAGCGCGGCCAGATGCTCTCCGGCCAGCGCCGCTGCCGAGACCGCGCCGACGAGCACTTCCGACATCAGCAGAATGCCCACCCGCGCCGGTTCCAGCCGCACCGTGGCCCACATCAGCGCAGCGACCGACAGCGCCCACCAGATCGCACCACTCGCGGCGGCCACCCCGAGGAGGGGCGCGAGCGAGAGCCCCTCAGCGGCTGGCAGCGGCTCCAGAACCGGTGCCAGCACAAAAGCGCAGACCATCGCTCCGGCGGCGAAGACGAAGGCGGACTCTCCCGGTGCCAGATCGGATTTCGAGCGGATGCCGGTGGTTGCGACCGACCACAGCAGCCCGGCCAGCAGCGCCATCCATTCGCCGATGCTGCGCGGGATCGGTGCCGATCCGTCGGCGCTGAGCATCACCGTAAGCCCGGCCAGCCCCACGAGGATCGCAACGATGCGCATGCGCGGGGTGTGCCAGCCCATCACGTAGCGCCCGATCAGCGTGCTCCAGACCGGCGTGAGGAAATAGAGCAGGATGATGATTGCCACCCGCCCGTAGACAAAGGCCACCGAATAGAGCGCGAAGGCGGCACCGCCGAGCGCGACCGACGCCAGCGCCACCGGACCCGCACGGCGCAGGGCACCGCGTCGCGCGACCGCGAGCGGCAGCAGCACGATCACCGCCGCTACGGTGATCGCTGCGGTCCCCCAAGCGCCGGGCAGTCCCATGTCGCTAAGCGCGCGGACAGGCAGCCAGTAGAAGCCCCAGAAGGCACCGGTGGCCAGTACGATTGCAGAAGCGAAAAAGGTGATACGCGCGTCGGTCATGGTGGTCATGGGGCAGCAGTATCTGCGCCCAGACCCGGACGCAACGTCAGCGCAGGCGGCCTCTAATGAAACAATCGAAACACAAGCCGCCGGGTCGCGACACATGCCGGAAACCTTTGCCCGCAAGGCTGAATATCCGCCCCCGGATGAAATCCTTGCCACAGAGGTGCAAGATCCCGCATGTTTATAGGAGATTTCAAAACAGAGAATTTTCACGCCGTGAGGGGCTTTGCCCCGGGGGAGGTGGCGATGGAGAAATCCCTTTTCGAAAAGTATGGCGGCTTTTCCGTCGTCAGCAAGATCGTCCTCGACCTCTACGACCGGCTTCTCGACGATGACGACGTCGGCCCGTTCTTCGATGAGATCGACATGGCGCGCATCGTCGACCACCAGACCAAATTCGTCTCGTCGCTGATGGGTGGTCCGGCGTCCTACACCGACGAGCAAATCCGCCGGATGCACAGGCATCTCGATATCCAGCAGGCCCATTTCGACAAGCTGCAGGGGCTGCTGCGCGCCACGCTCGCCGACCACGGCGTCGCCCCCGAGGATCAGGAGATCATCCTTGGCGCCTTCGAGGCGCGGCGCGGACTGGTGACGGAGTAGGCCCATGACCATCGCCGCGATCAACGAACAGCTGCTCAGGGCCATCGGGGTCGGGGTGGCGCTGCTCGATCTCGAGACGCTGCGGCTGCGCTTTTGCAACGACACCTTCCGCGGCTGGTTCGGCGAGATGGAGATCGGAAGCAATCTGCTCGACAACTTTCAGGACTTCGACACCGAGACGCTGCGCGCGGCGCTAAACGCCGAGGGCCGACACGCCACCGAGACCACCTTTCGCCTGCGCCGCCGCACGATGACCGTGGCGATGGATTTCAATCGCGCGCTCGACGAGGAAGAGCCGATCGTGGTGCTGGTGTGCCAGAACATCTCGCGCATCAAAGAGCTGGAGTCGATGATCGACAGCTACTCGGTGATGGTCGAGCGCAACACCCGCGAGATCAAGCGCGAGAAGGAGCAGGTCGAGAAACTGCTGCTCAACATGATGCCGCGCTCGGTCTATGAGGAATACAAGACCTTCGGTATCGTCACGCCCCGGCTTTACGATCCGGTTTCGGTGGTCTGTATCGACTTCATCGGCTTTGCCGAGATGGTCACCGCCCATGAGCCCGCGGTAATCGTGTCGGAACTCAATGACATCTACACCGCCTTCGACCGGATCGGAGAGCAGTTCGGCTGTGCCCGGATCCGAGCGGTGGGCGATCTCTACATCGGTGTCGCGGGCATGCCCGATCCCACCGAGGACCACGCGCAGGCGGCGGCCAATGCGGCGATCCGCTTCATGCGCTACCTGCACCAGCGCAACGCCAGCCACCCGATCCAGTGGAGTTGCCGCGTCGGCATCGCCTCGGGGCCGGTGGTGGGCTCTGTGGTGGGGGTACAGAAATACATCTACGACGTCTTCGGCCCGGCGGTGATCTACGCCAGCCGCCTGCGCTACATGGCCGAGCCGATGACGATCACCGGCAATGGTGCCGCGACGCAGAGCCTCGATGACCAGTTCACCGCCTCGGAGGTGGGGCGGCTGGCGCTCTCGGATGAGATCGAAGAGCTGGTGTTCCGCATAGAGGCCGAGCAGATGCGCGCGGCGCAGGGCGGCTGATCATGGCGGTGCGTTTCGATCCCTCGATGCCGGAGGCGGGCGCAGGCCCGGACCGGCAGCCTTCGGACATGCTCGAAGAGGTGATCGACGCGCTGTCCGAGGGGCTCGCGATCTTCGACGAAAACGCCGTGCTCCTGCGCTTCAACTCGGGCTTTCACGAGATGAACCCGGCGCTCTCGGGGCTGCTCGAGCCGGGGCTGGACTGGGCGCTTTTGCTGCGCGAATGGGCGGCGCGCGGCGGGCTCACCGCCGAGGACGCCGAGCGGCTCAGCTTCATGGAGGCGCGGCTGGCCGGCGGCGACTGGATGGTCACGCCGCTGGAGCTCGAGAGCGGCGACCGGGTGTTCGAGCTACTGCTGCGCAGCACCGCTGCGGGCGGCTTCGTTCTGGTGCAGACGGATGTCACCGAGCATCACGCCTTCGAAGAGGCCGAGCGCGCCGCCGATCAGCTGGTGCGCAAGGTGCTCGAGAACTGCCCGGCCAATATCATCATGTCGCGCGTCGGCGACGGCGAGGTGATCTACCGCTCGCCCGCCGCGACCGAGCTTCTGGGCAACGCCCCGCACACCCATGCGCATTTCGCCTCGCGCGCCGAGCGGGCCGATTTCATCACCGCCGTGCTGCCCGACGGGCGGGTGGACGACATGCCGGTGACCGGCGTCCGCGCCAGCGGCACGCGCTTTCCCAGCCTCGTCTCGGCACGGCTGATCCAATACCGCGGCGAGGATGTGCTGGTGTCCTCCACCGTCGATGTCTCGAAGGAGGTGGACCTGCGCCGCCGCCTTGCCGAACAGCGTGAACAGATTTTTCAGGCCGAAAAGATGTCGGCGCTGGGTGAGCTGCTTGCTGGTGTGGCGCATGAGCTGAACAATCCGCTTTCGGTGGTCGTCGGCCACGCGCTGATGCTGCGCGACGAGGATATCTCGGACGACGTGCGGCGCCGGGTCGAGAAGATTTCCGAGGCCGCCGAGCGCTGCGCCCGCATCGTGAAATCCTTCCTCGCCATGGCCCGGCAGCAGCCCGCGCGGCTGGTGCCGATGGATATGGCCGAGACGGCGCAGATGGCGGTCGACGCGCTGCGCAACGGGGCCGACGGTCTTGCGACGCGGGTTGAGGTCGAGATCGCGCCGGACCTGCCCAAGGTGCGCGGCGATGCGCATCAGGTCTCGCAACTGGTGATCAACCTCGTGACCAACGCAGATCAGGCGATCGAGGAAAGCGGGATCGGCGATCTGATCCGCGTGACGCTGAGCCATGATCCGGGGGCGCAGATGGTCGAATTGCGCGTGGCCGACAATGGGCCGGGCATTCCCAAGGACATCCGCAGCCGCATCTTCGATCCGCTCTTCACCACCAAGCCGGTGGGGTCGGGCACGGGGATCGGGCTGGCGCTCTGTCACCGGATCGCCACTGCCCACGCCGGGCAGATCAAGCTCGTCGAAGGCGGGCAGGGGGCGACGCTGGTCGTGCGGCTGCCGTCCACCGAGGCCGAGAGCGCCGGAGCGGGCGAGGGCCCGCGCGCCGCGCCTGCCGAGGCGCGTGGCGCGGTGCTTGTGGTCGATGACGAGCCCGACGTTTCTGACCTCATCCGCGAGATCTTGCTGCGCGATGGTTTCGACGTGGAGGTGGCGGGCACCGCCGAAGCCGCGCTGGAAAAGCTCGAGACGCGCGAGTTCGCGCTGATCCTGAGCGATCTCAATATGCCCGGCCTTGGCGGGCGGGGGTTCTACGAGCGGCTGATGCGCGACCGTCCCGGACAGGCGCGCCGCATGGGCTTTGTCACCGGCGACACGATGAGCCCGCAGGCCCGCGGCTTTCTCGACGGCGCAGGGCGGCCCTTCCTCGAAAAGCCCATCGCCCCTGACGAGTTGCGACGGCTGGCCCGCGCCATGCTCGAGGGGGGCGAAGGATGAGCGATCACATCCTCATTTGCGACGACGAGCGGGACTTGCGCGAAATGCTTGCCGAGTATCTTGGCAAACATGGGTTTCGCACCACGCTCGCCGGGGGCGCCGACGACCTGCGCACCAGCCTTGCGGGCGCGCGCCCGGATCTCATCCTGCTCGACATCAATATGCCCGGCGAGGACGGGCTATCGGTGCTGCGCAGCCTGCAGGGGCCCGAAGCGCCGATGGTGATCATGCTGACCGCGGCGGGCGATGTGATTGACCGGGTGGTGGGGCTGGAGATGGGCGCCGACGATTATCTCGCAAAACCGGTCGATCTGCGCGAGTTGGTCTCGCGCATCCGGGCGGTGCTGCGGCGGCGGCTCAGCGCGCCCGCCGAGGCCCCGCAAGAGCGCAGCCGCTTCCGCTTTGGCAAGGCGTGGCTCGATCTTGAGGCCGCCAAGCTCTTTGACGAAGACGGTGCCGAGATGCCGCTGACGGCGATGGAGTTCAACCTGCTGAAGCTTTTCGCGCGCAACCGGGGGCGCGTTCTGAACCGCGACCAGATCCTCGAAGGGGCGCATGACCGGGCATGGGATCCCTTCGATCGCTCGATCGACATTCGCATCTCGCGCATCCGCAAGAAGATCGAGGTGAACCCCGCCAAGCCCGAGGTGATCCGCACCGTACGCGGCATCGGATATATCTACGATCCGGGCTGAAACCTTTGAAACACGCGCCTGCATGTGGGGACATGGGCGCGAAACGCGGAACGGCGAGACTGGCTGCATCATCCGAACGAAAGGATCGCGCCATGAACATGACACCGCAGACTATCGCTGACATCCGCCCACATCCCTCCATCCCACCCGCCGCGCTGAAGGCGCGTGGCGGGCGCAGGCTGCTCGGCGCAGCGGCCTTTGCGCTCGCCGGCGGCGTCTTCGTTCATTGCGTTCTTCCGCTTTTTTGACCTTCGCACACACATCCTGAACACAAGGACTTTCCTGATGACCAAGGCATTCCCCTCCATCCTCGAAACCATTGGCAACACCCCGATCGTGCGCATCAACCGCCTCGCGCCCGAGGGGGTCGAGCTTTACGTCAAGCTCGAGGCCTTCAACCCCATGAGTTCGGTCAAGGACCGGCTGGCGCTGGGGATCATCGAGGCGGCCGAGCGCGATGGCTCGCTGAAGCCCGGCCAGACGGTGATCGAGGCGACCTCGGGCAACACCGGCATCGGGCTCGCCATGGTTTGCGCCGCCAAGGGCTATCCGCTGGTGGTGACCATGGCCGAAAGCTTCAGCATCGAGCGCCGCAAACTGATGCGCTTTTTGGGGGCCAAAGTGGTGCTGACCCCTGCGTCCGAGAAAGGCTCGGGAATGATCGCCAAGGCGCGCGAACTGGCCGAGGAGCACGGCTGGTTCCTTGCCCGCCAGTTCGAGAACGAGGCGGGCCCCGACATGCATTCGCGCACCACCGCCGAGGAAATCCTTGCCACTTTCGACGATGCGCCGCTCGACTTTTGGGTGTCGGGTTTCGGCACCGGTGGCACGATGAAGGGCGTGGCGCGCAAAATCAAAGAGCGCAGCCCGACCACAAAGATCATCGCCTCGGAGCCGGACAATTCCGCGCTGCTGTCTTCGGGGGTGGTGCAGCCCTTCAACGAGGACGGCTCGCCCGCCGCCAGTCATCCCGCCTTTCGTCCGCATCTGATGCAGGGCTGGACGCCGGATTTCATCCCGAAGCTGGCAAATGACGTGCTCGAAGCCGGATGGATCGACGAGATCCGCCCGGTGGCCGGGGCCGAGGCGATGAAATGCGCGCAGGATCTGGCCCGCTTTGAGGGCATCCTCTGCGGCACCTCCGCCGGGGCCACCTTTGCCGCCGCGCTCGACATTGCCCGCAGCGCCCCGCGCGGGGCGCGTATCCTTGCCATGCTGCCGGACACCGGCGAGCGCTACCTCTCGACTCCGCTTTTCGGGGCCATCGAGGAGGTGATGAACGCCGAGGAGATGGCCATCGCCGCCTCGACCCCACGCTTCCGCTTCGATGCCAGTGCCGCGCCTGCGCCGCAGGCCGCCCCGGCAGAGGCCTCCCCCGAGGCGCGCGCCGAGCTTCAGGCGCTGCTTTCCGATCCCGAGGAGCCGGTGGTCTTTTTCGCACTGGAATGGTGCGAGTTCTGCTGGTCCGTGCGCAAGCTTTTCGCCGCCGCCGGGATCTCCTACACTTCGGTCGATCTCGACGGCGCGGCCTACCGCGAAGGCGATCGGGGCGGGGCGCTGCGCAAGGCGCTTGCCGAAAAGACCGGCGCGGTGACCATCCCGCAGATCTTTGTCGGCGGGCAGCATCTTGGCGGCGCGACCGAAACCTTTGACGCGTTCAACAGCGGCGCTCTTCAGGAGCTTCTGGCGCAGCATGGCCGTGAGATCGGCACCGAAGGCATCGGCAATGCCTATGATTTCCTGCCCGGCTGGCTGCACCCCCGCAAGCCGTCGGCGGCGTAAGGAGCAGGGGAATGGAACAGGCATCGAAGGCGCCCCAAGCGGCGCCTGACCGCTATCGCTGGGTGATCGTGATCGCCGCCTCCCTGCTGCTGGCGGTGGCGCTGGGACAGCTGGTGAACGGGCTTTCGGCTTTCTTCACCCCGCTCGAGACAGCCATGGGTTGGAGCCGGGCCGACATCGCGCTGATCAACTCGGCGGGGCTGATCGGCCTCGCGCTTGGCGGGATCGGCATGGGCTGGCTGGCCGACCGGATCGAGACGCGTAAGGTCATTCTCACCGGCGCGCTGGTCACCGGTGCCTGCGTCACGGCGGCAGGTTTCGCGTCGTCGCTCTGGCAGCTCTACGCGCTCTTCTTCGTGGCCGGGGCGCTTGGCGGCGGGGCGCTCTTCGCGCCGCTCTTTGCTCTCGTCGGGCGCTGGTTCAGCACTGGCGCGGGGCTTGCCATCGGCATTGTCTCGGCCGGGCAGGCCATGGGGCAGGGCGGCATCCCGCTTGCCAATGCGCTGCTGATCGAGAGCTTCGGCTGGCGCGGCGCCTTCATTGCCATCGGCATCTTCACCCTGGTACTGCTGGTGCCGCTGGCCCTGCTGACCCGCGCCCCGGACGCGCAGGCGGCGGGCGCGGCGGCACCGGCGCAGCGGGTGCCCAATGTGCCGACACCGGCGGTGGTCGTGCTGATGAGCCTCGGCGTGATCTTCTGCTGCGGGCTGATGTCGGTGCCGCTGATGCACCTCGGACCGCTCGTAGAGCTTTGCGGTGCCAGCGGCTCAGAGGCGGGCAGCGTGGTGCTGGTGATGATGATTGCCGCCATCGCCGGGCGCGTGGCCTTCGGCAAGCTGGCCGATATGATCGGCGCGCTGCCAGCCTATATGGCGGCGAGCGCATGGCAGACCGCCTTCGTCTATCTCTTCACCCAGATCGACGACATCTCGCTTTTCTACCTCTTCGCGCCGGTCTACGGCTTTGGCTATGCCGGTGTGATGACCGGGGTGCTGACCACCATTCGCGCGCTGATCCCCGCAGACCGCCGAGCCGGGGCAGGCGGGATCATCATCGCCTTCGCATGGGGCGGGCATGGGCTCGGCGGCTGGCTCGGCGGTCTCTTCTTCGACATGACTGGCGGCTACGGGCTTACCTTCGGCGTCGCGGCGCTGGCCGGGGTTCTGAACCTCGCGCTGCTCACCGTGCTGGGCTGGCTGGTGGTCCGCAGCCCTGCGGACGACCCTGCAGAGGCGGCATGGGACAGGGCAGGCGAGACCGCCCGCTGAACCTGCGCGGCGGTTGGCCTGGGTGGGCCTGAGTTGGCAGACCGGGGGCGCAGATGCGCCCCGCCTCACTCCACCGGAGCGCCGAAGACCGCGATCACCAGTCCCAGCAGCGCCAGCGCCTCGAAGGCCAGCGCCGTGCCGCGCCGCGCTTCGGCCCGCGCCGCCAGCGCGGCGATGCCGCTTTGCAGCGCATAATAAAGAGCAAAGGCGCGGCTGGCGAAGGCGATGATCTCAAAGACATCCAGCGTCCAGGTCAGCACGAGCCCAAGCGCCACCAGCAGCGCATAGGCGCTGCGCACCCGGATGCGGCGCCGGGTCAGTTCCTCTACCAGCCCGCCCGCGCCGCCGGTGTCGGCCACGGCGGCACTGAACTGCGCCGCCAGCGCCGCGGCGGTCAGCATCAGCGGCAGGATCGGCGCGACCAGCCCCATCAGTCCGATGATCGCCGTCTCGCTCTGATCGCCGGTGCCGGGCGCGAAGACATAGGCGATAAGCCCGATGTAGGCCATATAGATCGCCGCCGAGAGCGCCTGCGCCAGTTTCATCGCGCGGATGCGGATGGGGGCGGTGTATTCGGCTCCCAGATAGCGTGTGGTCTCAAATCCCTGCACCGTGACGATGAGGCCGAAGCCAAGGCTCAGCGCGGCCCAGCCCGAGACGCCCGGCGGATTGGACAGCAGCGCGCCGTCTTCGAGTTTGCCCGCGAAATAAAGCGCCAGCCCGGCCAGAAGCCCGGCGATGATCGCCAGCTTCAGCCCCACGGCGATCTGCTCCATCCGCTCCAGCGCGCCGAAGCCACGGGTCCAGCCCACCGCCAGCACGATCAGCAGCATCGCGGTGGTCAGCAGCTTGGCGTGCAGCGGGTCGTTCCACGGCGTCAGCCGGGTGCCGAACGCGCCGAAGAGGTTGAGGTAATAGGCCACCGAGATCACATAGGCGAAGGCCAGCGCCCAGGAGGCGAGGGTTTCCAGACGCTCCTCGGCGGCGCTGCGCGGTCCCTTTGCGCGGCGCACGATATTGGTCCGGACGGCGGCACCAAACAGCCACGCGCCAAGGCAGAGCGCCGCCATCACCGCCGGGGCCCAGATGCCATAGGCGCTCTCGAGGATCGGGCCCAGCACCAGAAATCCGCTGCCGATGATCGAGGCCAAAGGGGTGATCGTGGCGCGCCAGAGCGGCGCGCGCGAAAGCCGTGGCCAGAGCAGCAGAAGCGCCGTGCAGAGCGCCGCGCCGAGAATTGCGATCGTCATCATGGCGTGCACGCTAATCCCATGCGGCGGCAAAGGAAATGCGACACGGCTTGCGGCGATGTCGCAGCCGCACTAGGGTCGCGCCGCAAGCTGTAGGAGTGGCGCATGGCCCATGAATTTCCGGTGCGTGTCTACTATGAAGACACCGACATGGCGGGGATCGTCTACCACGCCAACTACCTCAAATACATCGAACGCGCCCGCTCGGATTGGGTGCGTGCGCGCGGCATCGACCAGAACGCGCTGCGCGAGGCCGAGGGCATCGTCTTCGTGGTGCGCCGGCTCGAAGCCGACTATCTCTCTCCGGCGCATTTCGATGAAGATCTCATCGTGCGCACCGAGGTGAAATCGGTCTCCGGCGTGCGGCTGGGACTGGTGCAGGAGGTGCAGCGCGCGGGCAAGCCGCTGTTCCGCGCCGAGGTGACGCTGGTGGCGATCACCGCCGAAGGCCAGCCCGCGCGCCTGCCCGCCGCGATCCGCCAGCAGGTGCATTGAGCGCGCCGCCGGTCCTTCTTCTCTTAGACAAATACGCCGGGGGAATAGCGCGAAACGAGCGGGGCAGAGCCTGCCGGTCTTTTGGGTAGGATGGCGTTGGCGAGGGAACCGGAACTTCAGATTGGTACCATGCCAACGTCAACCTGACTGCGGCGCAGCGCGACTGATCAGCTCGGCCCGCTTGGAAACGCGAGTCCCGCAGTGAGCAAAACCATCTCTCGGGACAACATCGATGTTCATCTTCTGCGACGTCTTAAGCAGGCCTCGCATCAAAGCGTTCCCGCTACGTCCCCCGCAAAGTGTTAAGATGTTGGACTGAACGGGGCGATCTCTCGCTGAGGTCAGCTCAGCGGGCCGCAAGCCAAGCTACCGGCAAAGCCAAGCGCCAGCCTCTTATCTGACCCTGCTCCACGTCTGGCTGCGACAGATGCCGAAGACGCAGCCATAGACTTTGAGCCGGTCGCCCGCGATCTCCATCTTGGAGGTATATGTCTTGTCGCGATCCGGCGCCCAGATACGCCCGGAGGCGTATTTGCCCGCGCCCTCGGGCTGCATGTCCCAGACGATCTGCCGCCCCACCGTGTCGGAGGGGATCGGCTTGCCGGTCGCGTCGAAGGCGCGGCTGAGCGTGCCGCAGATCTTGCTGCCGCAGGGGGCCATGGTGACGAAGCCGAAGTGCCCTTCGTCGCCGGGCTGGGTCTGCCATGTTCCCAGCACCGGATCGGCGGCGAGGGCAGGGGTGGCGGCGAGGGTCAGGATGCAGGCGATCTGTGCCAATCTGGGGATCATGGGCGTCTTCCGGGACATGGGACAGGACAATAGCGCGGGCTCAGCTTTCGGCGGTGACGAAGAGGTCGGGCAAGAGCGGCTCGCCGGGATCGACGGCATAGCCCGAGAAATCCGCGGTGCCCTCTTCGCGCAGCACCTCCTCGTCGATGAAGAAATTGCCGCTGCAGGTTTTCGCAGGGCGGGTCAGGATGGCATGGGCGGCATCGGCGACGATCTGCGGCGTGCGGCAGTTCTTGGGCTGGACCGCGCCGCCGAGCATGGCCAGCGCCGCCGTGTCGATGACCGTGCGGGGCCAGAGCGCGTTGGCGGCGATGCCAAGCGGGCGGAACTCTTCGGCCCAGCCGAGCACGCACAGGCTCATCCCCATCTTCGAGATCGTGTAGGCCACATGCGGCCCGTACCACGCCGGGTCGAGCGAGGGCGGGGGCGAGAGCGTCAGGATATGCGGGTTCTGCACCTGCTTCAGCGCCGGCAGGCAGGCGCGGGTGACCGCGAAAGTGCCGCGCATGTTGACCGACATCATCAGATCGAAGCGCTTCATCTCGGTCTCGGCAGTGGGCGTCAGAGAGATTGCGCTGGCGTTGTTGACCACGATGTCGATGCCGCCGAAGTGCTCTGCGGCCTTGCGCGCGGCCTCGGCCACTGCCGCCTCGTCACGGATGTCGAGCTGGAGGGGCAGGGCGCGCCCGCCCTGTGCCTCGACCTCCGCCGCGGCGTCCTCGATGGTGCCTGGCAGGCGGGGGTGCGGGGTGACGGTCTTTGCCGCCAGCACCACATTGGCCCCATCGCGCGCGGCGCGCAGCGCGATGGCCCGGCCGATGCCGCGGCTGCCGCCGCTGATGAAGAGTGTCTTGCCGCCGAGATCGGTCATCTGGCCCGTTCCTTCTTGATCTGGTACACGCCGGGGTAAAGCTCCGGGGTGCGAGCCCCGGAGCGGTGTTCCGTTCAGAATGCCGCCTCGTCGAGCGCCATGAGAGTCTCGCCACCGGCCATGATCTGCGACAGCAACGTGCCGGTCTGCGGCAGCATCCGCTCCATGTAGAAGCGCGCAGTCACCTGCTTGGTGGCGTAGAACCCGTCCGGATCGCCGGTCTCACGGCTCTGCGCCATCGCGGTCTCTGCCATGCGCGCCCAGAGATAGCCCATGGCGGTCAGGCCAAAGAGCCGCAGGTAATCCGTGGCCGCCGCCCCGGCTTCGTCCGGGTTGGCAAGCCCGCGCCGGGCGACGGTGGCCGAGGCAGTTTGCAGGCGGCCAAAGGCCTTGGCGAGCGGCGCGATATAGTGGGCCATCTCGGGGGTCTGCGCGTGCTGCTCGATATATTCCGACACCGGATGGAAGAACCGGCGCAGCAAGCGCCCGCCATTGGCTCCCAGCTTGCGGCCCACCAGATCGAGCGCCTGAATGCCGTTCGTGCCCTCGTAGATCTGCGTGATGCGCGCGTCGCGGACGTATTGCTCCATGCCGTGCTCGCGGATGTAGCCATGGCCGCCCAGCACCTGCATCCCGAGGTTGGCGTTCTCAAAGCCAAGATCGGTGAACAGCGCCTTCACGATCGGCGTCATCAGCGCCACGAAATCCTCCGAGGTCTTGCGCACCTCCGGGTCGGGGTGGTGGGTCTGCTTATCAAGCTCCTTGGCGACCCAGACCGCCATCGCGCGGCAGCCTTCGGTCGCCGCCCGCTGCAGCAGCAGCATCCGGCGCACGTCGGGATGCACGATGATCGGATCGGCGGGCTTGTCGGGCGCTTTGGTGCCGGTCAGCGACCGCCCCTGCAGACGCTCGCGCGCATAGGCGACCGAGCCCTGATAGGCGGCCTCGGCCAGCCCCAGCCCCTGACCGCCAACCGCGAGGCGTTCGTTGTTCATCATGGTGAACATCGCCTGCAGGCCCTTGTGCGGCGCGCCGACGAGCCAGCCCTGTGCACCGTCGAAGTTCATCACGCAGGTCGACGAGGCCTTGATCCCCATCTTGTGCTCGATGCTCGAGCATTGCACGCCGTTGCGCGCGCCCGGCGCGCCCTCCGCGGTGGGCAGGAATTTCGGCACGAGGAACAGGCTGATCCCACGCGAGCCCTTGGGCGCATCCGGCAGCCGGGCCAGAACCAGATGGATGATGTTCTCGGTCAGGTCATGCTCGCCCGCCGAGATGAAAATCTTGGTCCCGGTGATGGAAAAGCTGCCATCCTCCTGCGGCAGCGCCTTGGTGCGCAGAAGCCCGAGATCGGTGCCGCAATGCGGCTCGGTCAGGCACATGGTGCCGGACCACGTGCCATCGACCAGCTTGGGCAGATACGCCTGCTTCAGTTCCTCCGAGCCATGGCTGTGCAGCGCCAGATAAGCGCCATGCGAGAGGCCGGGGTACATGCCGAACGACAGGTTCGCCGAGCAGATCATCTCGGTCACCAGCACGTCGGCGGCGGCGGGCAGCCCCTGTCCGCCATAGGCGGGATCGCAGGTCATCGCCGTCCAGCCGCCTTCGCGGAACTGGCGATAGGCCTCGGGGAAACCGGCGGGGGTGCGGACCACGCCGTTTTCCAGAGTGCAGCCTTCCTCGTCGCCCGAGCGGTTGATCGGGTGCAGCACTTCGGCGCAGATCTTGCCGGCTTCTTCGAGGATCGGGTCGATCAGATCCGGGGTGAACTCTTCGAAACCCGGAAGCTCTGCCAGCTCGTCGCAGCCCAGCAGCTCGTGATAGACAAAGCGCATGTCGCGCAGGGGGGGTGTGTAATTGGCCATCGTCGCGATGTCCCTGTTCTGTGCGGCCCAAGGCCGGGGTTCAGTTCCGGAGCGGCTTGCCGGTCATCAGCATGGTTTCGATGCGGTCGAGCGTGCCGGGCCGCTTGACCAGCGTGAAGAACCGCTCGCGTTCGAGGGCCAGCAGGTCCGCATCGGTGAGGGTCTCGATCGGGTCGGTGCCCCCGCCCGACAGCACCTCGGCCAGCGCGACCGAGACGATCTCGTCATAGGGGGTGGCCTTGCCCATCTTGCGAAATTGCTGCACCGCCATCTCCATGGCAACGAGGCCCGACGGGCCGGGCAGCGTGTACTCCCGCGTCTCGGGGGCGGCGTAGCCCTCGACCATAGCGAGCGCACGGGCCTTGGCATCGGCCAGAAGCCGGGCGCGGTTCATGGTGATCCCATCCTCGGGGCGCAGGAACAGAAGCTCCTTTGCCTCGGCGGCGGATTTCGCCACCGTCGCGGTGCTGAGGATCTCGAAGACCTTCGACGGAACCGGCATCGGCCCCTTGGGCAGACGGCCGAAGCGCTGCCAGCGGTGCAGCATCTCGGTGCAGCCGCCCCAGCCGGGGATCAGCCCGACGCCGACCTCGACAAGGCCGATGTAGCTTTCCGCATGGGCCTGCACCGCATCGCAATGCAGCAGCACCTCGCAGCCGCCGCCAAGCGCCATGCCCGAGGGCGCGCCGACGACGGGGAAGGGGGCCGAGCGCATGTCCTGAAAGGTCTTTTGACCCAAGGCCACCAGCCCCTCGATCTGGTCCCACGCGGCGATATTGGCAGCAAAGAAGGCGAGGCCGAGGTTGGCGCCGACCGAGAAATTGGTGCCCTCGTTGTGGATCACCAGCGCCTTATACTCGGCCTCCACCAGCTTCAGCGTCTTGCCCAGAAGCGCCATGATCTGGTCGTCCATCGAATTCATCTTGGAGGTGAACTCGAAGCACAGAACGCCGTCCCCGATGTCCCAGACCGCGGCGGATCCGTTCTTGAGCACAGGCTTTGCGCCGCGCTTGATGTCGGAAAGCAGCAGCACACCCTCGGGGCGCGTCACCGGATGGTAGGCACCGTCGAGGCCCAGCTGTTCGAGCTTGCCCGCCTCGACGCGATAGAAACTGCGCCCGCGCGCCAGCTGCAGGATCGGCGGCACCGTCTCGCCTTCGGCCTCGAGCCGCTCGGCCAGCCAGTCCGGGCCGATCTTGTCCATCAGCGCAAAGGGGCCGTCCTTCCAGCCGTAGCCAAGGCACATGGCCTCGTCGATGTCGGCGATCGTGTCGGCCACTTCGCCCGCCAGCCCGGCGGCATAGCGCAGCGTCGCGCCCATCACCTCGGCGGCATAACGCCCCTCGGCGCTGTCATGCGCCATGAGCGCGCGCGGGCTGCGCCCGGCCTCTTCCATGGCCTCGGATCGCGGCTTGCGGGCGGTTGCGTAATGCCCGCTCGACAGGTCGACCGCCTCTTTCACCTTGTTGCCGCCGTCGCGGTTCAGGCGATAGAAGCCGCCCTTGCCCTTCCGGCCGGTGTAGCCCTCGGCGATCATTTTCTGCACCACCGGCAGCGGGCGGTTGGCGGTGTGGAAGGCATCGCTCTGCGGCAGGGCGGCGGCGAGGCTCGCGTTCACATGAGGCATGAGGTCGAGCCCGACCAGATCGAGCAGCCCGAAGACCCCGGTCTTGGGAATGCCGAAGGGCTTGCCGATCAGCGCATCGGCCTGCTCCACCGGGATGCCGCGCTCGGCGGCCTCGATCACCGCTTTCTGCAGCCAGTAGACGCCGAGGCGGTTGCCGATGAAGCTTGGCGTGTCCTTGGCCCGGACCACCGTCTTGCCAAGCCGCCGGTCGGCGAAATCGGCGATGAGCTCTGCCGCATCGGCGCGGGTGGCGGCGCCGGTGACCAGTTCCATAAGCCGCATATAGCGGGGCGGGTTGAAGAAATGCGTGATCAGGAAGTCCTGCGCAAAGCTCTCGGGAAGCCCGCCCACCAGCGTCGCCAGCGGGATGGTCGAGGTGTTGGACGACACGATGCTGCCACGCTTCCGCGCGCCCTCAATCTTGCGATAGAGGTCTTGCTTGATGTCGAGCCGCTCGATCACCGCCTCGATGATCCAATCGGCTTCGGCAAGACGCTCCAGATCGTCCTCAAGGTTGCCGGTCTCCACCAGCCGCGCCGCCTTGCGCCCCATGAAGGGCGCCGGATCGGCCTTCTGCATCCGCGCCACGGCCCCTTCGGCCAGCGCGTTGCGGCTGGCCGCGCCCTCGGGCACGATGTCGAGCAGCAGCACCTTCACCCCGGCATTGGCCACATGCGCCGCAATCGCGGCCCCCATGACTCCGGCGCCGATGACGGCGACTTTTTCGATACCGGCCATCATGCGGCCTCCAAAATGGTGGCGATGCCCTGACCGCCGCCGATGCACTGCGTGGCCAGCGCGTAACGGCCCCCTTCGCGCTTCAGCAGGCTCGCCGCCTTGCCGACGATCCGCGCGCCGGTGGCACCCAGCGGATGGCCGAGCGCGATGGCACCGCCGTCGAGATTGACCCGCGCCGGATCGAGGTCGAGATCGCGGATGCAGGCGATGGACTGGCTGGCGAAAGCCTCGTTGAGCTCGATCACGTCGAGATCGCTGGCGGAAAGCTCGGCGCGCTGCAGCGCCGCGCGGGTCGCGGCAACCGGGCCGATCCCCATGACGTCGGGCGCGCAGCCCTTCACCGCCACGGATTTCACATAGGCGATGATCGGCAGCCCCTGCGCTTCGGCAAAGCTGTCCGAGCACACCAGCAGCGCCGCGCAGCCATCGGTCAGCGGCGACGAGGTGCCCGCCGTCACCACACCTTCGGCGTCGAAGGCGGGCTTGAGATCGGCAAGACCCTGAAGCGTCGTCTCCGGGCGCAGGCAGCCGTCGGTCTCGACCACCCCATCGCGCCCGGTGATCGGCACGATCTCATCGGCAAACAGACCCTTCTGCAGCGCCGCGGCGGCCTTCTCCTGCGAGCGGAGGGCGAACTCTTCCTGCTCGGCCCGCGAGATCTGCCAGCGCCGGGCAACATTCTCTGCGGTCTCACCCATGCCCATATAGGCCTCGGGGTGGCTGCGGGCGAACTCGGGATGGGGCATCGGGTTGAAGCCCATCATCGGCACCCGGCTCATGTTCTCGACACCGGCGCAAACGAAGGCGTCTCCGGCGCCCATGGCGATCGAGCCGGCGGCCACATGCACCGAGGTCATCGACGAGCCGCAGAAACGGTTGATCGTGGCCGCGCCCACCGATTGCGGCAGCCCGCTCATCAGGCCCACAAGCCGGGCGAGGTTGAGGCCCTGCTCGCCTTCGGGGAAGGCGCAACCGAGCAGCAGATCCTCGATCCCCTCGGGATCGACCCCGGTGCGGGCGACCAGCGCCCGGACCACCTGCGCGGCCATATCGTCGGGCCGGACCTTGGCCAGAGCGCCCTTGCGGGCCAGGGTGAAAGGCGAGCGCATGTAGCCCGCGACAACGACACGTGTCATCGGTAACTCTCCGGAGTTGCGTGAGGAATTTGGAAGCGCGAAACCCTGCGGGTTCCGTGGGTGTTCAGGACGTCCGCGCGGTCTTCGGCGCGGTTTCTGTCTCGTGGCGCTTGAGGGCGTCCAGCGACATCTGCTCGATCTCGCGCAGTTCCTTGAGCGTCACGCGCAACGTCTCGAACTGTTCGTCGAGTTCGTGGATGCGCTGACGGACCTTGGCCAAAAGCGCGTCGATTTGCTCGCGCTGGGTCGGATCGGCGTCGTAGAGATCGAGATATTCCCGGATGTCCTTCAGCGTGAAGCCAAGCCGCTTCCCGCGCAGGATCAGGATCAGCCGCCCGCGATCCCGCGAGGTGTAGATCCGATTGGTGCCCACACGCTGCGGCAGCACGAGCCCCTGCTCCTCGTAGAAGCGGATGGTGCGCGGCGTCACGCCAAGCTCTTTCGAAAGTTCCGAGATCGAGTAGAGCTTGTCCATCTGAAACCTGTCGCAGCAAAGGGTTAGGCGAAAGCGCTGCCCGCACCTCACCAAGAATTCTACCACCGTGGAGCGGGCCGTGGATAGGCCTTTCCGCGCGCGTCATCTCGTTTACGTAGTTCATGACGCCACCGTGCCGCCGGATTGGGCGGTTTTGGCGCGCAGACGTTCGGCTTCGACAAGCTCTTTCTTGGACAGCTTACCGACGAGGGTCTTGGGCAGGCTCTCGCAAATCTCGATCTGCTTGGGCATCTCGATGGGCGAGAGGTAATCCTTCAGGAAGCCGTGCAGCGCGTCTTCGGGCGCGTCGAGCGGCGTCTTCAGCACGACGAAGGCCTTGGGCGCGCTGCCGCGATAGTCGTCCGGCACGCCGATCACCACCGCCTCGGCCACCGCCGGATGCTGGTAGAGCGCTTCCTCGATGGCCCGAGGATAGACGTTGTAGCCGCTGCAGAGGATCATGTCCTTGATCCGGTCGACGATGAAGTAAAAGCCGTCCTCATCAACATATCCCACATCGCCGGTGCGCAGCGCACCTTCGATGAAGGTGTCGCGGGTGGCCTCGGGCTTGTTCCAATAGCCCTGCATAACCTGTGGGCCGCGCACGCAAAGCTCGCCCTTTTCATGCGGGCCGCAAATCCGGGTCGGATCGTCGAGGTCGCGGATCTCCACCTGCGTGTCCGCCAGCGGCCTGCCGATGGAGCCGTCGCGCGCGCTGCCGTCGAGCGGGTTGCAGCAAACCACCGGCGAACTTTCCGAAAGCCCATAGCCTTCGCCAAGGCGGCAGCCGCTCAGCGTCTCGAACGCCCGGCGCACTTCGCCGGGCAGGGGGGCGCCGCCCGAGATGCAGCAGCGCAGCGAGGAAAGATTGGCCGCGCGCTTTTCCAGCGCATGGTTGATCGCGGTGTAGATGGTCGGCACGCCGGGAAACAGCGTCGGCTTCTGGCGCTCGATCACCTCGATGGTGCCATTGATGTCAAAGCGCGGCACCAGAATGATCTCGGCGGCGATGCGGACGGCGAGGTTCATCGCCACGGTCATGCCGAAGACATGGAACAGCGGCAGCACCGCGAGCACGCGCTCTTCGCCCATCTTGGGGTCCGGCAGCCGCTGAAAGATTTGCTCGGCGTTGGCGACGATATTGGCGTGGGTCAGCATCGCGCCTTTGGACAGGCCCGTCGTGCCGCCGGTGTATTGCAGCGTCGCAAGGTCGGTCTCGGGGGTGATCGGGGCCGCGCGCACCGGGCCTTCGCTGCGGATCAGATCCCGGAACCGCAGATGCCGCGCATCCTTGGGCACCCGCGCCAGATCGCGGCGTTTGAGCAGCGGGAACAGCAGGCCTTTGAGAGGCGGCAGCATCTCGGCCATCGGGCAGATCACCAGCCGCTTCAGCGACCCGCGCCCCAGTTGCGCCGCCACCTTGGGATAAATCGCGGCCAGATCGGTGGTCACCATGAGCGTGACGCCCGAGTCCTCGACCTGATGCTGCAATTCGCGCGGAGCGTAGAGCGGGTTGAAGTTCACCACCGTTCCGCCCGCTTTCAACACGGCGAAATAGCAGATCACGAAGGCGGGCACATTCGGCAGGCACAGCCCGACGCGGACGCCCTTGGTGACGCCCTGTTCGGCAAAGCCCGCTGCGGCGCGGTCGACCAGCGCGCCAAGCTCGCGATAGCTGTAGCGGCGCCCGAGGAAATGCATGGCCGGGCGGTCGCCGTGCAGACGCACGGCTTCGTCGAGCAGCGCGGGGATGGGGCGGGCATAGGCGCCCGCAAGCGCCGTGGCGTGCCGAGAGGGGGCAGGCGCAGCGCCAGCCTCTCGGTTCGGCATCAGTTCTTCAGGCGCGATGGCATTTGGACACATGAGCATGGGCTCCGGGTACAGGGCAGCAGGTCCGGCGCTCGCAGGGCGCGGACTTCGGGGGCATGTCTTGAGGTGCAAGACACGTCTCTATTCTGTGGATCGGCTGGCGCCTTCCGGGTCCCGCGCTGCGCCTCAGGTGCGCTTGCGCGGGGCCCGGCGGCGGCTCAGAACCGGTAGGTCAGGCTGGCACTCAGGATATCGGCATGGCCTTCATAGATGCCGCTGAGCGTCCCGGAGTCCGTCGTTTCCTCGATATCTGCTTCGTCGAAGAAGATACGCGTGTAGCCGACGTTGATCACCCGATCCGGCGCGAACTCATAGCTGTAGCCCAGCGAGGCCCAGTAACGGTCGGCATCGGGGATGCGCGCCGTTCTGTGCGAGTCCGGCACCGGGCTCTGATCGTAGGCAACACCGAAATGGATCGTGTGGTTCTCGCGCGGCTTGTAGTCGGCCCCCAGCGAGACGAACCAGGAATCGTGCCATTTCTCTTCGGTCACGTCGTCGGGGCGGCCATCGTCAAACTTCACACGCAGTTCTTCGAAGGTCGACCAATTGGTCCACGACACATCGCCCATCACCGCCCATTGTGGGTTGATCTCGTGATAGCCGCCGATCGAGACGATATCGGGCATGGTGACATCGGCCTCGGCATCCGAGCTGTTCAGCGTCGGAACCATCCCCGCGATCGCAGCCGGCACATCCGAGATCTTGGCGGTGCCTTCAAGCGTGTATTTCGCCTGCGAGCGATAGCTCAGGCCGACGCGCGATGTCGGCGAGAACTCGTAGAGCATGCCCAGCGTGAAGCCATAGCCCCAACCGTCGCCGGTCAGCTCGGTATGGCCGTCCCCAACACCAAGCTGCGACAAGTTGATCGCGCGAGACAGCGTCGCCTCGGCATGGCCGATCTGGATACCGGCGCCCAGCGACAGTTGTTCGGTCGCCTGCCATGCGATGCTCGGGGTCAGAACGAGGTTCTGAATCTCGCTGTCGATGGCGAAATAGCGGCCTTTCCAGTCGTCGTCGTATTTCGTCGACAGGCCGAAAGGCACGGTCAGCGAAATGCCCGCCTTGAGCGTCGGGCTGATGTCGAACAGCCCGTAAAACGCCGGTACGAACGTGCCTTCGCCCGCATTGCCGCTGTTTCCGCCCGAGTATTGGAAGCCGGCCACGCCAGCATCGCCCGAAAACTCGATGGTCGGCGCGACATAGTTCAGATCGAACTGTGCCTGCGCCCCCGGAATACGCATCATCCCGGCGGGGTTGGTATAGATGGTCGAAAGATCGGTCGCCTTGGCGGTCGATCCGGAAAAGGCAGAGCCCACACCTTCGGCGCTCATTTCACGTAATTGGAACCCGGCTGCATGTGCCCGATCCGTTAATGGCAGTAACGCACATAGCGCTCCCGCCGCCACAATAGCGGAATGCTTCACGCATTCAGACATTGATCGCTCCTCCCTAAAAACGATCGGATTTCTGAAGTCCGTGGTTCTTGGTAGCGCTGCCTTACGGATGCGTCAACAGGTTTACGTAATCGGCATCCTTGGTCAACTTTGCGGCGCTCGTTGTCAGGGGATGTACGCCTGTGGGCCCCTGTGTCTTCCCATGCCACAGCGCGGCACAAATCCATTGCCCGTTTCGGAATATTGCGGCAGCTGCCCTAGCGTCCATGATAGCCCTGTGCTTCGGAGCCCTTTTGGGACTATCTCCGCCAAGTTCAGGAAATTCAGGAAGTTCAGGCCAGTGACGGAGCAAGCGATGGACCCGCGCAAACTAGAGATGACCGTGTTGATGACGCCCGACATGGCGAATTTCAGCGGCAAGGTGCATGGCGGGGCTTTGCTCAACCTGCTCGACCGCGTCGCCTTTTCCTGCGCCTCGCGGTTTTCCGGGCGCTACGCGGTGACGCTCTCGGTGGATCAGGTGACCTTCAAACAGCCGATCAACGTGGGCGAGTTGGTCACCTTCCGCGCCAGCGTGAACCATGCCGGGCGCACCTCGATGGAGATCGGCATCCGGGTCGAGGCCGAGGATATCCGCAAGGGCACCCGCCGCCACACGAACTCGTGCTACTTCACCATGGTGGCGGTGGATGACGACGGCAAACCGGCCGAAGTGCCTGATCTGAAGGTCGAAAACGAGCTGGAGAAAAAGCGCCACCACGCCGCCGGTATGCGCAAGAAACTGCGCCGCCAGTTCGAAGAGGAAATGCGCAAGGCCGCCGCGGGCGAGATCTGACGCCGCCTGTCCCCGCGGGGACGGGTTTAGTCTTGCGCCTTTTGCAGCGCCCTGCCGTTTCGGCGGGGCGTTTTCTTTTGCGCAGCCGGACAAGGGCCGCCTCAGGGGGCAGGGCGGGCAATGTGTTGCCGCGGCGTAAGATCACAGTTGACGCAGCTTTGGTATACCATATACCGTTTGGCCAAGTGGAGGAGACTTGACCGTGGATGCAACCGTTCAGCGCGATCCCGCGCAGAAGCTGTCCGACCGTGCCCGCGACGCCATTCGTGACCAGATCATCGCCGGAGACCTGCCCATGGGGGCGGTGCTGCGCGAGAGCGAAATGGCGGCGACGCTCGGCATGTCGAAAATCCCGGTGCGCGAAGCACTGGTGCAGCTTGAATGCGAGGGGATGATTACCCTCAGCCCGAACCGCAGCCCGCGGGTGTTTGAGATGTCTCTGGACGATATCCGCAGCCTTGGTGAGCTGCGCGAAATGCTGGAGCTTGAGGCGCTGCGGCTGGCGATTGCGCGGCGGGCGCTGCCGCTTTCGGGGCGTCTGCGCGAGATCGCCGCGCGGATGCGTGACGCGCTCTCGGGGCAGGATGCGCGCAGCTACAAGGCGCTCGACAATGAGTTTCACCACGCGATCTTTGCCGACTGCGGCAACGTCTATCTGGAAAAGACGCATCACATGCTGTCGTTCCGCATTCAGGCGCTGCGCAACAAGCTGAGCCGCGAGCCCGAGCTCAACGAACGCTCCTTTGCCGAACATGAGCAGCTGATCGACCTGATCGACGCAGGCCAGACCGACGAGGCCGCGGCGCTGCTGCGCAGCCATATCCGCGACACCACGCAGAACTACCTTGCGCAGGAAGGGGCCAGCGCCGCGCCGCGCCCGCCAGCGCGGGTGATGCAGGCGCAGATGGAGGGTTTTGCGGGAGCCGCCATGGAGGCTGCGGGCTGCGATGCCGAGACCCGCGCCGCAGTGATCCGCGCGCTGAGCCATGCTTCGGCGCTGGGGGTGGACACCCACGGCTATCGGTTGCTGCCGCATTACCTCGAAGGCTTCAGCAAGGGCCGCCTCAATCCCGCGCCGCAGCTGCGCTTCGTGTCCGAAAGCGCCGGGGCGGCGCTGCTCGACGGCGATGATGCCCATGGCGCGCGGGCAACCTATGCTGCTGTCGATAAGGCCATTGCGCTGGCCCGCGCCTCGGGCTCGGGGGCGGTGGCGATCCGCGGCAGCTCGCACTTCGGGGCCGCGGGGGCTTATGCCAAGGCCATCGCCGACGCCGGGCTGCTGGGGTTCTGCTTTTGCAATTCCGACAGTTTTGTCCGCCTTCATGGCGGGGCAGAGACCTTTCACGGCACCAACCCCATCTCTATGGCCGGACCGGCGGGAGAGGGGCAGGAGCCGTGGCTCTTTGACATGGCGACCAGTGCGATCCCCTTCAACAAGGTACAGCTGAGCCGCGCTTTAGGGATCGAACTGCCTGCGGACACCGCCTCGAACGGGCGGGGCGAGAATGTCACCGACCCCGAGCAGGCCGCCATGCTGGCGCCGCTTGGTGGCGAGTTCGGCTACAAGGGCGCAGGGCTTGCGGGCATTTCCGAGATCCTCAGCACCGCCCTGTCGGGCGCGCCGCTGAGCTTCGAACTGCCCGGCATGATTTCCGACGACATGGAAACGCCGCGGGGGCTTGGTGCCTTCGTCATGGCGTTTGACCCGGCGGCGTTTGCCGGGCTCGACATCTTTACCGGCACCATCCGTCGCTACCGCGACGCCATTCGCGGCTCGAAGGCCGCGCAGGGCGCCGAGGTCATGGCGGCGGGCGACCGGGAGTGGGCCGAGGCCGCGCGGCGCAAGCTGCATGGCATGACGCTCGATCAGACCGCGGTCGAGGCGCTGGGGCGCTTCGCTGCCGAGAAAGGCATCCCGCCATTGGAGGTGGTGGGCGGCTGAAAAGGGTCCGTGTCGCAAGCGGACCGAAATTTTGGGAATTTAGGGAGGAGAACCAAATGACCCGGATCACCAAGACGGTGGCACTACTGACGACCGCTGCGGCGGCCCTCACCGCGGCGCTGCCCGCAACCGCGCAGCAGGCCGAGCGCGTGCTCAAGTTCGCGCATGTCTACGAGGCGTCCGAGCCCTATCACACCTGCGCCGTGGCGGCGAACGACGCGCTGATGGCGGCCACCGACAACCGCCTCGGCATCGAGGTCTTCCCGGCTTCGACGCTGGGCAAGGAGTCGGACATCAACGAGGGCCTCAGCCTCGGTACGGTCGACATCATCTACACCGGCCAGCTGTTCGCCGGGCGCTATTACGGCCCGCTGGCGATCGGCGGCGCGCCCTTCATGTTCCGCGACTACGATCATTGGGACGCTTTCCGCAATTCCGACCTCTTCTCGGAGCTGACCCAAGGCTACACCGACGCCACCGGCAACCATGTGACCTCGCTCACCTATTACGGGCTGCGCCATGTCACCTCGAACACGCCGATCACCGCGCCCGGTGACATGGACGGGCTGAAGATCCGCGTGCCCAATGCGCCGCTCTACATGATGTTCCCGAAAGCCACCGGCGCGAACCCGACGCCGATCGCCTTTGCCGAGGTCTATCTGGCGCTGCAGCAGGGCACGGTGGACGCGCAGGAAAATCCGCTGCCGACCATCCAGGCCAAGAAGTTCTATGAGGTGCAGTCCAACATCAACCTCACCGGCCACATCACCGACGCGCTGCTGACCATCGTCGGCGGGCCGACGTGGACCAGCATTTCCGAAGAGGATCAGGGCGCGCTCGAGACCGTGCTCGACGATGCGGCGGATTGCGCCACCGAGCAGGTGATCGACGCCGAGAACAGCCTGCAAGACTGGTTCACCGAGCAGGGCGTGACGGTCAACGAAGTGGATCGCGGCCCGTTCATCGAGGCGGTGAAGGTCATGCACAACGGCGACATGGCGACCTGGGATCAGGAGACCTACGACCGCCTGCAGGCCATCGGCGGCTGATCCGATCCGATGCAAAGGCCCGGCCGGCAGCCGCCGGTCGGGCGCCCCTCATATTTCGAGGCGCTTTTGATGTATGACGACACAAAACCGGCAGAGCCCGGGCCCGAGGATCACAGCCTCCATCTCGCCGATGAGGATGCGGCAGAGATCGACCTGTCGGACATCCGCTGGCAGGATGCGCTGGTGCTGGGCCTGTTCTGGGTGCTGGCGCTGGTGGTCTTCCTGCAGTTCTTCACCCGTTACGTGCTGAACGACTCGCTGGGCTGGACCGAAGAGATCGCCCGCTACCTGTTGATCGGCGTGACCTTCGCCGGATCGGTCATGGCAGCGCGCAAGAACAGCCATATCGCGGTGGAATTCATCTACCGCTGGGCGCCGCGCCCGCTGCGGCGGGTGATGCAGGGGGTGATCGACCTGATCACCACCGGCTTCTTTGCCACGCTCGCCTATCTGTCGGGGCAACTGGCCACGCGCACCGGCGGTATGATGGTCTCGATCGATGTGCCCAAGGCCTATGTCTACTGGTTCGTCGCGGTCTGTTTTGCGGGCATGGCCCTCTTTTCCGCGATCAACGGTCTGCGGCACCTGTCGAGCGGCACCAGCCGGCTCATCGACCCCGAAGCCCATGCGGACGACGTCCGCGCCATCGACTAGGATCCACCATGACCATCACACTTCTTTTCGTGCTGCTGCTGGTGCTCATCATGCTGGGCGTGCCGGTGGCCATCGCGCTGGCGGGCGCTTCGCTCGCCTTCATCTTGTCGGGCACCGTGCCGCCCATGGTGGTGGCGCACCGCATGGTGAACGGGGTCGACAGCTTCCCGCTGCTTGCCGTGCCCTTCTTCATTCTTGCGGGCAACCTGATGAACACCGCTGGGATCACCGAGCGGATCTTCAACTTTGCGCTGGCGCTGGTCGGCTGGATGCGCGGCGGGCTCGGTCATGTGAACGTTGGCGCCTCGGTGATCTTCGCGGGCATGTCCGGCGCGGCGGTGGCCGACGCGGGCGGGCTTGGCGCCATCGAGATCAAGGCGATGCGCGACGCGGGCTATAAGACCGACTTCGCGGTCGGCATCACCGCGGCCTCCTCGACCATCGGGCCGATCATTCCGCCGTCGCTGCCGATGGTGATTTACGGCGTGGTCGCCGGGGCCTCGATCGGCCAGCTGTTCGCCGCGGGCTTCATCCCCGGCCTCGTCATGGCGGTGGCGCTGATGCTGATGGTGGGCTTCTTCGCCCGGCGTCGCGGCTTCGCGCGGGACCAGCCCTTCGCGATGAAGATCCTCGGCCACAGCTTCAAGCGTGCCTTCCTGTCGCTGATGACCCCGGTGATCATCGTCGGAGGCATCCTGTCGGGCGCCTTCACCCCGACCGAGGCCGCCGTGGCCGCCTGTGCCTATGCCATGTTCCTTGGCGCGGTGGTCTATCGCACGCTCACCCTGCGCCGGCTGATCCGCGTCAGCTACGACACGATCGAGACCACCTCGGTGGTGCTGCTGGTGGTCGGGGCGGCGTCGATCTTCGCGTGGATCCTCACCTCGAACCGGGTGCCCGAGATGGCGGCGAACCTGCTGCTTGGCGCGTCGGACAATCCGTGGGTGATCCTGCTGCTGATCAACCTGATCCTGCTGATCGTCGGCTGCTTCATGGAGACGGTGGCGGCGATCACCATCCTCGTGCCGGTGCTTCTGCCGGTGGCGGTGACGCTGGGCATCGATCCGGTGCATTTCGGCGTGGTGGTGGTGCTCAACCTGATGCTGGGGCTGCTGACGCCGCCGGTGGGCATGGTGCTCTACGTGCTGAGCCGGGTAGCCAACATCCCGTTCGAGCGGGCGCTGTCGGGCACCGCGCCCTTCCTGATCCCGCTGGTGATCGTGCTGCTGCTCGTCACCTTCGTGCCGGGCATCACCATGTGGCTGCCGACGCTGCTCTACCGCTGACAAAGCCGCGCGTCGCCCTGCGGGGCGGCGCGCCTTTCCTCCTCTCGCCTTACGTTGACAGGCTCACCGGCTGAAGTTTAGATATGAAGAGAATGTCCGGATATGAATATCACGAGTGATCAGACCCGGACCTTCCGTCAGCCCCAGCCGCCGAGGACCCAGATGAGCGTTCAACGTCACGGCCAAATCATCGCCGTCGATCCAGAGGGGATCGCCGAGTACAAGCGCCTGCATGCCGCCGCATGGCCGCAGGTTCTGGAGATGATTTCCGTCTGCAACATCCGCAACTACTCGATCTTTCTGAAGGAGCCGGAAAACCTGCTCTTTGCCTATTTCGAGTATGTCGGAAATGACTTCGACGCGGACATGGCGAAGATGGCCGCCGATCCGGTCACGCAGGACTGGTGGTCGAAATGCATGCCGCTGCAACGACCGCTAAAGACCCGCGCCGAGGGCGAATGGTGGGCCGAGGCCGAGGAGGTCTTTCACCATGACTAAACCCGGCAGCACCATGTTTGGCCCGTTTCTGCTGCTCAGCCCGGCGGACAATGTTCTGGTCGCCCGCGCGGCGGTGGAAGAGGGCAGCGCCGTCCCGCTCGAAGGCGGCGAGATCACGCTCTCTCGCCCGATCCCGCTGGCGCATAAGATCGCCCGCCACGACATCGCCGAGGGCGCGCGGATCCTGAAATATGGCATGCCCATCGGCATCGCGACCGAAGCGATCCCCGCCGGGGCGCATGTGCATGTGCACAACATCCGCTCGGCCTATACGCCGACCCATATGCTGCAGGACGCCGACGGTCTCTCGGCGGGGGTGGCGCAATGAACGGCTGGCTCAGACAGGACGGGCGCAAGGGCATCCGCAACACGGTCGTCGTCGCCTATCTGGTGGAATGCGCGCATTTCGTCGCCTCCAAGATCGTCGCGGGGTTCCCCGATGACGACGTGCAGCTGATCGGTTTTCCCGGCTGCTACCCCAATGAATACGCCGCCACGATGATGGAGCGCCTGTGCACCCATCCCAATGTTGGCGCGGTGCTTTTTGTCAGCTTGGGCTGCGAGAGCTTCGACAAGGTGCGGGCCTCGAAGGCGGTGGCGGACTCGGGCCGTCCGGTCAAGACGCTGGTGATCCAGAAGGCGGGGGGCACCGCTTCGACCGTCTCCATGGGCCGCGACTGGGTGCGCGGCGCGCTGGCACAGGTGGCTGAGGTGCCGCAGGTGCCCATGGGCATGGACGAGCTGATCATCGGCACGGTCTGCGGCGGCTCCGACGGCACCTCGGGGATTTCGGGCAATCCGGCGGCGGGCAAGGCTTTTGACCTGCTGGTCGATGCGGGCGCGGCCTGCATCTTCGAAGAGACCGGCGAGCTTATCGGCTGCGAAGAGATCATGGCCGAGCGTGCTGCGACGCCGGAACTGGGCCAGCTGCTGCGCGAGAGCGTGCAGAAGGCCGAGCGCTATTACGCGACGCTGGGCTACGGCAGCTTTGCCGCAGGCAATGCGGCGGGCGGGCTTTCGACCATCGAGGAAAAGAGCCTCGGCGCCTATGTCAAATCCGGCGACAGCCCGATCGCAGGGCTGATCAAGCCCGGGGATGTGCCGCCGCGCGGCGGGCTCTATCTGATGGATGTGGTGCCCGACGGAGAGGTGCGTTTCGGCTTTCCCAACATTTCGGACAATGCCGAAATTGTCGAGATGATCGCCAGCGGCGCGCATCTGTCGCTCTTCGTCACCGGGCGCGGCTCGGTGGTCGGATCCGCCATTTCTCCGGTCATCAAGATCTGCGCCAACCCCGAGACCTACAGAAACCTGTCTGATGACATGGACGTCAACGCCGGAGACATCATAGAAGGGAAGCGCAGCATCGAGCAGGTGGGGCGCGAGATTTTCGAACTTGTGGGCCGCGTGGCAGGCGGCGCGCAGACCAAGTCCGAGGCGCTGGGGCATCGGGAGTTCATCCTGACCTACAAGAGTTTCGAACCTATCGGGCCGGCCTGCCTGCCGGCCGCATGACGCAAAAGGAGGAGTCATGAATCTGCAGCAAAGACTGGCCGGAAAGCGTGCGGTGATCACCGCCGCCGGTCAGGGCATCGGTCGCGCGACGGCCGAGCGTTTCGCCGCCGAAGGCGCCGAGGTGATCGCCACCGACATCAATGACGCGGCGCTTGAAGAGCTTGGCAAGATAGGCGGCATCACCGCCAAGAAGCTCAACGTGCTGGATGGCGAGGCGATCAAGGCCTTCGCCGCCGAGATCGGCACCGTCAACGTGCTGTTCAACTGTGCCGGTATCGTGCACGCGGGCACCTTGCTCGAGGCAAGCGAGGACGAGTGGGATTTTGCCTTCGACCTCAACGCCAAGGCGCAGTTCCGCATGCTCCGCGCCTTCCTGCCGGGGATGCTGGAGAACGGCGGCGGCTCGATCATCAACATGTCGTCGGTGGCGGGTCCGATCACCGGGCCGGTCAACCGTCTGGTCTATTCGGCCTCCAAGGCCGCCGTCGTCGGCCTGACCAAAGGCGTGGCCGCCGATTATGTGACCAATGGCATCCGCTGCAACGCCATCTGCCCGGGCACGGTCGACAGCCCCTCGCTGCACCAGCGCCTGCGCGACACCGGCGATTACGAGGGCGCGCTCAAGGCCTTCATCGGCCGCCAGCCGATGGGCCGGGTAGGCGATCCCAACGAGGTGGCCGCGCTGGTCGCCTATCTTGCATCCGACGAATCCGGTTTCACCACCGGTCAGGCGCACGTCATCGACGGCGGCTGGACCACTTAAGACCTTAGAAGGACCTCCTCATGAAATTCGCACGTTACGGCGCCCGCGGCGCCGAGAAACCCGCCCTGATCGACGCCGATGGCAACCTGCGTGACCTTTCGGCTCATGTCTCCGACCTCTCCGGCGAGGTGCTGACCGACTTGGACAAGTTCAAGTCGATCGACCCGGCCTCGCTGCCGCTGGTCGAAGGCGAGCAGCGCTATGGCGCCTGTGTCGGCGGCACCCGCAAGTTCATCTGCATCGGCCTCAACTACGCCGACCACGCCGCCGAAAGCGGCATGGATGTGCCGCCCGAGCCGGTGATCTTCGCCAAATTCACCTCGGCGATCTGCGGCCCGAACGATCCGATCATCATCCCGCGCAATTCGGTCAAGACCGACTGGGAGGTCGAACTGGGCTTCGTCATCGGCAAGACCGCCAAATACGTCAAGGAAGAGGACGCGATGGATCACGTCGCGGGCTTTTGCCTGATCAACGACGTGTCCGAGCGCGAGTTTCAGGCCGAGCGCGCGGGCCAGTGGGTGAAGGGAAAGTCGTCTGACAACTTCGGCCCGACCGGCCCGTGGCTGGTGACCCCGGACGAAGTGGGCGATTTCGACAACCTCGGCATGTGGCTCGAAGTGAACGGCGAACGCGTGCAGGACGGCTCGACCGCGACGATGGTCTACCGCGTGCCCTTCCTCGTGTCGTACCTGTCGCAGTTCTTCACGCTCGAGCCGGGCGACATCATCTCGACCGGCACGCCTCCGGGCGTCGGCCTCGGCTTCAAGCCGCCGCGCTATCTGAAGGCTGGCGATACGGTGGAACTGGGCATCGAAAAGCTCGGCACCCAAAAGCAGATCTGCGTCGCCGACGACTAAGTACAGGCGGGCAGCGCTTCGGGGCTGCCGCCACCAAGACGCACGCTAGAAAAACAAAAGCGCGGGGCAGGGCCTCGCGCTTTTTGTCTTTTCGGGAAATGCCGAAATTGGCTCAGTTCACCCGCTGGGGGTAGATGAAGCCGCTGACCGCATAGGGGCTGCCGAAGGTGCCCGGGTTGCTCTCCAGCCGCACCTGCGACCAGTCGTTGTTCGGCGACACGTCCTGCACCGCCATCTTCAGCGAGACTTCGTTGCGGTGCCAATTGGCGTGATCGACCAGCACTTCGCGCGGCGAGACCACATCCGAGACCACCGCCACATGGCCCATGGGGATCTTGCGCGAGGAGCTGAAGGCCATCACCGCGCCGACCGCCGGCTGCTTGCCGCGGTTGTAGAGGTCCTTGGCCTGCCCCCACCACGTCTCGGCATTGCCGCGGATGTTGATGCCGCTGAGGTTGCGCGCGTAGGGCACGCACCAGACGCGCTGGCCCTTCGACTGCAGGTCCGCCACCTCGCGCAGAGCGAGGTCTTGGCGGGACGGATCAAGCTGGATGTCGGAAAGACGCTGAACCTCGGGTTTCTGCGCGCAGGCAGCGGTCAGCATCAGAAGAAGTGCGCAGGCGAGCGGTAAGGCCCGCGCCTTCGGGGTGGCGTCTGTCACGCGCATATGTCCCTCGGTCTTTTTGTTGTCTGCTCAGCGCCACTGTTGCCGCGGCGGCCTCGTGCAGAATGGTAAACCGATTGTTTGTAACAAATCGAAGAAAATGTGATCACTTTGGAACCGGCGAAAATCCGCTCACCCGTTCTTTTTATGTTCCGCTTTGCGGCGCTGACCTTGCCCTGATCTGATCAAATCCTGACTAAAAACTGGGCAATTTGCGGTTGGGCACGCGTCACGGGCGCGTGTCCAGGCGAGAGATGGGGCGGCCCAAAACCCGAGTCAGCCGCCCGAATCCTCCAATTCGCTGAGGTCCACCGCGATCAGTCCCAGCGCCTTCGCGGTCTCCAGCGACAGCTGCGCGCTCTCCAGCCCGCGCTCTTTTTGGTAGCGCGCCACCGCCTCGCGGGTGGCCCCATCCATCTCGCCGGTGATCGCGCCGTGGAAATAACCCCGCGCGTCCAGCGCCCGCTGCACCGAAGAGATGAACTCCGGCGTCATCTGCGCCGGGCAGGGCGCTTCGAACCGCATCTCGCCGCGCGGGCGCACCAGCTTGGGCACTTTGGTGCGGCGATAGACCGGCGGGCGGATCACCGTGCCATCCTCGGCGATCTCGGCCTGCACCACCTGCACCTCTCCGGTGACCTGCTCGTAGATCGCCGGCACATGCTCGCGCGCCCAGCAGGTGCCGTCCGGCGCGGTCTCGGTGGGCAGCGGCGCCTCAGGGGCGGAGCCTGCCTCCGGTGCGGGCGCGGCGCAGGCGGCAAGCAGCGCCAGAAGGGCGGGGGCCGCGCGGCGCGGAGGGATCGGGGGCATTGGCTCGGGTCTCACTGGGTTTTTTTTGGGGGGTCTTTTGGGGGTCTTTTGCCGCAGACCCTAGCAAGCCGCCCAAGCGCGCGAAAGCCGGGCACGTCGCTTTGCGTCCGACCCGAGGTGCCCGCGCCACGGGCAGCGGGTGGCTCTGCATGTGTCTGCGCGGAATGTCGTGCCGTGGGCTCTGGACCCAAGCCCCGGCAGGGCGCTACAACGCGCCGAACGAATGATGGAGACAAGGCCGATGGCGAAGATCACCTATATCGAGTTTGGCGGCACCGAGCATGTCGTCGAGGTTGCGACCGGCATGACCGTGATGGAAGGCGCTCGCGACAATGGCATCCCGGGCATCGAGGCCGATTGCGGCGGCGCCTGCGCCTGCTCGACCTGCCATGTGTATGTGCATCCCGACTGGGTCGAGAAGCTGCCCGCGAAGGATGACATGGAAGAAGACATGCTCGATTTCGCCTTCGAGCCCGATCCCTCGCGCTCGCGCCTGACCTGCCAGCTCAAGGTCACCGACGCGCTCGACGGGCTGGTCGTGCAGATGCCGGAAAAGCAGATCTGAGCCGTAGTTTCGGATCCCGGCGCGGCCGAAGTCGCGCCTTTGGTGCGGCGCTGGCCCTGCTATGGGGGCTGGCGCTGAGCCTCCCCCTTGGCGCGGCCCATGCGGCAGAGCGCCTGACCGCCGCCTATGCCGAACCCACGACGCGCTACGATCATGGTGTTCTGGGCGATGCGGTGGAATGGGGCGCGCTGCGCCTCGATGGGCCGCAGGGTACTGCGTTGATCCGCCTGCCGCAGCACCGCGTCTTCGAAGACATCGCGCCGCGGGTGATCGCCCTGCCCGAGGGCGGCTGGGCGGCGCTGGTGGTCGAAAGCGATTTGGCCAAGGGCGCGCGGCTGGCGCTCTACACGCCAAAGGGCCTGCACGCCGCCACGCCTTTCATCGGCCAGAGCCACCGCTGGCTCGCGCCGCTTGGCGGCGGCGATCTCGACGGCGACGGGGCGCTGGAACTGGCCTATGTGGACCGGCCGCATCTGGTCAAAACCCTGCGCGTGGTGCGCTACCTGCCGGGCGATCCGGTACTGCGCGAGGTGGCGGCGCAGCCCGGCCTCAGCAATCACCGCATCGGCTGGAGCTTCATCGCCGGCGGCCTGCGCGACTGCGGTGCGGGCCCCGAGATGGTGCTCGCGGACGGCGGCTTCGACCGGCTCGTCGCGGCGCGGCTGCAGGGTGGCGCGATCGCGCTGCACGATCTTGGCGCGTGGTCGCTGGACGCGTCTGAATTGTCGCTGCGCTGCCGCTGAGGGGGCAGCCGCGTATTTGTGGAACAATGAAAGCGCCTCGCGCCCGGCGCCGCCACTTCTTCTCTTTCCAAATACGCCCGCCGGAGGCGTGCCGAACCGTGCCGCCCGAGCGTCGCCGGGGCAGCGCGCTGCGCCAAAAGGGGCTTTGCTTTCACGCCCGCGCGGCGTACCCATGGCGGCATGAGAACACTCTTTCTTGGGGACGTGATGGGCCGCGCCGGGCGCGCCGCCATCGCCGAGACCCTCCCGAAACTGCGCGACGACTGGAAGCTCGATTTCGTCGTGGTCAATGGCGAGAACGCCTCCAGTGGGACCGGCATCACCGGCGCCCACGCCAAGCTTCTGCTTGAAGCCGGGGCTGATGTGGTGACGCTGGGCGATCACGCCTTCGACCAGAAGGAAATGCTGACCTTCATCGAGAGCGAGCCGCGCATCATCCGCCCGCTGAACTTCGCCAAGCAGGCGCCGGGCCGCGGTGCCGCGCTCTTCACCGACCGCCGCGGGCGCAAGGTGCTGGTGCTGCAGGTGCTGGGGCAGGTCTTCATGAAGCGCGCCTTCGCCGATCCTTTCTCGGCGGTGGATGAGGTACTGCGGCGCCACCCGCTGGGCGGGCAGGCGCAGATGATCCTTGTGGACGTGCATTGCGAGGCGACCTCGGAGAAGATGGGCATGGGGCATTTCTGCGACGGGCGCGCCAGCCTCGTCGTCGGCACCCACACCCATGTGCCCACCGGCGACGCGCAGATCCTGCCCGGCGGCACCGGCTATCTGACCGACGCGGGTATGTGCGGCGACTACAATTCGGTCATCGGCATGGACAAGGCCGAGCCCATGCGCCGCTTCGTCACCGGCATGGGCAAGACCCGCTTCCAGCCCGCGCTTGGCGAGGCCACGCTGTCGGGCGTGGTGGTCGAGACCGATGACCGCACCGGCAAAGCCACCGCGGTGCATATGGTGCGCCAGGGCGGGCGGCTGGAGCAGGCCGGACCCTGATGCGCCGGGCCTGGCCCTTTTTCGCGCTGATCGCGGTGGGGGCGCTCTGGGGCGCGGGGCAGCCGTTCGCCAAGGCCGCCGTTTCCGAAGGCTATCGCCATGTGGGCATCCTGTTCTGGCAGCTGGCGCTCGGCGCGCTGCTGCTGGGCGGGGTGACGCTGGCGCGCGGACAGAGCCTGCGCTTTGCGCGCGGCGATCTGCCGCTGCTGCTCTTCGTGGCGCTGGCGGGCACGGTGCTGCCCGGCATCTCGTCCTACACCGCCGCGGTGCATCTGCCATCGGGGCTGATCTCGATCCTGCTCTCCGCCGTGCCGATGTTCGCCTTTCCCATGGCGCTGCTGTTCGGCAACGACCGCTTTTCGTGGCGGCGCCTCATCGGGCTGACGCTGGGGCTGGGCGCGGTGCTGCTGCTGGTACTGCCGCAGGCCAGCCTGCCCGAGCCGGGCATGGCGCGCTGGGTGCCGGTGGCGCTGATCTCGTCGCTGTTCTACGCGCTCGAAGGCAATGTGGTGGGCCGCTGGGGCATGCGCGGGCTCGATCCGGTGAAGCTGCTGGCCGGGGCTTCGGCGCTGGGGGCGATAATCGCCCTGCCGCTGGCGCTGATCACCGGCCAGTTCATCGACCCGCGCCCGCCGTGGGGCGCGCCCGATCTGGCGATCCTCGCAGGCTCGGCGCTGCATGCGCTGGCCTATGCGGGCTATGTGGCGGTGGTCGCCGCGGCAGGCGCGGTCTTTGCGGTGCAGGTGGCCTATCTGGTAACCCTTTTCGGGCTTTGCTGGGCCATGCTCTTTCTTGGCGAGAGCTACACCGGGGCGATCTGGTGCGCGCTGCTCATGATGTTGGCAGGGATGGCGCTGGTTCAGCCGCGGCCTCGGGGCTTTCTTGTAAGCGCCGGAACAGACGTTAAGAATGGCGCCGAGCGCGCAGGTACAGGCAACATATCCGCATGACTATTTTTGAGCTGAGCCAGACCGCCCAGGCCTGGGTGACGATCGCCACGGTGCTGGCCATGTTCGTCCTGTTCATCCGCGAGACCTATCCCACCGAGGTTGTGGCCATCGGTGGCACCGCCTTCCTGCTGGCCACCGGTGTGCTGCCCTATCAGGACGCGCTGTCGGTGCTGTCGAACCCGGCGCCTTGGACCATCGCGGCGATGTTCGTGGTGATGGGGGCGCTGGTGCGCACCGGGGCGCTCGACACGTTTGCCACCTATGCTCAGGCGCAGGTGCAGCAGCGCCCGAAGAAGGCCATGGCGGTGATCATGGCGGTGGTGATCCTCGCCTCGGCCTTCATGAACAACACGCCGGTGGTGGTGCTGATGCTGCCGGTCTTCGTGCAGATCTCGAAATCGCTGGGGCTGCAGCCCTCGAAGCTGCTGATCCCGCTGAGCTATGCGGCGATCCTCGGCGGCACCACCACGCTCATCGGCACCTCGACCAACCTGCTGGTCGACGGTGTGGCGCGGGCGCAGGGGCTGGAGCCGTTCAGCATCTTCGAAGTGACGCCGCTGGCGATCATCCTCGTGGCGTGGGGGATGCTTTACCTGACCGTCGTGGGGCGCTTCCTGCTGCCCGACCGGCACTCGATGGCGGGGATGCTGTCGGACCGCTCGCGCATGAAGTTCTTCACCGAGGCGGTGATCCCGCCCGACAGCGACCTCGTGGGCCGCGAGGTGCTGGGGGTCAATCTTTTCAAGCGCGAGGGCGTGCGGCTTGTGGACGTGGTGCGCGGCGACGAGTCGCTGCGCCGCAACCTCGAGGGCGTGGAGCTGCAGGTCGGCGACCGGGTGGTGCTGCGCACGCAGATGACCGAGCTTCTGTCGCTGCAGCGCAACAAGTCGCTGCGCCGGGTCGACCAGCTGTCGGCGAAAGAGACCACCACGGTCGAGGTGCTGATCTCGCCGGGCTGCAAGATGGTGGGCCGCAGCCTTGGCGCGCTGCGCCTGCGCCGCCGCTTCGGCGTCTACCCGCTGGCGGTGCACCGCCGGAACCAGAACATCGGGCGCAAGATCGACGAGCTTGTGGTGCGCGTCGGCGACACGCTGCTGCTTGAAGGCGCGCCCGAGGACATCAAGCGCCTCGCCGAAGAAATGGCGCTGGTCGATGTCGCGCGCCCCTCGGCCCGGGCCTTCCGCCGCGGCCATGCGCCGGTGGCGATCGGCGCCATGGGCGGCATCGTGGTTTTGGCGGCGCTTGGCGTCGCGCCGATCCTCGCGCTGGCGGTGATTGCCGTGGCGGTGGTGCTGTTCACCCGCTGTATCGACAGCGACGAGGCGTTTTCCTTTGTCGAAGGCCAGCTCTTGGCGCTGGTCTTTGCCATGCTGGCCATCGGCGCGGCGCTCGAGGCCTCGGGGGCGGTGCAATTGATCGTCGGGGCCATCGCGCCGCTGCTCGAGACCTTGCCGGGGCCGCTGTTGATCTGGGCGGTGTTCCTGATGACCTCGGTGCTGACCGAGGCGGTGAGCAACAATGCCGTGGCCGTGGTGGTGACGCCGATCGCCATCGGCCTTGCGCATCACCTCGGGATCGACCCGCGTCCGCTGGTCGTGGCGGTGATGGTGGCGGCGTCCTGCAGCTTTGCCACGCCCATCGGCTACCAGACCAACACGCTGGTCTACGGCCCCGGCGGCTACCGCTTCTCGGACTTCCTGAAGGTCGGGGTGCCGTTGAACCTTTCCATCGGCATTCTGAGCGCGGCGCTGATCCCACTCTTCTTCCCGCTCTGAGCCGAGGGCGCCCATCGCGGTGCCCGCCGTGGCTCACATCCCAGCAAAACAGGGCCAGCGGGCTTGCGGGGGCAGGGGGCTGTGCGGTATGAGACCGCGATATTCCACATTCACTACATAGACGAGGCAAGAGGTCCCCATGGCCGGCCACTCCAAATGGGCAAACATCCAGCACCGCAAGGGCCGTCAGGACGCGGTGCGCGCCAAGCTCTTCTCGAAATTCTCCAAAGAGATCACCATCGCCGCCAAGATGGGCGATCCCGATCCTGAAAAGAACCCGCGCCTGCGGCTTGCCGTCAAGGAAGCCAAGAGCCAGTCCATGCCCAAGGACAACATCGAGCGCGCCATCAAGAAGGCCATCGGTGGCGACGGCGAGGATTACGAAGAAATCCGCTACGAAGGCTACGGCCCGAACGGCGTGGCGGTGATCGTCGAGGCGATGACCGACAACCGCAACCGCACCGCCTCGAACGTGCGCTCGACCTTCACCAAGAACGGCGGCAACCTCGGCGAGACCGGCTCGGTGGCCTTCATGTTCGAGCGTAAGGGCGAGGTCATCTACAAGGCCGAGGCCGGTGACGCCGACACCATCATGATGGCCGCCATCGAGGCGGGCGCCGAGGATGTCGAAAGCGACGCCGAAGAGCATTTGATCTACTGCGCCGACACCGATCTCAACGAGGTGGCGACCGCGCTTGAGGCCGAGCTTGGCGAATCGGAATCCACCAAGCTGATCTGGAAGCCGACCACCACCACCGAGCTTGATCTCGACTCCATGCAGACGCTGATGAAGCTGGTGGATGCGCTGGAAGACGATGATGACGTGCAGCGCGTCACCACCAACTTCGAAGCCTCCGAAGAGGTCATGTCGCAGCTCTGAGCGCGACCCAAGACCGGTTAGAGACCAGACATGCGAAGGGCGGGAGATCACTCCCGCCCTTTTCCGTTCTGCGCCCTCGGGTACTGGAGCGGTGGCTCAGGCGTAGCTGATCGCCAGTTCGACGACGCCCTTGTCGCCCCCGGAATGGGTGGCGGTCAGCGCCAGATCAAGCTTGCCGAAGCCCAGATGCAGATGCGCCGCGTCGCGGCGGACATCGCGGGATTCCAGCTTGTCGGCGATGCGGTGCACGATCTCTTCTTCGTCGCGGGCAATCCCCTCGAAGGCCGCGCGCGGCATCACGTCGGCGTAAAGCTCGACCTGCGGCTCGCCGCTGGCAGAGGTGCAGCCCAGCAGCACGAAGAAGGCGATCAACTCGCCCGCCATATCGTCGTGCAGGCTGCAGCTGAAACCAAGCGCGGCGCCGGTGCCGCCGGTGTTCTCGATTGCGCCGCCGATGGCGCGATGCGCCCGCATGCGCTCCGACAGGCTCGCGCCTTCGGCCCAGTCACCGGCAAAGAGCGCGCTGCCCAGCCGGTGCCAGTCGAGGTCGGTGTCATTGGCGAGCACAAATTCGACCCGTTGCGCGGGATGTCCGGCCAGCAGATCGTCAAGATCGTGGCGCAGCGCGCTATAGGCGTCGAGGATGTGGTGACCCGCGATCTCGACGGAAGGAAGATGCGGTGCGGAATTGGGGGTGGCTGTAGCAACAGCTCCAGTCATGGGAATGCTCCGGTGAAAAAGAAAAAGTGGTCAAATACGCCCGCAAAGTTTGAAGGATTTTCGGGGCCTGTCCATGCGTGGTTTGTGCAAGCTGTCCTAGCGACAAGAAGACCTTGGGAAACTGTGCTTGAGAATTTACATTCTTTCGAATTTTCCCAGCGTTCTCAGGGCTCTGCCGGGCGCGATGTAAGCTGCCGTGCGGCGCAAGGATCGGCAAGATTTCGCAAGTGCAAAAATAAGGCAGGCAAACGGCCCCGAAGGCGCCCTCTCAAACGCCCACCCAAACGCCCTGTGGCCGGGCTTGCGTCGCTGCCGCCCGCGCGTCAGTTTGGCGCCAAGCAAAGACCCGCAAGACCAGCAATACCTCAGACGTCGGACGATCCATACACACCATGACCCAGACCCAATATCTCGACACGCCCCGCGCGCGCCTTGCCTATGTGCACACCCCCGGAGACGGGCCCACGGTGGTGTTCCTCTCGGGCTACAAGTCGGACATGGAAGGCACCAAGGCGGTGCATCTCGAGGCTTGGGCCAAGGCCCGTGGCCGCGCCTTCCTGCGGCTCGACTATTCCGGCCACGGCCAGTCCGGCGGCGCCTTCGAGGACGGCTGCATCGGCGATTGGGCGGCGGATGCGCAGGCGGTGATCGAACATGCCACCTCCGGGCCGCTGATCCTTGTGGGCTCGTCCATGGGCGGCTGGATCGCCTGTCTGCTGAGCCAGCGGCTGGCGGATGTGCGCGGCTTTGTCGGCATCGCCGCCGCGCCGGATTTCTCGGAAGACAGTTTCTGGGCCGGGTTCTCCGAAGCACAGCGTGCCGAGGTGATGGACAAAGGCGTGCTCTACCTGCCGTCGGACTATGGCGAGCCCTATGCGGTGACGCGAAAGCTGATCGAAGACGGGCGCGAGAACCTCGTGCTGCGCAGCCCGCTGCCGATGCCGTGGCCGGTGCGGCTGGTGCAGGGCACGCAGGATGAGGCGGTGACCCGCGAGACTGCGCTGCGCCTGCTGGACCATATCGACAGCCCCGATCTGCGCCTCAGCTTGGTGAAGGGCGCCGACCACCGCTTTTCCGAGCCGGAGAACCTTGCGCAGATCGAGGCCAGCATCATCGACGTCGGCGGCTGAGGAGGCCCGTGAGCCCATGACCCTGAAACCCATGACCCAAACTCCCATGCAACAGCGCATCAGTCTGATCACCCTCGCCGCCGCCGATCCCGAGGCGCTGGCGGAGTTCTACGATGCGCTGGGATGGCAGCGCATCGACGCCATGCCCGGCATGGTGGTCTATGACCTGCTGGGGCAGGCGGTGGGCATTTATGCCCGCGCCTCGCTGGCCGAGGACATGGGCGTGCCCGAAGAGGCGCTTGGCCATGGCGCCATGACGCTCGCGCACAATGTCGGCAGCGCCGAGGAGGTCGAGGCGCTGATGGCGCGGGCCGAGGCGGCGGGCGCCAAGGTGCTGCGCGCCGCGGGTAAGGTGCATTGGGGCGGTCACATTGGCTATTTCGCCGATCCCGAAGGGCACGTCTGGGAGATCGCCCACAACCCCTTCTCGCCGCTGCGCGCCGAGGATGGCGCCTTCCGCTGGCGCGGCTACTGAGGCGCTTTTCTCTGACGGAAACTCTCTGACGGAAACTCTCTGGCGGCAACGCTTTCTTCACCGCTTTTCCGCAGGATGCGGCCAGCACGAAGGAGGCCGCATGCAGGGTTTCGATCAGCAATTTCTGGATTTCCCGGATTACCTGCGCAAGCTTGCCGCGGGCGTCTGGACCCGGCGCAGCCTTGATCTCGGCTCAGACAATGGCTCAGACGGCAGGGATGGGGACAGCGAGCCAGGGCTCGCGGCACATTGGCACCCACAGGTGATCCTGCGCCGTCCGCAGGGCATTGGCTTTGGCCCCGAAGCGCTGCGCGCCGAGGTGCTGGAGCTCGCCTCTGCGCTGCCGGACCTCTCGGTCCAGACCGAGGATGTGCTTTGTTCCGGCGCGCCGAAAAGCGGGCTTCTGGGCGCGCAGCGGCTGCTCTTCAGCGCCACCCACGCGGGCGAGGGCGTCTTTGGCACCCCCAGCGGGCGTCGCCTGCGGTTCCGCGCGCTGGCCGAACTGCACGCCAAGGACAATCGCGTCGCCGATCTCTGGGCGGTGCGCGACACCGGCGCGCTCCTGCGCCAGCTTGGTCTGTCGGTGCGGGACTGGGCGCGCTTTCGCATCGCGGGCCATGACCCCGAGACGCAGCCCTTCCGCCCCGACGTCGATGTGCAGGGCCCCTATAGCGCGCGGGGCAACGACAACCATTGGGGGCAGGGGTTTGCCGCGCTGCTGGCGCAGATGATGGACGGCGGCTTTTCCGGTGCGGCGGCGCAATATGATCCGGCGGCGCGGCTCGACTGTCCGGGCGGGCAGGCGTTGCGCGGACCGCAGGGGGCCGAACGCTTCTGGCTTGGCCTGCGCGCGTGCTTCCCCTCGGCCCGGTTCGAGCTGCACCATTGCCTCGGCGAAGAGGTGGCGCTGATGCCGCCGCGCGCCGCGCTGCGCTGGTCGCTCACTGGGCGGCACGAGGGCTGGGGCGCCTTCGGGCGGCCCACCGGGGCGCGGGTCCATGTCATGGGGCTCAGTCAGGCGGAGTTCGGACCGGGCGGGCTGCGCCGTGAATGGTCGCTCTACGATGAGGCGGCGGTCTGGATGCAGATCCACCTCGCCACCGGCCATGCCGAGGCACGGCAGCCGGGGCTGGCACTGGCCGGTTAGGCACCCGGGATCCGCCGCCGATCATAGCCGCCGATCTCACCCGCCCACGCAACAGGCCCGGCCCGTGCATCAGACACGGCATGCGCAACAGGCCCCGCCCGTGCATCAGCCCCCGCATACGCAAAAGCCCCCCAAATGCGACCGGCAAGTGCCCGCCTGCGCAGGAGTTTCCCGCTTTCACTGGGAATGGCCTCTCGCTACGCTATCTGGCGGTGCAGAGAGTGCCACACCGGGCGGCGAGTCGCGCCCCAAGGTGCTGGTGTCTGCCGGGCGCATAACGCAGGTCGCATTACGCAGGCCGCAAGAATTACAGGACGACGTGAAATGACGGACGAACGGCAGGTGCACCATGGCTGACACGCTGGTGCTGCTGCCCGAATCCATGTGTGACGCCCGTCTCTATGGGCCGCAGATCGCCGATCTTTCGCGCGAGATGGCGGTGATGGTCGCGCCGGTGCATCTTGGCGACCGCATCGAAGAGATCGCCTCGAGCCTGCTCGACGTGCTGCCGCGCCGCGTGGCGCTGGCGGGCAGCGGCTTTGGCGGCATGGTGGCGATGGAATTGCAGCGCCGCGCGCCCGACCGGGTGTCGCGCTTGATGCTGATCGGCAGCTCGCCCCTCGCCGACACGCCGCAACAGGCCACCGACCGCGAGGCGCTGGTGATCAAGGCCCGGTCCGGCAAGCTCGCCGAGGCGATGCGCAGCCTCATCCCCGAAGACAGCCTTGCCGACGGCCCCTATCGCGCCGAGATCATGGAGATGCTGCAGGAGATGGCCGAGGGCTTTGGCCCGGATGTCTTTGTGCGGCAGGCCCGCGCGTTGCAGCGGCGGCGCGACCAGCAGGCGGCGGTGCGCAAGCTGCGCATCCCCACCATGGTGCTCGCAGGCACGCAGGATTCGCTCTACCCCGAAAAGCGCCAGAGCTTTCTGGCGGAACTGATCCCCGGCGCGGTGCTGCGGATGATTCCCGGCACCGGGCATCTGCCGATGCTCGAAGACCCCGACAGCGTGAGCGCCGCGATCCGCGAATGGCTGGCCCTGCCGCAACCGCGCTGAGCCAGCGGATGCCCACCACCCGCGCTTGACCGTGCGCGCTGCGCCGCCTATGAGCGCCGGGCGTGGAGGGCCGGGCGGCCGCTGCGGTGGGCAACCGCCGGAGAGGAAAGTCCGGACTCGCTGAAGCATCGGTGCCGGGTAATGCCCGGGCAGGGCAACCTGACGGAAAGCGCCACAGAGAACAGACCGCCGCCTTTCGGGGCGGTAAGGGTGAAACGGTGGAGTAAGAGACCACCGGGGGGCTGGCAACAGTCCCCGCATGGCAAGCCCCACCGGGAGCAATGCCAAATAGGGACCCCGCGCGGGGCATGATCCCTTCGGGGATATCGCCGCAGGGCCGCTTCAGCCCGAGGGGTCCGGGTTGGCAGCTTGAGCCGCGTGGCAACGCGCGGCCTAGAGGAATGGTCGCACAGGGGCGGGGCAACCCGCTCTGGACAAAATCCGGCTTATAGGCCCTCCACGCAAAGATTTCCGCGCCCGCTTGGCTGTGACCTCGGGGAAAATGCGCCTAGTCCGAGATTCTCGGGCCAAGAGCTGTTGACTCCGGGCCGCGGCTGAGTAAAAGGCGGGCTTCAAGAGATTTCACGGGCGGCGCTCGCCCCCGTTGCAGGAGAAGAAGAATGGCGAAGCCGACCACCATCAAGATCCGCCTGAACTCGACCGCCGGGACGGGCCATTTCTACGTGACCAAGAAGAACGCGCGCACGATGACCGAAAAAATGACCGTGCGTAAGTACGATCCGGTTGCGCGCAAGCACGTGGAATACAAGGAAGGCAAAATCAAGTAAGCCTTCCGGTTTCGGATCAACGAGAGCCGCACGGGGCAACCCGCGCGGCTCTTGTCGTTTCAGCCTCTGATATTTCTGGCCTCCTGCGGGTGGGTGGCGGTGTGGCGCTTTCGGCGCCATTTCTTGTTTTGCTGGAATGGCTTGCGCCAAACGGTGTGCTTTGGTGGTCTTTGGTATACATCTAACGCATTGATTTGACTGCATAACGGGTCTTCCGTCTTGCGGGTTTTCCGGCTCGCGTCTTCGTGAAATTCTGCACTGCAGAAATCTTCCCGCGGGATGCCGAGGCGACCTGCGATCAGACAGACCGGCGCGCTGCGCCCAGACCCGAAAGATATCGCAATGATCAAATCCGCTCTTCTGGCCACGCTGGCCGCCGCGCTTCCCGTTCTCGCACAGGCCGAGGTTCTGACGCTCTCCGAGCCGATGGCCGGCGGCACGCTGCGCGAAGGCACCGTCGACATGTCGGTCTACACGCTGCCCAAAGGCGAGACCGCCAGCGAGGTCGTGGCCTTCTACACCGAACGCGTGGGCGCAGAGCCGCTGCGCCTTGCCATGCAGCTTGAGGATGGCGACAGCACCACCTTCGGCCTGCCGGGCATCTCGGGCGTGTCCTACCGCTTCGAGCGCACAGCGGGCGTGGTGACCGTCACCAGCGCGCCGACCAAGACCGAGCTTGCGCTGAACTGACCCTGTCACGCGCCTGACTGCCAAGGCCGTCCCCGCGGGGACGGCCTTTTGCGTTTGTGGTGGGCTGCGTCCCCGCGGGTTTTTCCGCTACGGCATCTCGCCAGCGGGCGGCTGCTCTGCTAGGGGCATCGCCGGAACGCGATGGAGAGCGGCGATGCAGGACGAGCGCGTAGTGCTGGAGGCGGGCCCGGACGGGCTGCCGGTGCTTTTCGAGCGCCCGCGCGAGCTTGTCACCGCCAGCACCCCGGCGGGCGCGCAACTGGCGCTGGCGCGGCTCGAACAGGCCCGCGCCGCGGGTTTCTGGATCGCCGGATATGCCGCCTATGAGCTGGGCTTCGCGCTGGAGCCCGCGCTGGCGGACCTCTGGCAGCCTGGCGCGCCCTTGCTGCATTTCGGCGTCTTCGATGCGCCCCGGCCAGTAGATGCGTCGGCGGAGGAGGGATCGGCCCTGGTCACCGGGGTGACGCCGCTCTGGAGCCGCGCGCGCTATGCCGAGAGCTTTCACGCGGTGAAAGAGATGATCGCGGCGGGCGATCTCTATCAGGTCAATCTGACTATGCCGGTTGAGGTGAGCTTTGAGGGCTCGCCAGAGGCGCTCTGGTCGGCGTTGCGCGCCTATCAGCCGGTGGGTCACGGCGGCTTTGCCCGGCTGGGCGAGGAGGTGATCCTGTCGCGCTCGCCCGAGCTGTTCTTCCGGCTTGGGGCCGACCGCCGGATCGAGGTGGCGCCGATGAAAGGCACCGCCCCGCGGGGCGCCACGCCTGCCGAGGATGATGCGCTGCGCGACGCGCTGGGGCAGGATGAAAAGAACCGCGCCGAGAATGTGATGATCGTCGATCTGATGCGCAACGATCTGTCACGGCTGGCGCGGCCCGGCTCGGTCAAAGTGCCCGAGCTTTTGAAGGTCGAGCGCTACGCCACGGTGCACCAGATGATCTCGCGCGTGGTGGCTGAACTGGACGCCGCTCCAACGCTGCCGGGGCTGCTGCAGGCGCTCTTCCCGTGCGGCTCGATCACCGGCGCGCCGAAGATCGCCGCCATGCGCGCGATTCACACGCTGGAGCGCTGGCGGCGGGGCGTCTATTGCGGCTCGCTGGGTTGGGCTGCGCCCGATGGCAGGGCGGAGTTCAACGTGGCGATCCGCACGCTGAACGTGACCGCGCCGGGGCGCGCGCTGATGGGGGTCGGCGGCGGCATCGTGCACGACAGCACTTGCGACGCGGAATATGAGGAGGCGCTGTGGAAAGCCCGTTTCGTGACCGGATTGATGACGGCCTGAGGCTGATCGAAACGCTGCGCTGGGAGCCCGGCAGCGGCGCCCTGCGGGGTGATCGGCATCTGGCGCGCTGCCTGCGCAGCTGCGCGGCGCTGGGGTTTGATGTGGCCCCCGAGGCTTTGACGGAGGCACTGGAGAGCTTCCACGCCGAGACACCGCAGCGGCTGCGTCTGACGGTGGCGCGCGCGGGGGATGTGGAGATCACATCGGCCCCGTTTGAGCCTGTCACCGTCCCCGCGGGGACAAAGGTGCAGCTGTGCGCGGCGCGGCTTGATCCTGAGGACACGCTGCTGCGCCACAAGACCACGGCGCGGGCGCTCTATGATGCGGCGCTGAAGGCGCGGCCCGAGGGCGTGGCGGAGCTTCTGTTCCTCAACACCGAGGGCGCGCTTTGCGAAGGGGCTTACACAAACGTCTTTCTGGAGCGTGAAGACGGCGCGCGGGTGACCCCGGCGCTCGCATCCGGCCTTTTGCCGGGGATCCTGCGTGAGCAGCTTCTGGAGGAGGGGGCCTTTGCCGAGGCCACGGTGCCCTTTGCGGACCTGCAATGGGCCAAGCGGCTGTGGATCGGCAATTCGCTGCGCGGGCTGATGGCTGCTGAACTGCTGCCCGGAGAGGTGATGGTAACGCTCTGACCCGATCCGCCTATGGCCTCGCGCAAAAGAAAAGCCCCGCCAAACCCTTGGGTCTGGCGGGGCCGGTAAGCCGGTGCTGGCGGTGCGATTACTCGCGGTTGCCGAGCAGCTGCAGCAGGAACATGAACATGTTGATGAAGTCCATGTAGAGGTTCAGCGCGCCGACGATGGCCGATTTCGCGAGCCACTCGCTGTCGCCGTGGGCGGCGTGCTGGAGGTAGGTGTTCTTGATGTTCTGGGTGTCATAGGCGGTGAGGCCTGCGAAGATCAGCACACCAAGGATCGAGATGGCGAAGTAGATCGCTGGCGAGCCGAGGAAGATGTTGATGATCGAGGCGACCAGAATGCCGATCACGCCCATGATCAGGAACGAACCCCAACCGGAGATGTCTTTCTTGGTGGTGTAGCCCCAAAGCGACAGACCGGCGAAGGCGATCGCGGTGACCAGGAAGACCTGGGCGATCGAGAAGCCGGTGAAGGCCACGAAGATCCAGCTCAGCGACAGGCCCATCACCGCCGCGAAGGCGTAGAAGAACAGCTGCGCGCCAGCGGCGGAGAGGCGGTTGAGCGCCGCGCCGAAGGCAAAGACCATGATCAGCGGGGCGAACATGACGATCCAGCCGAGGATGTTCGGCTGCAGCGTCATCGGGTCGCGGAAGACGGCGAGCAGGTTGGGGCTGGTGCCCACGGCCCAGGCGACTGCGAAGGTCAGCAGCATGCCCACGGACATGGTCGCATAGACCTTGTTCATGTGCGCGCGGAGCCCCGCGTCAATCTGGGCCGCGCGTGCGCCGGCCGCGCCGTGGGTCCGGATTGTGTTGAAGTCTGCCATCGGGTCCTGTCCTCCGAGTTGAATATCTGCAGTCAAAAGATAACTGTTCTGCTCCGATATTGGCAGTCTGTATGTTGTTTTCAAGAAGAGCGATGCGCAAAAAGCGCTGTTTATGAACTAAAAATGCCCTCTCCGTGAGGTCCGCGCGGCGCGCGGCGGAGAGGGCAGGGCGACCCGCCGGGGTGCCGGGCCGAAATCACTGTGCGACAAGATTTTAAGTCAAATCGTTAAGGTTGCTGTGCCGGGGTCAGCCGCGCCAATGGCTTGGGGCGTCCCAGAAAGCGCGGCCCGCTTCCCGCTCGGCCTCGCTGCGGGTGAGGCCGACGTCCTGCAGCAGGTGCGCGTCAAGCTCGGCGAGATGGCGGCGCTGGCGCGCGAGGCCGATGAGGCTCAGAAAGCGCGCGGGCAGCGTGGCGCGGCGGCGCGTGACGCGGGCACGGGCGAGGCCGCGGGGCAGGGATGCAGAGGGGGCGATATCACGGGACATGAGGCTATCCTTCACAAATCTTGATGTATTGCGTTGTTTCCATGTTGCTGTGTGATCGGTTATGCTCTCGGCACGTCAATTCGTAAAACGAATGTTCCTGAAGGGATTCATCACGAGGGCTGATGTATGCGAAATCTCGACCTGACGACCCTGCGCTCTTTCGTGGCGGTGGCCGATGCTGGCGGCGTGACCCGCGCGGCGGGCTTTCTCAACCTGACGCAATCCGCGGTCTCGATGCAGCTCAAGCGGCTGGAAGAGATGCTGGGGCTGGCGCTGCTGGATCGCTCGGGGCGCGGCGTGGCGCTGACCCCCGCGGGCGAGCAACTGCTGAAATACGCCCGCCGCATGGTGGAGATGAACGACGAGATCTATGCGCGGCTGACCCGGCAGGACTGGGAGGGCGAGATCGTGCTGGGGGTGCCGCATGATATCGTCTACCCGGTGATCCCGCGCATCATGAAGCGCATGCAGCGCGATTACCCGCGGGTGCGGGTGCAGCTGATCAGCTCTTACACCGCCGATCTCAAGGACCAGTTCGCGCGAGGGGCGATCGACGTGATCCTCACCACCGAAAGCGAGCCGGGCGGGGGCGGCGAGGCGCTGCTGGAGGTGCCGCTGCGCTGGTTCGGCGCGCCCGATGGCACCGCGTGGCGCAGCAAGCCGCTGCGCATCGCCTTCTCGCGCCGCTGCGGGTTCCGGCCCGTCGCCATCGCGCAGATGGAGCGCGAGGGGCTGGATTGGGAATTGGCGGTGGATTCCGAGATGGATCGGACCATCGAGGTTTCGGTGTCGGCCGATCTAGCGGTGACGCCGATCCTCGAAGGCCACGCGCCGCAGCATTTCGAGATGATCCCGCAGGGGGTGCTGCCCGACCTTGGGCTGCAGAAGATCTGTCTCTACGGCTCGGGCGCCAAGCCGCAGATCATCGAGCCGCTGCAGGAGATGCTTCGGTCTGAGTTCTGCACCCTGCGCCGCCGTCCGGAGATGGCGGCGGAGTAAGAGCCGCTCGGTCAGCCGGGGATCTCGATGACCACCTTGCCGGTGGATTTGCGGCTGCGCAGCAGATCGAGGCCCTCTGCCACCCGCGCGAGCGGCAGGACGTGGCTCACATGCGGATGCAGTCTGCCCTCGCCGTGCCATGCAAAAAGCTGCGCCAGCGAGCCGGTCAGCGCCTCGGGGCGGAACGTCAGGTAGCCGCCCCAGTAGAGACCCATCACCGTCAGGTTCTTGACCAGAAGGTGATTGGCCTTGATCTGCGGCACCTCGCCGCTGGCAAAGCCGATGGTGAGAATGCGCGCCTCGGGGTTGCAGGCGCGGAAGGCGGCGGTGAACTGCTCGCCGCCCACCGCGTCATAAACCACATCGGCCCCGCCAAGCGCCTTCACCTCGGCGCGGAGGTCAGCCTCGCGCGCGTCGATCAGATGGTCGGCCCCGGCGCGGCGCGCCACCTCGAGTTTCTCGGGGCCGCGGGCGCAGGCGATGACCGTTGCGCCCATGAGTTTGCCGATCTCGACGGCGGTCAGCCCGACACCGCCCGCAGCACCGAGCACAAGTAGCGTTTCGCCGGGCTGCAGCCGGGCGCGGTGGTCCAAGGCGAGGTGGCTGGTACCATAAGCAATCTGAAATCCGGCGGCTTCGGTGAAGCTCATGGTGTCCGGCAGATGCACCGCCCGGTGGGCATCGAACACGCCAAATTCCGCCAGACCGCCCTGACCGCCGAAGACCGCGACACGCTCTCCGGGCTGGAAATCGGTCACATCAGGGCCTACAGCATCAATGGTTCCGGCGACCTCCATCCCAAGCACGAAGGGTGTCTCCGGGGTGTCCTGATACCGGCCCTCGATCATCAGCAGATCTGCGAAGTTGAGACCGCAGGCCGCGATCTTCAGGCGCAGCTGTCCGGGGCCCGGATCTGGCCGGGGAATCTCTTGCAGATTCGGCTCCGCCCCGGGGCTCTGTTGGAGATAAGCACGCATGAAATATCCCTTCGTATAGGTAACTACCCGTAATTCCTCAGCCCCCAGAAATCTTGTCAAAATTATGAAATCTCGTGAAGCGACCTTAAGTCATTGTTTGGATTTACAACCGACAAGTGCAACCCATTAACCGCGCTCAGCGATAGGGCCGCAACTCCCTTGATTTGAAGAGCGGAACCGCGGTAGCTTCGGTTCGTCTTAAAGGTGTAGCTCCGGCCGCAGCTGTGAGCGGTTGGATTTTGTTAGTGCTCTGGGTTTGAGCAGGGCGAGTGAAAAGGAAAACACGATGACTCATCCCGTGGACGTTCATGTCGGGAAACGCATTCGTCACCGCCGCTGGCTTGTTGGCATGACCCAGCAGCAGCTCGCAGAACATGTGGGTATCAAGTTTCAGCAGATCCAAAAATACGAGACCGGTGCGAACCGCGTCAGCGCCTCCCGCCTGTGGGACATCGCCGATGCGCTCGAAGTGCCGGTGAGCTTCTTCTTCGAAGGCATCGAAAGCGAGCACGAGACCGAGGAAACCGCTGCGGCGGCCCCGGCGATGCCCGCCGACATTCTTGGCGACAAAGAAGCGCTCGATCTGGTCCGCTCCTACTACGCGATCCCCGAGAACCAGCGCCGCCGCCTGTTCGAACTGGCGCGCGTTCTTTCGGACGTCGCTTGAGCCTCGGCGCTCCCTGCGCTAGCTGATCCTTCGAGGAGCGCGCAGCAGGGGGCAGCCATGAGCGAGACGTTCGAGACGGGAACTTCCGGGACCGGTCCATCCAAGGCCGGCACTTCCAAGACGGGGATTTCCGCAGCATTGGCAGACGAGCTCTGGCGCACCGCTGGCGAAATGGCCGAAGCGGCGCGCGCAGCGATCCTGCCGCATTTCCGCGCCGAGGGTCTTGGCGCGGACAACAAACTCTCCGAAGGCTTTGATCCGGTCACCGTGGCCGACCGCGCCGCCGAGCAGGCGATGCGCGAGGTGCTGGCCGCGCGCCGCCCCATGGATGCGATCCTTGGCGAGGAATACGGCCATGAGCCGGGCGACAGCGGGCTGACATGGGTGCTCGATCCGATCGACGGAACCCGCGGCTTCCTGTCCGGAACGCCCACATGGGGGGTGCTGATCGCGCTCTCCGACGCCACCGGCCCGGTTCTGGGCGTCATCGATCAGCCCTATACTGGCGAGCGTTTCGAAGGCGGGCTTGGCCGCGCTGAATGGTCGGGGCCGCTGGGCCAGCGTCAGCTTGCCGTCCGCCCGGCGCGTCCGCTGTCCGAGGCGATCCTCTTCACCACATTCCCCGAGGTTGGCACCGAGGCCGAGGGCGCGGCCTTCCGACGGGTTGCCGCCGAGGCGCGGCTCACCCGCTATGGCATGGATTGCTACGCCTATGCGCTGCTGGCCGCCGGTCAGATCGATCTGGTGATCGAGGCGGGGCTGCAGGCCTATGACATTCAGGCACCGATCGCGGTGATCGAGGCCGCGGGCGGCTTGGTGACCGACTGGCAGGGCGGCAAGGCGCATGAGGGCGGGCAGGTTCTGGCCGCCGCCAATCCCGAGATCCACGCCGCGGCGCTGGCGCTGCTGCAGGGCTGAGCCGGGCAGGGAGCGGCGGAGCCCCCGGCACATTCTGGCGCATTCTTCGGTAAAACCCGAAACACCCTAAATCCGGGCGGTCTTTCCTTCGTCTGCCCGTAAGGGCAGGGTAGGGGCACCACCCGAGGAGCCCCCACATGAGCGAAATCCTGATCCGCAACGCGCGCACCGTCCTGACCATGGATGACGCGGGCACCGAGCTTTCGGATGCCGATATCCTGCTGCGTGACGGGGTGATCGCGGGCATCGGGCCGCGGCTGGAGACCACCGGCGAGGTGGTTGATGCGCGCGGCTGCGTGGTGACGCCCGGTCTGGTGAACACCCACCACCATCTCTACCAAGGTCTGACCAAGGCGGTGCCGGGCGGGCAGGATGCGCTGCTCTTTGGCTGGCTGCAGACGCTTTACCCGATCTGGGAGCGCTTCGGCCCCGAGGAGTTCTATATCTCGGCGCAGGTCGGGCTGGCGGAACTGGCGCTTTCGGGCTGCACCATGAGCTCGGATCACCTCTATCTCTATCCCAATGGTGCGCGGCTCGATGACACGATCGCCGCGGCGCAGGACATCGGTCTGCGCTTCCACGCCACCCGCGGCAGTATGAGCATTGGCGTCTCGAACGGCGGGCTGCCGCCGGATTCGCTGGTCGAGGACGAGGGCGCCATCCTCGAAGATTGCATCCGGGTGATCGACGCATTCCATGACCCCTCGGAGGGTGCCATGGTGCGTGTCGGCGTTGCGCCCTGTTCGCCCTTCTCGGTGAGCCGCGAGCTGATGCGCGACAGCGCCATTCTCGCCCGCGACAAGGGGGTGATGATGCACACCCACCTTGCGGAGAACGACGAGGACGTGGCCTATTCGCTGGAGAAATTCGGCTGCCGTCCGGGGCAATACGCCGAGGATCTGGGCTGGACCGGCCCGGATGTCTGGCACGCCCATTGCGTGAAGCTCGACGGGCAGGAGATCGACCTGTTCGCCGCGACACGCACCGGCGTGGCGCATTGCCCCTGTTCCAACTGCCGCCTCGGCTCGGGCATCGCGCCGGTGCGCGGCATGCTGGATGCGGGGGTGAATGTGGGGCTCGGGGTCGACGGCTCGGCGAGCAACGACATGGCCAGCCTGATCGGTGAGGCGCGGCAGGCGATGCTGCTGCAGCGGGTGCAGAACGGTGCCGACGCGATGAGCGCCCGCGAGGCGCTGCGCGTGGCGACGCGCGGCGGTGCCGAGGTGCTGGGCCGCTTCGATTGCGGACAGGTGGCCGTGGGGCTGCGCGCGGATCTGGCGCTGTGGGATGTGACCGGGCTTGAAAGCGCGGGCAGCTGGGACCCGGCGGCGCTGCTGCTGGCGGGGCCGCAGAAGGTGCGCCACCTGTTTGTGGAAGGGCGTCAGGTTGTGCGTGACGGGCAGATTGCAACCATAGACATTGTTGCTGCGTTGACACGTCATCAAGAAATGGCGCGTACGCTGGCGGGGCTGGGCTGATCTCTTTTGTGGTCTGGCTATCCTTCAGCGGACGCCGCCTAGATCTGACGCCGCCTAGATCCGACACGACCGGAGCCCGACATGAGACGCCTCTTTCTGACCCGCCTCCTGCCGCTTGCCCTTTGCGCCGCGCTTTCAGCCTGCGTGGTGGTGCCGCTGCCGCAACAGGACAGCGGCGGCCAGCCCGCGCAATTCGTCGAAAACCCCAAGGGCGCGCAACTGAACGCGCTGCGCCAGCGCAACGGTCTGGCACCGCTGAGTTATTCGCCAGTGCTGCAAAAGGTGGCGCGACGCCATGCGCGCGACATGGCGCGGATGCAGAAGATGACCCACACCGGCAGCGACGGCAGCCAGATCGGCGACCGCATCCAGCGCACGGGCTATGACCTGCGGCGCGGGGCCGAGAATATCGCGGTCACCCGCCGCGGGCTCGACGGGGCGATGGAGATCTGGACCAACTCGCCGCCGCACCGGTCCAATATGCTGATGCGCGACGTCACCGAATACGGGCTGGCCCAAAGCGGCAATTACTGGGCGATGGTGGTGGCGCGCACCAAGTGAGGCGGCGGCGGTGACCCGCCTTGGCCCGCGCATCTGCCTTGCCGAAATGGTGCCATCGCGCCATTTACCGTGGGGATACGATCTTTCACGGAGTTTCCCATGCGCTTCACGCCTGTCGCCCTGAGCCTAACCATCGCCGCTCTGTCGCTGAGCGCCTGCGTCGACGTGCGCAGCGCGCCGACCGCCAGTACCGCGCAGCCCGTCAGCCGAAGCACGGTTGAGCGCAGCACGGTGCAGCGTAGTACTGTGCAGACGGTCGGCACCAGCGGCGGCCAGATCGAGGGGGCCAGCATCGTCGAATTGCGCCGCGCACCGGGGCAGGTGGTGCAAAGCTCTGGGTCCGAGGCGGCAGCCGCGCTCAACAGCTGGCGCCGTGCGCAGGGGCTCGCACCGCTGTCGCGCTCGGGGCAATTGCAGCGCGCGGCGCAGGCCCATTCGGATGACATGGCGCGGATGAACAAGATGAGCCACGTGGGCAGCGACGGCAGCCGCGTCGGCGCCCGGACCCGCGCGGCGGGCTATGATTATCGCGAGGTGGCGGAAAACGTCGCCATGACCCCGCTCGGCATCGACAGCGCCATGGAGCTTTGGGCGAAATCCCCCTCGCACCGCGCAGCGATGTCGCGCAGCGACCTGCGCGAGTTTGGTCTCGCGCAGAACGGTCGCTATTGGACGCTGGTCATGGGGCTGCGCAAGTAAATCGGTCTGCGCAAGTAACTGGAATTGCGCAAGTAACTGGCACGAGTGCCAGCTACGGCGCGCGCGCTCAGAGCGCGCGCTTTCCGGCCACATAGGTGGCGGTGATCGCGCGGTCGTCGCCCATCATGATGGTGGGAAAGAGTGCCTCCCAGATATCCTCGGCACTCACCGCGCGCTGCGCGATGGCGGGGGTGGAGGCCAGATCGAGCACGGTGAAATCCGCCTCCAGCCCCGGCGCGAGGTTGCCGATCCGGTCCTCGGCCATGAGCGAGATCGCCGAGCCCTGCGTCGCCAGCCACAGCAGTTCCGCCGGATGCAGCGGGCGGTGGCGCAGTTGCGCGACCTCATAGGCCGCCGCCATGGTGCGCAGCATGGAAAAGGACGAGCCGCCGCCGGTGTCGGTGGCGAGCCCGACGCGCATCCCGGCCTTGGTCAGCCCGTCCATGTCGAATAGCCCCGAGCCGATGAAGGTGTTCGAGGTCGGGCAATGCACCAGCGCCGCGTTCACCTCTTGCAGCCGCGCATGTTCGCGCGGCTCCAGATGGATGGCGTGGCCGTAAAGACCGCGCTCCCCCAGCAGCCCGTAGGCCTCGTAGGTGTCGAGATAATCGCGCGCCTGCGGATAGAGCGATTTGACCCAGGCGATCTCATCGGTCTGCTCGGACAGATGGGTCTGCATCAGCACCTCGGGGTGTTCCGCCCAGAGCGCGCCGAGCGCCTGCAGCTGCTCGGGCGTGGAAGTGGGCGAGAAGCGCGGGGTGATCACATATTCGGCGCGTCCCTTGCCGTGCCAGCGCTCCAGCAGCGCCTTGCTGTCGTCATAGGCCGATTGCGCGCTGTCGCGCAGGAACTCGGGGGCGGTGTCGCGGTCCATGCAGGTCTTGCCTGCGAAGACCCGCATGCCGCGCGCCTCGGCGGCGGCGAACAGCGCCTCGACCGAGGCGGGATGGATCGTGCAGTAGGAGCAGACCGAGGTGGTGCCATGCGCGAGCAGAAGGTCGAGATAGCGCCCGGCGATCTCATCGGCATAGGCGCGGTCGGCAAAGCGCGCCTCGGTGGGGAAGGTGTAATGGTTCAGCCAGTCGATCAGCCGCTTGCCCCAGCTGGCGATCATCGGGGTCTGCGGGTAATGCGCGTGGGCATCGACAAATCCCGGCACGATCAGCGCCTTGCCATGATCTACCACCTGCGCCGCCGGATGCGCCGCGCGCAGCGCCTCGGCGCTGCCGATCTCGCGAATCACGCCGCCCTCGATCAGCAGCGCCCCGGCGCTGTCATGGCGGGCCGCAGCGGGGCCTTCGCTGAAAGGCGAGGCGGTGAAGCTCAGGGTTTGACCAAGATGAAGCGTGCTTGCCATGCGGATCCTCGTGGATAGGGCCGCCCTAGGATGCGGAGGGCCGGGGTCAAGCGCAATGCGCCTCTGTTGCTCGTTCCCGCAATCCCCTAGAGTCTGCGCGAACGGCATTCAATGGGGCAGGGCATGACCGAAGAGACCGGAAACCCGGCGGCGGAAGAGACCCAGGACGACGACACCAACCCGCTTGAGCGCAAGGTGGTGTCCTCGATCCTCTACGCGGTGGACGTGGGCGACCGCGCGCAGCTCGTCGAGCTGATGGAGCCCTTGCACCCGGCTGACATCGCCGACCTTCTCGAACAGATCAACGCCTTCGACCGGCTGCGGCTGATCAAGCTCTACGACAAGGAGTTCGACGGCGACATCCTGTCGGAGCTTGACGAGTCGATCCGCGAAGAGGTGATCCGCGCGCTGAAGCCGGAGGTTCTGGCCGAGGCCGTGCGCGAGCTGGACAGCGACGATGTGGTCGACCTGCTCGAGGATCTCGAGGAAGACCAGCAGGCGGCGATCCTTGACGTGCTCGAGGACAGCGACCGGATCGCGGTCGAGAAATCGCTGACCTACCCGGAGTATTCCGCGGGCCGCCTGATGCAGCGCGAAGTGGTCATGGCGCCCGAATACTGGAACGTCGGCGAGGCCATCGATTACCTGCGCAGCACCGAGGATCTGCCCGAGCAGTTCTATCACATCATCTTGGTCGATCCGAAGCTGCGCCCGGTGGGCAATGTCACCTTGGGCAAGCTGATGGCCTCGCGCCGCGAGGTGCTGCTGAAGTCGCTGGTGGAAGAGACCTTCAACGTGATCCCGGTGACCCGCCCCGAGGCCGAGGTCGCCTATATGTTCAACCAGTACCACCTGATCTCGGCGCCGGTGGTCGACGAGAACGAGCGGCTGGTGGGTGTCATCACCATCGACGACGCGATGACCGTGCTCGACGAAGAGCACGAAGAAGACATCCTGCGCCTCGCCGGTGTCGGTGACGACAGCCATATCTCCGACAGCGTGCTGGAAACCACGCGCCAGCGCCTGCCGTGGCTTGGGGTGAACCTGCTGACCGCGGTTCTGGCCTCGCTGGTGATCGCGCAGTTCGAAGAGACGATCGGCGCGCTGGTGGCGCTGGCGGTGCTGATGCCCATCGTGGCCTCCATGGGCGGCAACGCGGGCACCCAGTCGCTGACCGTTGCGGTGCGGGCGCTGGCGACGCGCGATCTGACCAGTTCCAACGTCTGGCGGGTTATCCGCCGGGAACTGATGGTCGGGCTGATCAATGGCGCGAGCTTTGCCGTGGTCATGGGGCTGCTGGAATACGTCTGGTTCGGCAGTCACATGCTGGCGCTGGTGATCGCCGCGGCGATGGTGATCAACCTCGTGGTGGCGGGGCTCGCGGGCATCGCGGTGCCGGTGGTGCTCGATAAATTCAAGATCGACCCGGCGCTGGCCTCGGGCACATTCGTCACCACGGTGACCGATGTGGTGGGCTTCTTCGCCTTCCTCGGACTGGCGCAGGCGGTGCTGCTGTGAGCACGGCGGGCTCTCTTGCCGAGGCCAAACGCGCGGCGCGGGCCGCCGCCAGCGCCCGCCGCAAGGCCGCCCATGCCGCCGACAGCGGCGCCGGGGCAGGGCAACTGAGCTCGGTTCTGGCGGGCTACCGCGGCGTGCCGCTGGCAGGCTACATGCCGATCCGCTCCGAGATCGACCCGATCCCGGCGATGGCCGAGGCGGCGGCGCATGGGCCCGTGGCGATCCCGGTGATCGACGATCTGCACCAGCCGCTGCGCTTTGCCCGCTGGGAACCCGAGATGGCGCTGGTCGAGGGTCGTTTCGGCGCCGCGATCCCCGAGAGCCCCGAGTTCATCACGCCCGAGATCCTCATCGTGCCGCTGCTGGCCTTCACCCGCGCGGGCCACCGGCTGGGCTATGGCGGCGGCTTTTATGACCGCACGCTGGCGCTGCTGCGCGCCGCGCGCCCGACCTTCGCGCTTGGCTTTGCCTATGCCGAGCAGGAGGCCGAGGACATCCCGCTCGAGCCCACCGACGCGCCGCTCGACATGATCGTCACCCCGATGGAGGTGATCACGCCGCGATCAGCCTGAGCGCGGAGTGGCGACCTCGAGTTCACGGCTGCGCCGTGAGCGCCTGCGGCGCGCGTATTTTTAAAGAGAAGAAGGTAGGACGGTTGCGCCCTGCCTTCTTCTCTTTCCAAATACGCCGGGGGTGAGCCCGAAGGGCGAGGGGGCAGCGCCCCCTCTTGCGCCTGTTCAGAGCGCGCGCCAGCCGATATCGCGGCGGCAGAAGCCCTCGGGCCAGTTGACCGCATCCACCAGCGCATAGGCGCGGGCCTGCGCCTCGGCCAGCGTCGTACCACGCGCGGTGGCGTTGAGCACACGCCCGCCGGTGGCGACAATCGCGCCCTCCTTCTCGGCGGTGCCCGCGTGGAACATCTGGGTAAAGCTGTCCTCGGTGAGCCCTTCGAGCCCGCCGATCACCGTGCCCTTCTTGTAGCTGCCGGGATAGCCCTCGGCGGCCATCACCACGGTCATCGCGTGGTCTTGGGCCCAGGTCACCTGCGCGTCGGCCAGACGGCCCTCGGCGCAGGCATGGATCAGGTCGAGCGCCTGCGCGCCAAGCCGCATCATCAGCACCTGACATTCGGGATCGCCAAAGCGCACGTTGTATTCCACCAGCCGCGGCTGACCGTTCTCGATCATCAGCCCGACGTAGAGCACGCCTTGATACGGCGTGCCGCGGCGGGCCATCTCGGCCATGGTCGGCTTGACGATCTCGTCGAGCGCCTTTTGCGCCACCGCGTCGGACAGCACCGGAGCGGGGGAATAAGCCCCCATGCCGCCGGTGTTGGGGCCGGTGTCGCCTTCGCCGACGCGCTTGTGATCCTGCGCAGTGCCGATGGGCAGCACGTCGGTGCCATCGACCAGCACGAAGTAAGACGCTTCCTCGCCGGTCATGAACTCTTCGATCACCACCTCGGCGCCCGCACCTCCAAAGGCGCCGCCGAACATGTCGTCGATGGCCTCTTCGGCTTGCGCGACGGTCTCGGCGATGATCACGCCTTTACCTGCGGCCAGCCCGTCAGCCTTGACCACGATCGGCGCGCCCTCGGCCCGCACATGCGCCTTGGCGCTTTCCGCGTCGGTGAAGTGACCATAGCCCGCGGTGGGCGCTTTAGCGGCGTCGCAGATCTCCTTGGTGAAGCTCTTCGACGCCTCGAGCCGTGCGGCGGCCTGACTGGGGCCGAAAACCAGCAGACCGGCGTCGCGCAGCCGGTCGGCGACGCCAGCGGCCAGCGGTGCTTCGGGGCCGATGATCACCAGATCGATGGCATTGTCGCCCGCAAACTCGGCCACCGCGCCGCCGTCCTCGATGTCGAGCGTGGCGCATTCGGCGATCTGCGCGATCCCGGCGTTGCCCGGCGCGACGATCAGCTTGTCGCACTTGGGGTTCTGCATGACCGCCCAGGCCAGGGCATGTTCGCGACCGCCGCCGCCGAGGATGAGGATATTCATGAGCACCGCTCTGCTGTTTGAGGATCGCGGCTGTCCTAGCGGGGGCTGGGGGTTCTGGCAAGACGTGAGGGCAGGCTCGCGCGGTGATCCCCCTTGCGATGATCCCCCTACGTTGATCCCCGTCACTCCGGTGGCACTCCGCAGGTGCTAGCTTGCCTTTCCATCACGGCAGTCGGAGGTGGCGATCATGCGCAGGCTGGCAAAACATCGGTGGATCGTGGCGCTTGCGCTCGGGGTGTCCGCGCTGCTGCCCATCACGCTCTGGGCCGAGCCCATGCCCTGCCCAGATGCCGGTTTCAGGGTTGAGGCCGAAACTGCGGCCACGCGCGCGCTGCTCTGCGAGGCCGCCGTCGCGGCGCGAGAGCAGCTTGGTATTTGCGGACTGAGGCAGTCCCGGCCCATCGATCTCGTCACGGCCCCCACGCTCGAGCATGAGATCGGGCGCTGCCTTGCCTCCTACGATTGCACGCTGGAGCGCATTCGGATCATCGAGCCGGACCTCTTGCGCGCGAACCTGCTGCCGGATGATCCCTATGCCGGGCTGCCCGACGATGTGATCTTCCGCTCACTGCTGACCCATGAGCTGGCCCATGCGCTGGTCGAGCAGCACACCTCAGGGCGCAAGATCGCGCTGGTCGATCACGAATATATCGCCAATGCGCTGGAGCTGATGGCGCTGCCGCCGGAGCATCGCGCAACGCTGCTGAACGCTGCGGGGCTCACGCCGCCGGTGTCTGCGGGCGTCATCGACATCCTGATCTACGGGCTGGCGCCCCGCCGCTTCGCCGCCGCTGCGTACCTCTATCTTGAAGAGCACGGCTGCGAGACCGTCCGAGCGATCCTCGATGGCAGCGCCTCCTTCGACCGTGGTGAGCCCTAGTCCCTCGCGCGCCGCCCCGCCTCGCACCGTGCTTCGGGCAGCGGCTTTCCCTCGGCGGCGCGCGCCGTTACTCTGCGCCCAAGACGAGCAGGACGAGCAGCATGGATCTTTTCGAGGACGACAGCCCCGCGGGCACCCCGGGGGGTGACGGCGAGGGCAATACGCCGGAATTCACCGTTTCCGAGCTTTCGGGGGCGGTCAAACGGGTGATCGAGGGCGAGTTCGGCTTCGTCCGGGTGCGCGGCGAGCTGGGGCGAATCTCGCGCCCGCGCTCGGGGCATCTCTACCTCGATCTCAAGGACGACAAGTCGGTGATCTCGGGGATCGTCTGGCGCGGCGTCGCGAGCAAGCTCGACATGCAGCCCGAGGAAGGCATGGAGGTCATCGCCACTGGGCGGCTGACCACTTACCCCGGGCAGTCGCGCTATCAGATCATCATCGAGGACATGCGGCCTGCCGGGCTCGGCGCGCTGATGGCCATGCTGGAAAAGCGCAAGGCGCAGCTGCAAGCCGAAGGGCTCTTTGCCCCCGAGCGCAAGCGCCCGCTGCCCTTCCTGCCCGAGATCATCGGTGTGGTGACCTCGCCCTCCGGGGCGGTGATCCGCGACATCCTGCACCGCCTGCGCGAGCGTTTCCCGCGCAAGGTGCTGATCTGGCCGGTCGCGGTGCAGGGCAAAAACTGCGCGCCGGAGGTGGCCCGCGCCATCGAGGGCTTCAACAAGCTTACCCCCGGCGGCGCGCTGCCGCGGCCCGACCTGCTGATCGTGGCGCGTGGGGGCGGCTCGGTCGAGGACCTTTGGGGCTTCAACGAAGAGATCGTGGCCCGCGCCGCCGCCGCCTCGCAGATCCCGCTGATCTCCGCCGTGGGGCATGAGACCGACACCACGCTGATCGATTTCGTCTCGGACAAGCGCGCACCCACCCCCACCGCCGCCGCCGAGATCGCCGTGCCGGTGCGGATGGACCTGCTGGCCCGTGCCGCCGAGGCGCAGCTGCGGCTGACCCGGGCGCAAACCCACCGGCTCGAGGTGCGCGGCCAGCGGCTGCGCGATCTGGCGCGCGGCCTGCCACGCCCCGAGATGCTGCTCGATCAGCCGCGCCAGAGGCTCGATCTGCTGGCCGACCGGCTGCCGCAGGCGCTGATCCGCGGCGTCGACCGGCGCCGTCTGGCGCTGTCGCAACCAGCCGGGGCGCTGCGCCCCGGGCTGCTCACGCGGATGATGGCGACACGGGCCGAGGCGCTGGGGCGCCGCGCCGACCGGCTGTCGCTCCGTCCCATCCAGCGCGAGATCGCCCTCGGTGGCGACCGGCTGAAGGCTCTGGGCAAGCGGCTCGAAGATGCCGGTGCGCGCCGGGTCGAGGAGCCGCGGGCCAAGCTCGACGGGCTGGAGCGGCTGCTGCAGACCCTGAGCTACAAGGGCACGCTGGCGCGCGGCTACGCGGTGGTGCGCGGCGAGGGCGGGCAGGTTCTGACAACCTCCGCCGCCGCCAAAGAAGCCGCCGGGCTGGAGATCGAATTTGCCGACGGGCGAATGAAGATCGGCGGCGGCGCGGCGACGCCAACCAAGGCCAAGAAAGCCGCGCAGAAGAAACCGGAGCAGGGCAGCCTGTTCTGAGGGCGTCAGGGGGCGCTGCCCCCTCGCCCTTCGGGCTCACCCCCGGCGTATTTTCAAAGAGAAGAAGCGGCGGAGGTCAGGCGCCGACTTCGGGGCCGAGGCAGAGCATCGGCTCGTCGTTCTGCTGCGCCTCGTAGAGCACCGTGTTCCCGGGGTCGTTCTCGAACACCGCGCGCAGCCCGCTGCCTTCTCGGTAGAAGCTCCAGCATTGCGGCATGGGCGCGTCCTCATAGACGAAGCAGATCATCTGCCCCTCTTGATACCAGCTGCCGTCCTTGCACTGACCGTCGATAAAGGACCAGCGCACCTGCCTGTCCGGCAGATATTCCTCGACCCCATAGGCCGTTCCGCCGCGCCCGAAGTAGAGCGTCTTGCCGGTGACATAGGCTTCGAACTCGGCGCCGGTCATCGGTTGGGCGGCGGCGAGCGGGCTGGCCAGTAGGGCGAGGAGGCATGCGAGGCGGATCATGTCAGCAGCCTGCCAGAGCGCGGCGGGCGGGGGAAGGGCGGGCGGCCGGTTCGGCTGTCCGCTGCCGAGGGTCGCGTGGGCGGCGGATTGCGAGGATGCGGCGTTGAAAGTTGGGAATGTGTCAGGTATTGGCCGTTTTGGTGGAGAAATTTCGCCACGGTGATCGCTTTAGGCCAAGTCATCGGCGGGCCTAGCGGTTCTTGTAGACCGCGCAGATACATCCCGATTGCCTCAGTTTTGCGCAAAGCTGCTGCGCCTCACCGCGTCCGTTGCGCCCAAGGCGGGCCATCCAATAGCCGCCGCGGGGGCTGGCGCGGCTTTTCTGCCAGATCATTTCCGGTGTCTCTCCGCCCACCGCTGCGGCGCAGGATTTGGCGCGGCGGTTGAACTGCGAGAGCGCGCGGTCCTGCGTGGTGCCGAAGGCCATCTGCACGCCCCAAGGATGCAGCAGGGGTTTCGCCTCGGGGTATTTGGTCAGCTTGCGATGGCGGGCCAGCTCGAAGCAGGCCTGCTGGAAGGGCATGTCGCCCTGCAGGCGGAAGTCGTGATCCTCGGGCGGCGTGTCGCGCCATGTCTCGGCTGCGAGCCCGGTGATGATGGCGACATAGTTGATCGTCTCGAGCGCCAGCCCGCCGGTGCGGGCGATCAGCCCGTCGGCCCGCGCCTCGCCGCCATTATAGGCCACCGCCGCGAGCCCCTGATTGCCGTAGTGCCGGGCCAGCTCGCCAAGGTATTGCGCGGAATATTCCAGCGCTTCGGCGGGGTTATAGGGGTCCTTGAGGCCGCGCAGCTTGGCAGTGGAGGGGATGAACTGTGCGATGCCCTGCGCGTTCGCCGGGCTGAGCGCATGCGGGTCGAACCGGCTTTCCTGCCACAGCAGCCGCGCGAAGAACCCCGGCGACAGGCCGTTGCGGCGGGCGAAATGCTCGATCGCCTGGCAGGTGTCATAGGCCGTGTGCGAGGGCCTTATGCATTGCACCGGCCCGAAGGCCCCAGCCGAGCAGAGCGTGCCGGGTTCGGGCTGCCCGCGTTCGGCCCGCAGCGGCGCTGCGGCAAGGCAAAGCAGGAGAAGAAGCAGGGCGCGCCACATGGCCCCATCAACGCTGCGGGCGCGGCAAAGGTCAACTCACACTTTTATCCCGGCGCGGCGCGTATTAGGTGAAGGAAAAGGCAGCGAGAGGTCCAGCCATGTCCTTCTTCGGCAAGCTCAAGAACAAGCTTTTCAAATCCTCCTCGAAACTCGAGGAAGGGCTGGACGCGATCGTCCAAGAGGGGGGCTCGGAAGACGCCCCCGAAACGCCCGAAACCCCGGAAACGCCGGTCGTCCCCGAGACGCCCGCGCCGACCCCGCCATCGCCGGGCCCGGATGTGCCGCCGCCGGTGCCCGAGACGCCGCCCGCGCCCGCGCCGGAAACCCCGCCCGCACCGCAGGAGGTGCCGCCCGCGCCCGAGCCCGAGGCGCCGCCGCCCGCCGATCCGCAGCCGGAGCCGCTGCCGGAACCTGCGCCGGAACCCACGCCTGCGCCGACACCTGTGCCCGAGACCCCCAAGGCGCCGCCGCCTGCCGACCCGCAGCCCGCGCCGCAAGAGGCCCCCGTTGTGCCGCCCGCCGACCCAGCTCCGGGGCCGGTGCCGCTGGAGGTGCCCGCGCCGCTGCAGGACCCCGAGGTGCCGCAGGCGCGCGGCGGTGGCCTGATCGGGCGGCTCTTCGGCAAGGGCACACCGGCGCAGCCGGTGGTGCGCCGGGCGCTTGATGATGAGATGCTCGAAAGCCTCGAGGAACTGCTCATCGCGTCTGACATGGGTGTGGACACCGCGCTGCGGGTGACCGCGAATATCGCCGAGGGGCGCTATGGCAAACGTGTCTCGACGCAGGAGATCAAGGAGCTGCTCTCTGCCGAGGTCGCGCGGATCATGGAGCCGGTGGCCAAGCCGCTGCCGCTTTACGCAAAGACGCCGCAGGTGGTGCTGGTGGTGGGCGTCAACGGCTCGGGCAAGACCACGACCATCGGCAAGCTCGCCAGCCAGTTCCGCGCCGCCGGCAAATCGGTGGTGATCGCTGCGGGCGATACCTTCCGTGCTGCGGCGGTCGAGCAGCTGCAGGTCTGGGGTGATCGCGCCGGGGTGCCGGTGCTGACCGCGCCCGAGGGCTCGGACCCGGCCAGCCTTGCCTTCGATGCGATGACCAAGGCGCAGGCCGAGGGGGCCGATTTGCTGATGATCGACACCGCGGGCCGCCTGCAGAACCGCGCGGACCTGATGGAGGAACTGGCCAAGATCGTCCGGGTGATCCGCAAGAAAGACCCCGATGCGCCGCACAACACGCTGCTGGTGCTGGATGCCACCACCGGGCAGAACGCGCTGCGGCAGGTGGAGATCTTCCAGCAGGTGGCGGATGTGTCGGGTCTGGTGATGACCAAGCTCGACGGCACCGCGCGCGGCGGTGTGCTGGTGGCGCTGGCCGACAAATTCGGCCTGCCGATCCACGCCATCGGCGTCGGCGAGCAGATCGATGACCTGCAGCCCTTCGATCCCGAGGAGTTCGCCGCGGCGCTCACCGGGCTCGCGAGGGACTAAGCGTCAGGCGCGGGCGGGGATCACTCCTCGCCCCAGCCCATGCGGTTTTCGACCAGCCGCAGCAGCGTCAGCACCGTCACCACGATCACTGTCGTCATCGCGGCGAGCGGCATCTGACCGGCACCGCAGCCCAGCCCGACCGCACCCGCCAGCCACAGCGAAGCGCCGGTGGTGATGTTGCGCACCTTGCCGCCCGAGGTGAAGATCAGCCCGGCGGCGAGAAAGGCAACGCCCGCGGTCACCGCCTCGATCATCCGCAGCGGATCGTTGCGCTGCTCGGAGGAGCCGCCGAAATCCATCGCTGCCAGCTCGCGCCCCAGCAGTACGAAAAGGCAGGCGGCCACCGACACGAGGATATGGGTGCGCAGCCCCGCCGGTTTCTCGCGCCGCTCGCGTTCTAGCCCGATGCAGCCCGCCAGAACCACCGCCGCCATCAGCCGCGCAAAGGCTGCCGGGGCAGGGACCGCCGAGAAGGTGTGCCGGAATTCATTCAGGATTTCTTCGATCATGACGCCTCCTCCGCAGGTGGGGGATCAACGTCCTGTGCATCGGGGCGGTTCCGCCATTGAGAAGGCGGCACAGGGGCGCTATCTCTGCTGACGCACAAGGAGACCCGCATGGCCACCAAACAGATCAATCCCTTCCTCAAGACGGTGCTCGAGTTCGGGCCGGTGCTGGCCTTTTTCGTGGCCTACCTGCTGCTGAAGGACAACAGCTACCTCATCGGCGGGCGCGAGTATCAGGGCTTTGTGGTGGTCACCGCAGGGTTCATTCCGCTGATGCTGATCTGCACCGGGCTGCTGTGGAAGCTCACCGGGCATCTGTCGGCGATGCAGGTGGTTACGGCGGTGCTGATCGTGGTCTTTGGCGGCCTGTCGGTCTGGCTCAATGATGAGCGCTTCTTCAAGATGAAGCCGACGCTGATCTATCTGCTCTTCGGCTCTGCGCTGCTGATCGGCATCCTGCGCGGCGAGAGCTATCTGCGCAAGGTGATGGAGGGGCTGATGCCGCTGCAGGAAGAGGGCTGGATGATCCTCACCAAACGCATCTGCGCGTTCTTCTTCGGCCTCGCGCTGCTCAACGAGATCGTCTGGCGCACGATGAGCACCGAGAACTGGGTCTACTTCAAGACGTTCGGACTGACGGCGGCGGTCTTTGCCTTCTTCATGACCCAAGGCGGGCTGTTCAAGCGCTACGCGCTGGAGGCAGACAAGGACTGAGCGCGCTTCGTAGGCTGCGCAACGGATAGAGTGCCCGGAACCTCTGGTTCCGGGTATTTTTATTGCGCGGCCAAAAGGGCCCGCGGCAACTGGCTGACCTTGGGGCATAATTCGGGGCGGGTTTCCTTGAAAACAGGGGTTTTGCGCTCGGGGGTGTGGCGCGGTATGCGCTAAACGCATAGCGGGGCTGACAAAATCACTCAGGGACTCGGGTTACACCCGCGGTCTGATTGCGTTAACCGATCCCATCCCGGAACAAAGCTGTTCCAGACGCAATGAAAGACGAAATAAAATGTCCCTCTCAGACGCAGCCTATGATGCGCCGCGCGCCGGGGCCACGCCGGCGCTGAACTCCCCGGCCAAGGTCCTGACGGCGAGCCTCGTCGGCACCACCATCGAATTCTTTGACTTCTACGTCTATGCGACCGCCGCCGTGCTGGTCTTCCCGACGCTGTTCTTCCCCAACAGCGATCCGATGACCGCGCTGCTGGCAAGCTTCGCCACCTTCTCCATCGCCTTCTTCGCACGTCCCTTCGGCGCGCTGGTCTTCGGCCACTTCGGCGATCGCATCGGCCGCAAGGCGACGCTGGTTGCGGCGCTGCTGACCATGGGCATCTCGACCGTGGTGATCGGCTTCCTGCCGAGCTACGAGAGCATCGGCGTGATCGCGCCCCTGCTGCTGGCGCTCTGCCGCTTCGGTCAGGGCTTCGGCCTTGGCGGCGAATGGGGCGGCGCGGTGCTGATGGCCACCGAGAACGCGCCCGAGGGCAAGAAGAACTGGTACGGCATGTTCCCGCAGCTTGGCGCGCCGCTGGGCCTGTTCCTGTCGTCGGGCCTGTTTTGGATCCTGCTGCACTTCATGAGCGAAGAGGCGCTGCTGAGCTGGGGCTGGCGGATTCCCTTCATCTCGTCGCTGCTGCTGATCGCCGTCGGCCTGTGGGTGCGCCTGTCGATCACCGAGACGCCGGACTTCCAGAAGGCCATCGACAATGAAGAGCGCGTTGCCGTGCCCGCGGTCGAGCTGTTCAAGAACCACAAGGTCTCGATCCTGCTCGGCACTTTCGTGGCGCTGGCGACCTTCGTGCTGTTCTACATCTGCACGGCGTATCTGCTGAGCTACAACGTCAAGGTTGTGAAGATCCCCTTCACCGACGCGCTGGCGATCCAGATCTGGGGCTCGGTTGTCTTCGGTGCCTTCATCCCGCTGGCCGGCAAGCTGGCCGAGCGCTTTGGCCGCCGTCAGATCCTGACGCTGACCACCGTGCTGATCGGCGTGTTCAGCTTCCTCGTGCCGGTGCTGATGGTCGAGAACGAGATGCGCATCATGGGCTTTGTGACGCTGGGCATGGCGCTGATGGGGATGACCTACGGCCTGATCGGCACCGCGCTGGCGGCCCCGTTCCCGACCCGCGTGCGCTACACCGGCTCGTCGATCACCTTCAACTTCGCGGGTATCTTTGGCGCCTCGCTCGCGCCCTATATCGCGACTTGGCTGCAGAGCAACTACGGCCTCGCCTACGTGGGCTACTATGTGCTCTTCGCCGCCGCCGTGACGCTGCTGTGCATCTTCGCCAGCGGCAAGGGCAAGGTCTGAGCCAGATCGCCTTACGGATTGGAAAAGGGCGCCGGTCTTCCGGCGCCCTTTTTCGTTGGGAGGCCACCCGCCCGGTTCGAGTCGCGTGCCGTGGAACTAAAAAGGGGCGCAGCCTGACCGGCCGCGCCCCTTCATTGTTCTTCAAATACGCCCCTTCTGGCGCAGCCTCAGTCCTCGCGCGGCGGCTCCGCCTCCGGGTCTTCCTTGCCGACGCCCTTGAAGACGAACTTGAAGGGCAGCATCCACAGGAACCCGAGGAAGACGTAGACCAGAAACTCCACCCAGATCGGCGGGCGGCCAAGCGCGTTGACCACGCTCACCGCCGCGACGATGTAGAGCGGCAGGCCCACCAGCAGGATCACCAGCGACCAGCGGCGGCGGGATTTGTAGCTGAGGGCCATGCCGCGCTCAGTCCGCGAAAGGGTCGGTGACGAGGATGGTGTCGTCGCGCTCGGGCGAGGTCGACAGCAGCGCCACCGGGCAGCCGATCAGCTCTTCGATGCGGCGCACGTATTTCACCGCCGCGCCGGGCAGATCGTTCCAGCTGCGCGCGCCTTCGGTCGACTCGGACCAGCCTTCCATCTCTTCGTAGATCGGCTTGCAGCGCAGCTGTTCTTCGGTCGCGATGGGCAGGTGGTCGAGCACTTCGCCGTCAAGCTCGTAGCCGGTGCAGATCTTGATGTTCTCGAAACCATCGAGCACGTCGAGCTTGGTCAGCGAGATGCCGTTGACGCCCGAGGTTACGCAGGTTTGGCGCACCAGCACCGCGTCGAACCAGCCACAGCGACGCTTGCGGCCGGTCACCGTGCCGAACTCGCGACCACGGGTGCCGAGACGGTTGCCGTCCTCGTCATCAAGTTCGGTCGGGAAGGGGCCTTCGCCGACGCGGGTGGTGTAGGCCTTCACGATGCCCAGCACGAAGTCGATCGAGCCCGGCCCGATGCCGGTGCCGGTGGCGGCCTGCCCGGCGATCACATTCGAGGAGGTCACGAAGGGGTAGGTGCCGAAGTCGATGTCCAGCAGCGCGCCCTGTGCGCCTTCGAAGAGGATGCGCTTGCCCGAGCGGCGCTGCTCGTTGAGCACTTTCCAAACGGGGCCCGCATATTCGAGGATCTGCGGCGCGATCTCTTTCAGCTGAGCGATCAGACCGTCGCGGTCCACCGGCTCGAGGCCGAGGCCCCGGCGCAGCGCATCATGGTGCTGCAGCGCGCGGTCGACGCGGTGTTCCAGCGTCGCGGGATCGGCGAGATCGGCGACGCGCACCGAGCGGCGGCCCACCTTGTCTTCATAGGCCGGGCCGATGCCGCGACCGGTGGTGCCGATCTTGGTGCCCTTCGTGGCCGCTTCCTCGCGGGCACGGTCGAGCTCGCCGTGGATCGGCAGGATCAGCGGCGTGTTCTCGGCGATCATCAGCGTCTCGGGGCTGATCTCGACGCCCTGCTCGCGGATCGTCGCGATCTCTTTCACCAGGTGCCACGGGTCGAGCACCACGCCATTGCCGATCACCGACAGCTTGCCGCCGCGCACCACACCGGAGGGCAGGGCGTTCAGCTTGAACACCTTGCCGTCGATGACGAGCGTATGGCCTGCATTGTGGCCCCCTTGGAAGCGCGCGACCACGTCGGCCCGCTCCGAGAGCCAGTCCACGATCTTGCCCTTGCCTTCGTCGCCCCACTGGGCGCCCACGACGACCACGTTAGCCATTGCTCACCTGTCCTTTTGCCGGCGGTTCAAACGGGCTCCGTATAGATCCACGGGGCCGCGGGGGGAACCATCAAATTGGCGGTTGCGGCGGGTGGCGGAAAGAATCCGTGGGGAACTTTGATTGTGAGGGCGCGAGAGGGGGCGCTGCCCCCTCTTGGCCTGCGGCCAATTCACCCCCGGCGTATTTTGAAAGAGAAGAAGCGGGGGGTGGTTTTTGGGGGTTAGTAGGGGGGCGGCTCTTCGCGGTCTGCCTCGGCGTTCTCGGCGGCCCAAGCGCCGGCAGCCTCGACCGCCACGGGCGAACTGGTCGGCAGCACGTTGAGATAGCTCTCGGCCTCTTCTATTGGCAGAGGCGCGCGCTGTGTCATGCGATAAAGCGCGTAGAGGGCCATCGCCACGAAGGTCGCGCTGAGCACCAGCCAGAAGGCGGCGGGGCCCGCCGCCTGCATCGCCCAGCCGGTGACCAGAGGGCCCGCGATGGCGCCGAGCCCGAAGGTGAAGACCAGCCCGCCCGAGGCGGCGGGCATGTCTTCGGCCGACAGCGCGTCATTGGTGAAGGCAAGCAGCAGCGCATAGAGCGGCGTGGTGACGCCGCCCGCGAGGAAGGCCGCAGCGAGCAGCGCGCGAAGGTCGCCGCCGGTGACCCATCCCAGCGCGCAGGCCGCAGCGCCGAGTACGGAGGTGCCGAAGATCAGCTTGCGCCGGTCCATCAGGTCCGACAGCCAGCCGATCGGATATTGCAGCACCAGCGCGCCGGCAAAGAGCATGGCCACGAAGAGCGCGATCTGCCCGGCGCCGAGCCCGATCTGCGTGCCGAAGACCGCGCCCATGCCCGATTGCGTCGCATAGACGCTGCCGAGCAGGAATATCCCCACCGTGCCGAGCGGCGAGCCTTTGAAGAGCGCGCGCAGCGGCATGGGCCGGGCGACCTCGACCGCGGGCACCGGGGTGACCGACAGCAGAATCGGCGCGAAAGAGACCGACACGAGGATCGAGGCTCCGATGAACAGCGCCGAGGTGCCCGCATCGCCCAGCGACAGCAGCCCCTGCGCGCCGATAATGCCGAGGGTCTGCGCGATCATATAGGCCGAGAGCACCTTGCCGCGGGTCTCGTTGGTTGCGGCGTGGTTGAGCCAGCTTTCGGCGGTGACATAGACGCCGGACATGCAAAAGCCGATGAGCACCCGCAGCAGCGTCCAAGCCCAGGGCTCGGCGATCAGCGGGAGGGCAATAAGCCCCGCCGACATGAAGCTGCCAAGCGCGGCGAAGACCCGCACATGGCCGACCCGCCGAATGAGATCCGGCGTCACCCGCGCGCCGGACAGGAAGCCGATGAAATAGCCGGATGTGACGACCGCAAGCTCGGTGGCCGAAAACCCCTCGATCCCGCCGCGCAGGCCGATGAGGGTGAAATGCATGCCATTGCCCAACATGATGAGCACGATCCCGAGCAGAAGTGCCCAGACGCTGGCCAAGACGTTAATCATGTAGTCTGCTCCGGACCCGGGGCGCCTAGGCCTCCGGGATCCGAGTGTTGCGCATCCTTAGGCGGCGCGTCACGCCTGCCGCGTCATGTCATGGACGATTTGCGACAGGTGTGCGGCGCCGCGCATGGCAGCATTCAGGGCAGCAGGTGCAGCCAGGCCCAGGTGGTGATGATGCACATACCAGTGGCGAGCAGCACCGAGGAGGCGGCGACGCGTTTGGCCCGTCCGTAGAGATTGGCGAAGACATAGGCATTGACGCCCGGTGCCACGGAGGCGGTGACCACAGCCGAACGGAAGGCGTCGGTGGGCAGCGCGAAGGCGGTGCCGAGGCTGTAGGTGATCAGCGGGTGCAGCCCGAGCGAGAGCGCGCAGACAAAGAGAATGGTGCGCAGATCGCCTTCGGGGCGGTAGCGGAAGAGCACGCCGCCAAGCGCGAAGAGCGCGCAGGGCAGGGCGGTGCGGGTGAGCAGTGCCAGCGCCTCGGTCACCGGATGCGGCAGCTCGACGTTCAGCAGGTTGAAGAGAATGCCGATGGTGATGCCGATGACCATCGGCGTGCGAAACAGCGAGCGGGTGATGGTGATCGGCAGCCGCCGCAGTTCGGTGCCGCGGGCGCGGGCGATCTCCATCGCGGTGATGCCGATGGCGTAGCAGAGCGGCGAGTGCATGGCGATGATCGCATAGTTGCCGTTCAGCGCGTCCTCGCCATAGGCCTGCTCGGTGATCGGCAGGCCGATCAGCAGCGAATTCGAGAAGAGCCCGCAGAAGCCGATGACCACGCTGTCCTCCCAGTCGCGCCCGAAGATGAAGCGCGCGCCGAGGAGCGCCACGAAAAAGCAGGTGATTGCCCCGGCGTAGAAGGAAAACAGCAGATCGAAGCGGAAATATTCGCCAAGGTCGAGCTGCCACATGGCGCGGAACAGCAGGCAGGGCACGGCGATGGTCTGGGTGAAGCCCATGAGCCCGTCGATGGCATTGTCGGTCAGCAGCTTGCGCCAACTGGCGAGATAGCCCGCGCCGATGACGATGAAGACGGGGAGGATGACGTCGAGAAGGGCCTGCATGGGAGAGGAGCTTTCAGGGCATGCGCCGGGCGGCGCATGGCCTCCGGCGGGCGTATTTGGGGAACAATGAAAGGGCTTTGGGGGGCGTGCCGCTCGGCAGGTCTGCGCAGCGCTTCTCCTCAGAGCGCATAGCGCAGCACCATGCCGTCATAGGCGGGGTTGATGTGGTCCGGGGTCTCGGCCTTGAGCGTGGCATAGTCGAGATCGATGTGCATATTGGTCAGCACCGCCGCGCGCGGCTGTGCGCGGGCGATCCATTCCAGCGCCAAATCGAGATGGGCGTGGGTCGGATGCGGCTTGCGGCGCAGCGCGTCGATGATGAAGCATTCAAGATCGGACAGATGCGCCCAGGCCTCTTCGGGGAGGCGCACCACATCCGGCACATAGGCCAGATCGGCGATGCGGAAGCCGAGCGCGTCGATGCTGCCGTGGTCCACTTCAATCGGGGTCAGCTCGATCGGCCCGCCAGCGCCGTCGATGGCGAAGGGGCCGGTGATCGTGTGCAGATCGAAGATCGGCGGGTAGGGGCTGCCTTCGGGTTGCACGAAGGCATAACCGAAGCGCGAGATCAGCTCGTTCTGCGTGGCGCCATCGGCCCAGACCGGCAGCCGGTCGCCGCGGTTGAAGACGATCTGCCGCAGATCGTCGAGCCCATTGGTGTGATCGGCGTGGGAATGCGTCCAGACCGCCGCGTCGAGATGACCGATGCCCGCGTCGAGCAATTGCGCGCGCATGTCGGGCGAAGTGTCGATCAGCACGCGGGTCGTGCCCTCGGGCCCGTCGCGCTCGACCAGCAGCGAGCAGCGGCGGCGGGTGTTCTTGGGGTTTGTGGGGTCGCAGTCGCCCCAATTGCCGCCAAGCCGCGGCACGCCGCCCGACGAGCCGCAGCCGAGAATGGTGAAACGCAGCTCGCCGCTCATGCAGCGCTCCAGCTTGCGGCCTTGGCGAAGAGGCGCTCGAAGTTGGCCTCGGTCGCGGCGGCGAACTCGTCATAGCTGAGCCCGAAGGTTTCGGCGCCGATCTTGGCGGTGTGCACGCTGTAGCCCGGCTCGTTGCGCTTGCCGCGGTAGGGCGGCGGCGCGAGATAGGGGCTGTCGGTCTCGACGAGGATGCGCTCGAGCGGGGCGCTGGCGAAAATCTCGCGCAGGTCCTTGGACTTGGGGAAGGCGGCGATGCCGGACATCGACAGGTAAAAGCCGCAGTCCAGCGCCGCGCGCGCCAGATCCGCCGAGGAGCTGAAGCAATGCATCACGCAGGCGTAGGGCTTGGCGCGGTAGGCTTCGGTGAGGATGCGGGCCATGTCGTCATCGGCGGCGCGGGCGTGGATGATCAGCGGCAGGCCGGTTTCCTGCGCCGCGTCGATATGCACCTTGAGCGAGGTCTTCTGCACCTCTGCGCTGTCGGCGGTGTAGTGATAGTCGAGCCCGGTCTCGCCGATGCCCACGAACTTCGGATGCTGCGCCAGCGCCACCAGCTCGTCGACGGTGGCCATGGGCTCTTCGGCGGCGCTCATCGGGTGGGTGCCCGCGGCGTAGAACACCGGATCATTGGCCTCTGCGATCGCGCGCACCTGCGGCTCGTTGCGCAGGCGGGTGCAGATGGTGACCATGCGATGCACGCCTGCCTCGAGCGCGCGGGCGATGATCTCGGGGCGTTCCTCGTCGAAGTCGGGGAAGTCGAGATGGCAGTGGCTGTCGGTAATACGGGGGGTTGTCATACGTCACGTCCTTTGCGCGCAGGTATCAGCCATGCGCCGGGCCGGGTCAAGGCGGGGCGGCGGCCTCGCGCCCGCGCATGCGGCACGCGGCGAGGGAGCGGGCAATTGCGCTGCAAAGCGCGGCACTTCGTGGGGTGGACTGACGGGCCGCTTATCGGCTGCGCAGCAGGCCCCGGCGCGCCAGAAGGCTGCGCAGCGCCATCGCCAGCGCCGCGGCGGTCAGCACCCCAATAGCGTCCGCGGCCCAGTCGCCAAGCTCTGCGTCGCGCCCGACATAGGCCTGCACCACTTCGATCAGGCCGCCAAAGGCGATCGTGGCGGGGGCGAGCCACCACAGCCAGCGCGGGCGCAGCAGCGCGACCGGGGCGACGATGGCGCCAAAGCCGAGCGCGTGCTGCATCTTGTCGCCAAGCAGCGCATCCCCCGGCACCAGCTGCGGGCCGACGGTCAGAGCGGTGACGGTGAGGGCAAGCAGCGCGAAGAGCGCCGCGGTGGCGAGAGATGTGCGGTCCATGAGATCCCAAGATCACGTTCCGGGGCGAAATTCCAGAATGCGGCAGGGGGTGGCGGCACACGTTTGCGTCACGTGCTGCGCCAGAGGCAGATGCCGCGCGGGATGGCATGGGACGGGATGGGATGGGCGGCATGGGAAACCATGGGACGGGGTGTGGGTCAAACTGGGATCGCGAGTCACGTGACCTGTGGTCCTGGGGGCTCAATCGCCGATTCATGGGGAAAGCGGCGCCGATTCAGGGCTTGATGCGATCACGTGGACATGGGAAATGCTCACGAGATCGCGATTCCGGCCATGGTTGGGAAATTTTTTTTGGGATTTTGTGGGGAATTTTTACTCACAGCCGCGTGACTATATTTAGCGTTGAGCTGGTTCCCGCTTACCACATGTTCGTGAAAACTGACCTAACGTCGCCCAAGATGTAGTTTTGCACAGGCTGTGTGGACAACATGAAGGGGGTGTAGGCCGTAAATTCCTATTGCTTCCCATGCTTTCCCATGACATACCTTTAACCACGACGAAGGGACGGGATTAAGGGGCACCAAACGACCCCAGCAGAACATCCCAGAATAATAAAACGAGCAGGTTCATACAGGCACCCGCCCTTCGTCCACATGAAGAATCCAGCGCGTGAGCGAGCAGACATCCCCCCAGGTGGCACGCGCAGCTGGACTAGCCCGGAAAACGGGTCAAGGCGGCGGGTTGATCAGTGGCAGCAGATCAGCCCGCCGTATTTCGTTTCGGGGATTTGAGAGTAGGGACAGTGGGCCGCAGGCTTAGGTTCAGAGGCGAGAGCCGCAACAAGGTGGATGGCAAGGGTCGCGTGTCGATTCCGGCCTCTTTCCGCCGTGTGCTCGAAGCCGGTGATCCGGACTGGACCGAAGGACTCAACCCGAACTTCGTGATCGTCTACGGCGATCACCGCCGCAAATACCTTGAATGCTACACGATCGAGGAGATGGAGGCCGTCGAGGACCGCATCTCGGACATGAAGCGCGGCTCGCAGAAGCGCCGCCTTCTGGAGCGTCTCTTCTCGACCCAATCCGTCACCACCAGCGTTGATGAAACCGGGCGCATCGTGCTTCCGGCCAAACTGCGTGCTAAGATCGGTCTCGAAGACTGGGCCTATTTCGCCTCCAACGTCGACACCTTCCAGATTTGGAAGCCCGAGACCTTCGAAGAGGATGAACTGGCCGGAACCGAGGAATTCCTCGACGAGATGCCTGCGGACTTCGATCCGCTGCAGCTGCTCGACGAAGACGACGAAGCCGAGGAGGCCTGACCCATGGCGGCGCCCAAAGACCCCAACGCCGCTCCGCATGTACCCGTCCTGCTGCGGCCCCTGATCGAGGCGGTTGCGCCGGTGCGGGGCACTTGGGTTGACGGCACCTTCGGGGCAGGGGGCTATGCGCGGGGCCTGCTCGAAGCGGGCGCCGACAAGGTGATCGGCATCGACCGCGATCCGCTGGCGCATCAGATGGCCGCCGAATGGATCGGCCAGTACGAGGGCCGGCTGGAGCTGGTCGAAGACAATTTCGCCAATATGGATGCCCATGCGCAGAACGTCGATGGCGTGGTGCTGGACCTGGGCGTGTCGTCCATGCAGCTGGACCGTGCCGAGCGCGGCTTTTCCTTCCAGAAGGACGGGCCGCTCGACATGCGTATGGAGCAGGCGGGAGAGACCGCAGCCGATCTGGTGAAGCGGCTCGACGAGACCACGCTGGCGGACGTGCTTTACACCTTCGGCGAAGAGCGCGCGTCGCGCCGCATCGCCAAGGCCATCGTGCGCGAGCGCGCGGTCGAGCCGATCGAGACCACCGCGCGCCTGTCGTCCATCGTCGAGGCCTGCCTGCCGCGCCCCAAGCCCGGCCAGTCGCATCCTGCGACCCGCTCGTTTCAGGCGCTGCGCATTGCGGTCAACGATGAGTATGGCGCGCTGTGGCGCGGGCTGATGGCCGCCGAGCGCGCGCTGAAGCCCGGCGGCTTTCTGGCCGTCGTCACCTTCCATTCCGTCGAAGACCGCATGGTCAAACGCTTCCTGCAGGCACGCGCGGGCCGTCTCAATTCGGTCAGCCGCTACGAGCCGCAGGTCGAGGCCGAGGCGCCGCGCTTCGAACTGGTGACCCGCAAGGCCGTGGGGCCGGACGACGAAGAGCTTGCGGTCAACCCGCGCTCGCGTTCGGCGCGGCTGCGGGTGGGGCGGCGGACCGAGGCCGCGGCCGGAGATATCGAGTCTGGGGTGCTCTCCATGCCCCAGTTGAGAGGAAAGAGCTGATGCGCACGCTTCTCTATGTGACCACCTTTATGGCGGTGATCGGTCTGGCCTTCTGGGCCTATCACGAGAACTACAAGACGCAGGCCTCGCTGGACAACGTGCGCCAGCTGCAGCGCGACATTGGCGACGCCCGCGCGCGGCTGTCGATCCTGCGCGCCGAATGGGCCTATCTCAACCGTCCCGACCGGCTGCGCGACCTTGCCGATCTGAACTTCGAGCGGCTGGGCCTGCTGCCGATGCGCCCCGAGCAGTTCGGGCGCATTGATCAGGTGAATTACCCCGATAATCGCGCGCTGGTGTTCAACGACCTTGTGGACGTGACCAGCGCAGGTGCTGCCTCGGGGGCCTCGCGATGAACGGGCGCATCCCGCTTCGGCCTCTGGCCCGCGTTCTGGATGCGCGGCGTCGCGGTGAGAACCCGGATGCGATCGAGCGCGAGAACCTGCGGATCCGCCACGAGCAGATGCGCGACAAGGCGCGCGTGCGCGCCGAGGGCCGTCTTCTGGTGCTCGGGCTGGTGTTCTTCTGCGCCTTCGTGGTGATCGGCTTGCGCATGGGCATGCTGGCGCAATCCGAAGCCGAGGAGCCGCGGGCGCAGCTTCCGGGGTCCTCGATCATTGCCTCGCGCGCCGATATCGTCGACCGGCAGGGCCGGGTGCTGGCGACCAATATGGAAACCCATTCGCTCTACGCCCACCCGCATCAGATGATCGAGCCGCTGCGCGCCGCCGATGAGTTGATGAAGATCTTCCCCGATCTGAACCACGAGCGGCTGGTGAAGGATTTCACCAACGGCAAGCGCAAGTTCATGTGGGTGAAGAAGAAAATCAGCCCCGAGCAGATGCAGGCGGTGCATGACATCGGCGAGCCGGGCCTGCTGTTCGGCCCGCGCGAGATGCGGCTTTATCCCAATGGCAAGCTGGCCTCGCACATTCTAGGCGGTGCCAGCTTTGGCCGTGAGGGCGTGGCTTCGGCAGAGGTGATCGGCACCGCCGGGATCGAGCGCTTCTTTGATGACGAGCTGCGCGATCCGGCCCGCGGCGGCGCACCGCTGGAGCTGTCGATTGATCTGACCGTGCAGGCAGCGACCGAGCGGGTGCTGTCCTCGGGCATGAAGCTGATGAACGCCAAGGGCGCGGCCTCGGTGCTGCTCGACGTGCACACCGGCGAGATCATCGCCATGGCCTCGCTGCCCGATTTCGATCCCAACGACCGTCCGCGCCCGCCGGTGTCGGGCAGCCCCGCCGACAGCCCGCTGTTCAACCACGCGGTTCAGGGCGTCTACGAGCTTGGCTCGACCTTCAAAATCTTTGCCGCCGCGCAGGCGCTTGATCTGGGGCTGGTGAAGCCCGACACGGTGATCGACACCTCGCCGCCGATGAAGGTCAGCGGTTTCCGCATCGGCGAGTTCGAGGGCCACAACTACGGCAAGCAGACCGTCGAAGGCATCATTCAGCACAGTTCCAACCGCGGCACCGGCAAGATCGCGCTGGCGATCGGCCCCGAGCGGCAGCAGGACTTCCTGAAGCGTATGGGGTTCTTCGAACCCACCGGCGTTGAACTGACCGAAGCGTCGGGCGGCAAACCGCTGCTGCCGGCGCGTTGGACCGAACTGAGCACGGTGACGATCTCTTATGGTCACGGTCTCTCGGCCTCGCCGCTGCACCTTGCGGCGGGTTATGCCGCCATCGCCAACGGCGGTCATAAGATCAGCCCGACGCTGCTCAAGCAGGACGGGCCGCATTATGGCCCGCAGGTGATGTCCGAGAAGGTGGCCAATGAGGCCGCGCATATGCTGCGCCTCGTGGTGACCGACGGCACCGCCAGCTTTGCCGATGTGCCGGGCTACAAGGTCGCGGGCAAGACCGGCACCGCCGACAAGCCCAAGGAACGCGGCGGCGGCTATTACAAGGACAAGGTGATCGCCACCTTCAGCTCGATCTTCCCCGCCGACGATCCCAAATACGCGCTGGTGGTGACGCTCGACGAGCCGGTCGAGACCTCGGGCAGCCGTCCGCGCCGTTCGGCGGGCTGGACCGCTGTGCCGGTGGCCGCCGAGATGATCGGCAGGATCGCGCCGCTTCTGGGCTTGCGTCCGGAATACGATGTGCCAGAAGAGGAGGAGGTGACGCTGGTTCGGAACTGACCGGGCCGCGCGCCTCTGGCCGGGTTCTGGCCATGCGTATTTTAAGAACGATGAAAGGGCCGTCATGAGCACCGTCTCTGAGGGAGGCAAGAGCCTCGGCGAGCTGGGGCTGACCGCACGCGGCGGTCGCGATGCAGAGGTGACGGGGGTCTCGGTCGACAGCCGGGACGTGCAGCCGGGGCATCTGTTTGCCGCATTGCCGGGCACCAAGGTGCACGGCGCGACGTTCATTCCCACCGCTCTGGCGCAGGGCGCCGCCGCCATTCTCACCGATGCCGAAGGCGCGGCGCTGGCCGCCGCGGCGCTGGCCGAAAGCGATGCCGCGCTGGTGATCGCCGCCGATCCGCGGCAGGCGCTCTCCTACGCTGCGGCGCTGTGGTTCGGCGCGCAGCCGCAGGTGATGGCCGCTGTCACCGGCACCAATGGCAAGACCTCGGTCGCGACCTTCCTGCGCCACATCTGGCAGGATCTCGGCTATCGCGCCATCAACCTCGGCACCACCGGCGTCGAGGGCGACTGGCAGGCGCCGCTCAAGCACACCACGCCCGAGCCGATCACCCTGCACCGCGCCCTGTCCGAAGCGGCGGCGGCGGGGGTCGATCATTGCGCCATGGAGGCCTCGAGCCACGGGCTCGATCAGCGCCGCCTCGACGGTGTGCAACTGGCGGCGGCGGGGTTCACCAATTTCACGCAGGATCACCTCGATTACCACGCGGATTTCGAAGAGTATTTCGCCGCCAAAGCGGGGCTTTTCGCGCGGGTTCTGCCGGATGACGGCATCGCGGTGATCAATATCGACGACCCGCGCGGCGTCGACATGATGGCCATCGCCCGCGCGCGGGGGCAAGAGGTCATTTCGGTTGGCGCGGCGGAAGGCTGCGATCTGCGCATCCTCGGCCAGCGGTTCCATGCCACCGGGCAGGACCTGCGGCTCGACTGGCGCGGCGCGGTGCAGCAGCTGCGGCTGGGGCTCATCGGCGGTTTTCAGGGGCAGAACGCGGCGCTGGCCGCCGGTCTGGCGCTGGCCTGCGGTGCCGAGGCCGAACGGGTCTTTCCGGCGCTGGAACGGCTGGAGACCGTGCGCGGGCGCATGCAGCTTGCCGCGACGCGTGACAATGGCGCGGCGGTCTATGTGGATTTCGCCCATACGCCCGATGCGGTCTCGACCGCGCTGCAGGCGCTGCGTCCGCATGTGATGGGGCGGCTGGTCGCCATCGTCGGCGCGGGCGGCGACCGCGATCCGGGCAAACGCCCGCTGATGGGCGCCGCGGCGCATGAGTTTGCCGACATGGTGATCGTTTCGGACGACAACCCGCGCAGCGAGGACCCGGCGGCGATCCGCGCCGAGGTGCTGGACGGCGCGCCGGGCGCGCTGGAGGTCGGCGACCGCGCCGAGGCGATCCTGCGCGGCGTCGATGCGCTGGGGCCGGGGGACGCGCTGATGATCCTCGGCAAGGGCCATGAGACCGGGCAGATCGTCGGCGACACGATCTATCCTTTCGACGACGTGGAACAGGCAAGCGTGGCGGTGAACGCGCTGGACGGGAGAGGGCTGTGACGCTTTGGACGGCTGAAGAGGCCGCCGCCGCAACCGGCGGGCGGGCCATTGGCAACTGGAGCGTCAACGGCGTTTCGATCGACACCCGCACGCTGGAGAAGGGCGATCTCTTTGTCGCCCTGACCGCGGCGCGTGACGCGCATGACTTCGTGGCGCAGGCGCTGGAGAAAGGCGCGGGGGCCGCGCTCGTCAGCCGCATCCCCGAGGGCGTGCCCGCGGATGCGCCGTTGTTGATCGTCGATGACGTGCTGCCGGGGCTCGAGGCTTTGGGGCGCGCCGCGCGGGCCCGGACACGGGCGCAGGTGGTGGCGGTGACCGGCTCGGTGGGCAAGACCTCGACAAAGGAGATGCTGCGCACCGTGCTGGGCGCGCAGGGCACGGTCCATGCCGCCGAGAAAAGCTACAACAACCATTGGGGCGTGCCGCTGACGCTGGCGCGGATGCCCAAGGACGTGGATTTTGCCGTGATCGAGATCGGCATGAACCACCCCGGCGAGATCGCGCCGCTGAGCCGCATGGCGCGGCCGCATGTGGCGATGATCACCATCGTTGCGCCCGCGCATCTGGCTGCCTTCGAGAACCTCGAGGGCATCGCGCGCGAGAAGGCGGCGATCTTCGAGGGGCTGGAGCCCGGCGGCAGCGCCGTGGTCAACGGCGATCTCGAGGTCTCGCCGCTGCTGGTGAAACTGGCCGAGGCCAGGGCGGCGCATGTGATCACCTTCGGCGAGGCGGCGGGCAATCACCACCGCGTCGAAGAGGTCACCGTGGGCGATGCCACCACCGTGGCGCAGGGTCGCGCGTGGCGCACGCATGTGCTCTATAAGGTCGGGGTGCCGGGGCGGCATTTCGCGGTCAACGGCATGGGCGTTCTGGCCGTGGTGCATGCCATGGGGCTCGACCGGGCGCTGGCGGTCACCGCGCTGGGGCAGTGGGAGGCTGGCGCGGGACGGGGCCTGCGCGAGGTGATCACCCTCGATCCGGTGGAGACGCAGCTGACGCTGGAACTGATCGACGACGCCTATAACGCCAACCCCGCCTCGCTGGGCGCCTCGCTGGAGGTTCTGGCGGGCGCAAAGCCCAAGGACGGCGTGGGGCGCGTCGCGCATGGGCGGCGCATCGCCTATCTCGGCGATATGAAAGAGCTGGGCGCGCAGGAGCATGAGTTGCACCGCGCTCTGGCGGAACATCCTTCGATGGGCTGCATCGACCTCGTGCATTGCGTCGGGCCGCTGATGCGCGATCTTTGGCTGGCGCTGCCCGAGCACAAGCGCGGCCATTGGGCCGAGACCAGCACCGCCATGGCCGAGCGGGTGCGCCATGATCTCGACGCCGGCGATGTTGTGCTGGTGAAGGGCTCGCTCTCCATGGCGCTGGCGCGCGTGGTTGACGCGATCCGCAAAATGGGTCATGCGCCCGCCACTAGCTGACAAGAAGGACCGGGGCTCATGCTCTATTGGCTGACTGGATTGAGTGACGGCGGCGATGTCTTCAACCTCTTCCGCTACATCACTTTCCGGGCGGGCGGGGCGTTTCTGACCGCGCTGATCTTCGGGTTCCTCTTCGGTCGGCCGCTGATCGACGTGCTGCGCAAGCGGCAGGGCAAGGGCCAGCCGATCCGCACCGACGGGCCCGAGGGGCATTTCGTCAAGGCGGGCACGCCGACCATGGGCGGGCTGCTGATCGTCGGCGCGCTGCTGACCTCGACGCTGCTTTGGGCGCGGCTCGACAATGGCTTTGTCTGGATGGTGCTCTTTGTCACCATGGGCTACGCCGCGATCGGCTTTGCCGACGATTATGCCAAGGTGAAAAAGCAGAACACCGATGGCGTGTCGGGCAAGGTGCGGTTGGCCATCGGCTTTGGCATTGCGGCGGTGGCGGCGGCCTGGGCGGCATGGCTGCATCCGGCCGATTTGACAGGCCAGTTGGCCTTCCCGGTGTTCAAGAACGCGCTGCTCGATCTTGGCTGGCTGTTCGTGCCCTTCGCGATGATCGTCATTGTCGGGGCCGCCAATGCGGTGAACCTGACCGACGGTCTTGACGGGCTTGCCATCATGCCGGTGATGATTGCCGGCGGCACGCTGGGCATCATCGCCTATGCGGTGGGCCGGACCGACTTCACCGAATATCTCGACGTGCACTATGTGCCCGGCACCGGCGAGATCCTGATCTTCACCGCCGCGCTGATCGGCGGCGGGCTCGGCTTTTTGTGGTACAATGCGCCGCCCGCAGCGGTCTTCATGGGCGACACCGGCTCGCTGGCTCTGGGCGGCGGGCTTGGTGCCATTGCCGTGGCCACCAAGCACGAGATCGTGCTGGCCATCGTCGGCGGTCTTTTCGTGGTCGAGGCGCTCTCGGTGATCATCCAGGTGCTCTACTTCAAGCGCACCGGCAAGCGGGTGTTCCTGATGGCGCCAATCCACCACCACTACGAGAAGAAGGGCTGGGCCGAGCCGCAGATCGTCATCCGCTTCTGGATCATCTCGCTCATACTCGCGCTGATCGGGCTGGCGACGCTGAAGCTGCGCTGAGGCGGGGCAGGGGGCAACGTCCTTCCAAGGACGTTGCAAATCTCTTGCAAGAGATTTGTCCCGCACCGCCTGCTCTGGTGCGCGCCGCGCCGATGCGCTAGCCGTGAGGCATGAGCATTTGCAGGCATGGGGACAATGGCATGATTCCGGTATCTGGCTTCGAGGAGCGCTGCGTTGCGGTGCTGGGTCTGGGGCGTTCGGGCCTGTCGGCGGCGCGCGCCCTGCGCGAAGGCGGCGCCTCGGTGCTGGTCTGGGACGACAATGCCACCGCGCGCGAAACCGCCGAGGCGGAAGGTTTCGAGAGCCGCGATCTGGCAAAGCAGGGCGGGTTCGACGGTGTCGACTGGCTGGTGGTCTCGCCCGGCATTCCGCATCTCTACCCCGAGCCTAACGCGGTGATCGCCGCCGCATGGGCAGCAGGCGTGCCGGTCGACAATGACATCGGGCTGTTCTTCCGCTCGCTCTCGGCCGCGGGCTCGGACTGGGACATGTACGACAGCCCGCCGCGGGTGATCGCGGTCACCGGCTCGAACGGCAAGTCCACCACCTCGGCGCTGATCCACCACATCCTGCAAAGCGCCGGGCGCGAGAGCCAGCTGGCGGGCAACATCGGGCGCGGCGTTCTGGACATCGACCCGCCGGGCGATGGCGGCGTGGTGGTGCTGGAGCTGTCGAGCTATCAGACCGACCTTGCGCGCGCACTGACGCCGGATGTGGCGGTGTTCACCAATCTCTCGCCCGACCACCTCGACCGCCACGGCGGCATGGGCGGCTATTTCGCCGCCAAGCGCCGGCTCTTCGCCGAAGGTGGCCCGGATCGCTGCGTGATCGGCGTCGACGAGGCCGAGGGGCAGTATCTGGCCAACCAGCTTTCCGAGGGGCCGACCGACGACCGGGTGATCCGGGTCTCGTCTGGGTCCAAGCTCTCGGGGCCGGGCTGGGTGGTCTATGCCCGCAAAGGCTTCCTCACCGAGTGGCGTAAGGGCCGTCAGGTGGCCTCGATCGATTTGCGTGCGGTGAAGGGGCTGCCGGGGGCGCACAACCACCAGAACGCCTGCGCGGCCTATGCCGCCGTGCGCGCGCTCGGCGTGGCGCCGCGGCAGGTCGAGGCGGCCTTCCACAGCTTCGAGGGGCTGCCGCATCGCAGCCAGATCATCGCCGAGGCGGGCGGGGTCACCTATGTCAACGACAGCAAGGCGACCAACGTCGACGCAGCGGTCAAGGCGCTGCTGGCGTTCCAGAACATCCGCTGGATCTGCGGCGGGCTGATGAAGGAGGGCGGTCTTTCGGGGCTGGCGCCGGGGCTGGCCCATGTGACCAAAGCCTATGTTATCGGTCGCGAGGCGGCGAATTTCGCGCTGGGTCTGCCGGGGATCGAGGCCGAGATCTGCACCGATATGGCGACCGCCGTGGCCCGCGCCCGTGCCGAGGCGCAGCCCGGCGAGGTGGTGCTGCTGGCGCCTGCGGCAGCCAGTTTCGACCAATACGACAGTTTCGAAAAGCGCGGCGAGGATTTCGCCGCGCGGGTGCGCGCCGCGCTCTGAGGCTTTGCCTGAGTCTGAGCCTTCGCCCTGACGACCCGCCCGGCGCGGGCCGCTCAGGGCTGGCGCATCTCGCGCAGCAGCCCGTCAGCCAGCGCCTGCGGGTGCACCACGCCAAGCTGCGCGGGGATCTTCGGCAGGCGAAGGATACGCGAGATGGCAAAACGGTGCGCGCCGCCGCTGGCGCGCAGCAGCGTGCCGTCGCGCCCCACGTGCACCAGGATGCCGCCATGTTCGCGCCGGAAGTATTCGGGCAGTTCGGTGCGCGCCAGCAGGCGGCCTCGGCGGCGGGTTTCCTCGAACACCTGATCGAGCCGCTCGTAGCGCGCCACGAGGTCCTCTTCGGTGGCGCATTCATCCGGCACGCCGCCCTGATTGATCTCGTCGAGCAGCTTCTGGAACAGCGGCGTGTCGCGCCACGGCGTGCCGCCCTCGAAATGCATGCGGCAGCTGATCAGCTTGATGTGATCCTCGACCGGGCGGCGCTTGAGATCCCAGTCGCCGGGGACGACCATGCCGCTCTGGCGGCGGCGCATCTTCGGCGAGCCGGTGTAGAGGTGGTTGACGGTCATCGGATCGACGTGGATCAGCTCGTCCGACATCGGTGCCTCGGCGCCATAGCGCCAGCGGTTCATCAGGTCGCGGACAAACTTGCGCGGCACCTGCGCGTGCAGGTCACGCAGCCAGTTTGTGGGATAGAGCGTGGGATGGTCCGCGAAAGCCATGGTGTCGTCCAATGTGAAGATCGGATGACAAAATGTAACGGCGCGATGACGAATTCAAGGCCCGGCGTCAGCCAGCGGCGATGGATTGCCCGGCGGCTGCGCCCGAGGCCCAGGCCCATTGGAAGTTGTACCCGCCGAGCCAGCCGGTGACATCCACCGCCTCGCCGATGAAATAGAGGCCCGCTTGGGTTTTCGAGCCCATGCTGCGGCTGTCGAGCCCATCGGTATCGACCCCGCCCAGCGTGACCTCGGCGGTGCGCCAGCCTTCCGAACCGGAGGGGCGCAGAACCCATGCCTGTAGCGCCTCGGCCAGCGCCGCGGCACGCTTATCGGAGAGGTCGGCGAGATTGCCGGAAAGGTCGAGGTGATCCGCAAGATGGCCGACCAGCCGTTCGGGCAGGATTTGCCGCATCTCGGTGGTCAGCGCGCGCTTGCCCGCGCCCTTGCGCGCGGCGCGCAGATGCGCGGCGGGATCGAGGGCAGGGGAGAGATTGACGGTGATCTCCTCACCCTCGTGCCAATAGCTCGACGCTTGCAGGATCGACGGCCCCGACAGGCCGCGATGGGTAAAGAGCAGCGCCTCGTCGAAGCTGGTGCCGCCCGCCGTGACCCGCGCGGGCAGCGCGACGCCGGCAAGATCGGCAAAGCGTCCTTCGGGGAAGGTCAGCGGCACGAGGCCGGGGCGGGGCGCGATCAGCGCGTGGCCGAACTGGCGGGCAATGTCATAGGCGAGCCCCGTCGCGCCCATCTTGGGGATCGACCGCCCGCCGGTGGCCACCACGAGGTTCCTTGCCCGGATCACCGTCTCACGCCCCTCGCGCTCGACCCGGGCGGTGTAGAGGCCATCGGCATGGGTCAGATCCCGCAGCGAAGTCTGCAGCCACAGCTCGGCGCCCGCGGCCTCCATCTCGCGCAGCAGCATGGCGACGATCTGCGTCCCCTTGCCGTCGCAGAAAAGCTGCCCGAGGGTCTTTTCATGCCATGCGATGCCGTGGCGCGAGACCAGTTCGATGAAATCCCACTGGCTGTAGCGTGCCAGTGCGGATTTGCAGAAATGCGGGTTCTGCGACAGGAAGCGCGAGGGCTCGGTGCCGAGGTTGGTGAAATTGCAGCGCCCGCCGCCTGAAATGCGGATCTTCTCGCCAGGCGCGCGCGCGTGATCAATGACCAGCGTGCCCGGCCCCGCGTGGGCGGCACACATCATGCCAGCCGCGCCGGCGCCGAGAATGAGCGTGTTGATCTCCATGCCGCCCTGAAACACCGGATCGCGCCGCGCTGCAAGAGCGGGCAGGGGGCCGATGCAGAGCACAGGAGGGCCGCCGCGTACTTCCCAAACGGCACGGCAGGTGCTAGCCTCTCGCTCAAGATCCGGGAAAACCCGGACGATCAGGCAAATTGAGCGGTATTCCCATGACGGAAATGGTCTACGGCGCGGTCTCCGTGCGCGATGGCGAACCTGTCCTGCCCAAATGGTGGCGGACGGTGGACAGATGGTCGCTGTCCTGCATTCTTATGCTTTTCGGGGTCGGCATCCTGCTGGGCCTTGCGGCGTCGCCGCCGCTGGCCGAGCGCAACGGCTTTGCGCCCTTCCATTACGTGCAGCGGCAGGCGCTGTTCGGCGGGCTGGCGCTGACGGCGATGTTCCTCACGTCAATGATGACGCCGGTGATGGTGCGCCGCGCGGCGGTGATCGGCTTTCTTTTCGCCTTCGCCTCGCTGCTGGCGCTGCCGTTCCTCGGCACCGACTTCGGCAAGGGCGCGGTGCGCTGGTACTCGCTGGGCTTTGCCAGCGTGCAGCCGTCGGAATTCCTCAAGCCCGCCTTCGTGATCGTCGCCGCATGGCTGATGGCCGCAAGCCAGGAGATCGGCGGGCCTCCGGGCAAACTGTGGTCCTTCGGCCTGATGTGCGCGATCGTCATCACCTTGGCATTGCAGCCCGATTTCGGTCAGGCCTGCCTCATCCTCTTTTCCTGGGGCGTGATGTGGTTCGTCGGCGGCGCGCCGATGTTCCTGCTGGTCTGCCTTGCCGGGCTGGTGGTTCTGGGCGGCACCTTCGCCTATAACAACTCCGAGCACTTCGCGCGGCGCATCGACGGCTTCCTGACGCCGGATGTCGATCCCAACACCCAGCTTGGCTATGCCACCAACGCCATCCGCGAGGGCGGGTTTTTCGGCGTCGGCGTGGGCGAGGGGCAGGTGAAATGGTCGCTGCCCGATGCGCATACCGACTTCATCATCGCGGTTGCGGCCGAGGAATACGGGCTGGTGCTGGTGATGGTGATCATCGCGCTTTACGCCACTGTGGTGGTGCGCTCGATGACCCGGCTGATGCGTGAGCGCGACCCCTTCATCCGGCTCGCCGGGACCGGGCTTGCCGCCATCTTCGGCGTGCAGGCGATGATCAACATGGGCGTCGCGGTGCGCTTGCTGCCCGCCAAGGGCATGACGCTGCCCTTCGTCAGCTACGGCGGCTCGTCGCTGATCGCGGGCGGCATCGCCGTGGGCATGTTGCTGGCCTTCACCCGCTCGCGTCCGCAGGGCGAGATCGGCGAGATCCTGCGTGCGCGCATGCGCTGAGCCATAGCGCGGGCTGCGGTGCTTTCCCGCCGCGGCCCGCTGCGATAAACGGGCGCGAAATCGTGGTGCCGCGCCCGAGTCAGAGTATCGGTCAAGTGCGGTGGTGAAGCAGAGGCAGCGGGGCGTCAGACCCCGCAGAGAGGTCGAGTATATGGCGGAACAAAGCAGGCGCCCCCTTCTGGTCATCGCGGCCGGCGGCACGGGCGGGCATATGTTCCCCGCACAGGCGCTGGCCGAGATCATGCTGCGGCGTGGCTGGCGGGTGAAGCTCTCGACCGACGCGCGCGGCGCGCGCTACACCGGCGGCTTCCCCCATTCCACGGAAATCGAAGAGGTCAGTTCGGCCACTTTCGCGCGCGGCGGGATGATGTCGAAGATCACCGTGCCACTGAAGGTCGGCCGGGGCATCCTGTCGATGGCGCGCCGGTTCCGCCGTGACCGCCCCAATGTGGTGGTGGGCTTTGGCGGCTACCCGTCGATCCCGGCGCTTGGCGCGGCGCGGCTGCTGAAGCTGCCCTCGATGATCCATGAACAGAACGGCGTGCTCGGCCGGGTGAACGAGATCTTCGCCAAGAAGGTCAACGCGGTGGCCTGCGGCACATGGCCGACCAAGCTGCCCGAAGGGGTCGAGGGCATTCCCGTCGGCAACCCGGTGCGCAGCGCCGTGCGCGAGCGGGCGGCGGCGGGCTATATCCCGCCGGGCGATTACCCGATGTCGCTGCTGGTGATTGGCGGCTCGCAGGGCGCGCGCATCCTGTCGGATGTGGTGCCCCCGGCGATCGAGCGGCTGCCGATGGAGATCCTGCGGCACCTGCGGGTCAGCCATCAGGCGCGCGACGAAGATGGTGAGCGCGTCGCCAAATTCTACTACGAGCACGGCATCGACGCCGATGTGCAGCCCTTCTTCACCGATGTTCCGACGCGCATGTCCGAGGCGCAGCTGGTGATCTCGCGCTCGGGCGCCTCGTCGGTGGCGGATATCTCGGTGATCGGGCGGCCCTCGATCCTGATCCCCTACGCGGTGGCGGCGGGCGATCACCAGACAGTCAATGCGCAGGGGCTGGTGGATGCCGGTGCGGCGATCCGCATCCCGGAAAGCAAGCTCTCGGTCGAGGCGATGACCGAGGCGATGGCGGCGGTGCTGGCCAATGGCGAGGGCGCGGCGCAGATGGCCCGGGCGGCGCTGTCGGTCTCGCATCCTGATGCGGCGCTTGGTCTTGCGCAGATGGTTGAAGAACTTGCCGGTTTCGGAACAACCGACGAGTCCGAGCATTATGAAGAAGAACAATACCAAGAACAGGCGGGACAGCAGGAGGCCGGGCCAAGATGAAAGATGAAAGACTTCCCGAAGGAGGCGTGGCCATGAGCCCTGCAACCAAACTTCCGGGCGACGTTGGCCCGATCCATTTCGTCGGCATTGGCGGCATCGGCATGTCCGGCATCGCCGAGGTGCTGCTCAACCACGGCTACGCGGTGCAAGGCTCTGACCTCAAGTGCAGCAAGATCACCGAGCGGCTGGTCAATCTGGGTGCCGTGATCTTCGAGGGTCAGCGCGCCGAGAACCTCGAGAACGCCGAGGTGGTGGTGATCTCTTCGGCGATCAAGCCGGGCAACCCCGAGCTTGACGAGGCACGGCGCCGCGGTCTGCCGGTGGTGCGCCGGGCCGAGATGCTGGCCGAGCTGATGCGCCTCAAGTCCAACATCGCGGTCGCCGGCACGCACGGCAAGACCACGACCACGACCATGGTCGCCACGCTGCTTGATGCGGGCGGGCTCGACCCGACGGTGATCAACGGCGGCATCATCCACGCCTATGGCTCGAACGCGCGTGTGGGGCTGGGTGAGTGGATGGTGGTCGAGGCCGACGAGAGCGACGGCACCTTCAACCGTCTGCCCGCGACCATCGCCATCGTCACCAACATCGACCCCGAGCACATGGAGCACTGGGGCTCGATCGAGAAGCTGCGCGACGGCTTTTACCAGTTCGTGTCGAACATCCCCTTCTACGGTCTGGCGGTGTGCTGCACCGACCACCCCGAGGTGCAGGCACTGGTGGGCCGGGTGAGCGACCGCCGCGTGACCACCTACGGCTTCAACGCGCAGGCCGATGTGCGGGCGATCAACCTGCGCTATGAAAAGGGCGTGGCGCATTTCGATGTCGCCTTCCAGGTCGAAGACATGGTGATCGAGGGCTGCACCCTGCCGATGCCGGGTGATCACAACGTCTCGAACGCGCTGTCGGCTGTGGCCATCGCCCGCCATCTGGGCATGACCGCTGATGAGATCCGTGCCGCGCTGGCGGGCTTCGGCGGTGTGAACCGCCGCTTCACCCGTGTCGGCGAAGTGAATGGTGTGACGATCATCGACGATTACGGCCACCACCCGGTGGAGATCGCCGCGGTGCTGAAAGCCGCGCGGCAGGCCTCGGAGGGCCGGGTCATCGCCGTACACCAGCCGCACCGCTACTCGCGCCTGCATTCGCTGTTCGACGATTTCTGCACCTGCTTCAACGAGGCCGATGTGGTGGCCATTGCCGAGGTCTATGGCGCGGGCGAGGACCCGATCGAGGGTGCGACCCGCGACGATCTGGTCGCCGGGCTGATCCGCCACGGCCACCGTCATGCGCGCGCGATCATCAGCGAGGATGACCTCGAACGGCTGGTGCGCGAGCAGGCGCGTCCGGGCGACATGGTTGTCTGCCTCGGCGCGGGCACGATCTCGACGTGGGCCAACAACCTGCCGGCACGGCTGGAGAAATGAGCAGGGCGCGCCCGTGACGTTGCTCTGGGCCATCGCGGGCGTGATCGTCTTGCTGGCGGCGGTGGCGGTGCTGGGGATCCTGCGCCGCCTCGTCTTTTTCTTTGCGCTGGCGTTCTTCGGGCTGCTGGCGCTGCAGATCCACCATGACCCCTCGGGCAGCGCGGCGCTTATCGCCAGCACCGGCGGAGGGCTGCTGGTGGCATGGCCGGTGCGGCGGTTCCTGATGGGGATGCTGGTCTGAGGTGAGGCGGGCGAGCGCTGGCCCGTGGGGTGGCGCTGCTGCGTTTGTTGAGCGCGCTTTCTGCTGGCCAAGTCCGACGAATAGTGGAGCGCCGCGCCAGATGGCCAAAGCGCCAGCCCGCCGGGACGGGCCAGCGCTCGCCCGGCGGCTTCGCCTTGACTCCGGGCGGCCACCAACCTCGCGGGTGGCTTGCGACCCACCGGAACCTGCGCCACTCTGGTCCGAGCTGCCGGAGATGCCGCATGACCCCATCGCTCTTTCTTGCCTGCCTCTGGCTGGTGCTGGCCAATGTGCTGGCGATGATCCCCTCGCGCGACAACCACTGGACCCGCGCCTATGCGCTGATCGCGCTTGGGCTGCCTCTGCTCGGCTGGGTGTGGTGGCAGAACGGGGTGTGGGTGGCGCTGCTGGTGCTGCTTGCGGGGGCCAGCGTGCTGCGCTGGCCGGTGCTCTATCTCTGGCGCTGGCTGCGTGGGCGCATCGCCTGAGCCGCACGGGCTCTTTACCCTTGCGGCGGAACAGGTCAGAACGCTGCGCATGATTGATCAGCTTCCCCCCGTTCGCGGTCGCCTGACGACAGGCCGCCCGCTGTCCGAACTCACTTGGCTGCGCGTCGGCGGGCCTGCCGAGGTTCTGTTCCAGCCCGCCGATCTGGAGGACCTGCAGCAGTTCCTTGCGGCGCTGCCTGCGGATGTGCCGGTGTTCCCGATGGGCGTCGGCTCGAACCTCATCGTGCGCGATGGCGGCCTGCGCGGCGTGGTGATCCGGCTCGGACGCGGCTTCAACGGCACCGAGATCGAGGGCACGCGCGTCACCTCCGGCGCGGCCGCGCTGGATGCGCAGGTGGCCAAGCGTGCGGCGGCGGCGGGTGTCGATCTGACCTTCCTGCGCACCATCCCCGGCTCGATCGGCGGCGCGGTGCGGATGAACGCGGGCTGCTACGGCACCTATGTGGCCGACCATCTGGTGGAGATCAAAGCTGTGCTGCGCGACGGCACGCTGGTGACGATTCCCGCCGCCGATCTGCGGCTGGAGTACCGCCAGTCGCAGCTGCCCGAGGGCGCGGTTGTGGTCGAGGCGGTGTTCGAAGGCGTGGCCGGTGAGCCTGATGAGTTGATGGCGCGCATGGAGGCGCAGGTCAAAAAGCGCGACGAGACCCAGCCCACCAAGGATCGCACCGCCGGCTCAACCTTCCGCAATCCGGCGGGCTTCAGCTCCACCGGCAAGGCCGATGACACCCATGATCTCAAGGCGTGGAAGGTGATCGACGAGGCCGGGATGCGCGGGGCGACGCGGGGCGGGGCGCAGATGAGCCCCATGCATTCCAACTTCCTTGTGAACACCGGCGAGGCAAGCGCCGCGGATCTTGAGGGTCTGGGTGAGGAAGTTCGAAAAAGGGTTTTCCAACACAGTGGTTTGCAGCTACAGTGGGAAATCATGCGGGTCGGCGATCCGCTGGAAAACGAGGGCGGCTAACGCCCCGGCACCCGTTCCCGGATCGGCGCAAAGCCCATCCATATAAGGCAGGCGGGATGCATTGAACGAGGCGGCAGTCTTCCCCGGAAATACAGGGTCGCACGCCGTGGTGAATCCGACTCGCGGGCCGAATTGAGCGGTGCGCGAGATGCTCGACCGGGGCGAACCCCGGCGACACACATGACGGGGCGCAAAAGCCCCGCACAACGAGGCAGTTTTGGGGATGTCGAGCAGGGCAGCTCCCAAAGTGGCGGTATTGATGGGCGGACCCTCGGCTGAACGCGAGGTGTCGCTGAGTTCCGGTCAGGAATGCGCCGCCGCTTTGCGGGACGAGGGATTTGACGTGATCGAGATCGACGCGGGGCCTGATCTGGCCGCGCGGCTGAAGGATCTGTCTCCCGACGTCGTCTTCAACGCACTTCACGGTCGCTGGGGCGAGGATGGATGCGTGCAGGGCATGCTGGAGTGGCTCCGCATCCCCTATACGCACTCTGGTGTGCTGTCTTCCGCGCTGGCGATGGACAAGGACCGCTCCAAGCAGGTCTATCGCGCCGCCGGTCTGCCGGTGGTCGAAAGCGTGCTGGCGGATAAGGCCGAGGTTTGCGCCCGTCACGTGATGGCACCGCCCTATGTGGTGAAGCCCTACAACGAGGGCAGCTCGGTCGGCGTCTATCTGGTGATGGACGGGGCCAATACGCCGCCGCAGCTGTCCGAAGAGATGCCGCAGACGGTGATGGTCGAGACCTATGCGCCGGGCCGCGAGCTGACCACCACGGTGCTGGGCGATCAGGCGCTGACCGTCACCGACATCATCACTGACGGCTGGTACGACTACGACGCCAAGTACAAAGCGGGCGGCTCGCGCCACGAGGTGCCCGCCAACGTGCCGCAGGAGATCTTTGATGCCTGCCTCGATTATGCGGTGCGCGCGCATAAGGCGCTTGGCTGCCGCGGCCTCAGCCGCACCGATTTCCGCTGGGACGAGAGCCGCGGCCTTGATGGGCTGGTGCTGCTCGAGACCAACACCCAGCCGGGCATGACGCCCACCTCGCTGGCGCCCGAACAGGCGCAGGCGTCGGGCATGTCCTTCGGCGCGCTCTGCCGCTGGATGGTGGAGGACGCCTCATGCGACAGGTAGGGGCCGCCCCGGCGCGGATGCCGCGCCCGCAGAAGTCTCGCCCGCAGCAGGTGCATCGTTCGGACCCGGCGCCGTCGCGGCTGAAGTACCGGCTTGAGCGGTTGATGCTGACGCCGCTCTTTCGCTTCACGCTGCACATCGGCATGCCGTTCCTGATCGGCGTTGGCGGGGCGGCGGCGTATTTCTCTGTCGACAGCAACCGCGAGGCCTTTGTCGGTGCCATCATGTCGGTGCGCGACCAGATCGAGGCACGGCCCGAGTTCCGTGTGAACCTCATGGCGATCGACGGGGCCAGCGACGGCGTTGCGGCGGATGTGCGCGAAATTCTGTCGCTCGACTTCCCGCTCAGCTCCTTCGATCTCGACCTCGACCAGATGCGCGAGATCATCACCGGCCTCGATGCGGTGAAATCCGCGAGCCTGCGGATCACGCAGGGCGGGGTGCTCGAGGTGAATGTGGTCGAGCGTGTGCCGGTGGTGCTGTGGCGCGGGCTGCGCGGGCTGGAACTGCTCGACGAGGGCGGCGCGCTGGTGGGACCTGCCGGGCGCCGTGCGAGCCACGCCGATCTTCCGGTGATCGCTGGCACGGGCGCCGAAGCGCATGTGCCCGAGGCGCTGGACCTCTTTGCCGCCGCCGCACCGCTGGCCGGGCGGCTGCGCGGCCTCGAGCGGGTCGGGCTGCGGCGCTGGGATCTTGTTCTGGATAAGGGGCAGCGCGTTCTGCTGCCCGAAGAAGGCGCCGTTCAGGCGCTCGAAAGAGCCATGGCGATGGACGGCGCCGTGGACATGCTGTCGCGCGATATCGCGGCGGTCGATCTGCGCCTCGCGCAGCGTCCGACGCTGCGGCTGAACCATAGCGCGGCGGAAGAATACTGGCGGATCAAGTCCATCGAGACTGGGGAAAAACGATAATGTTCGAGCTATACGAGTCCCAGCGCGCGATGCGCAACATGCGCAAGGCAGCGATGCAGCGCGGCGTGGTGGCGGTTCTGGACGTGGGCAGCTCGAAGATCGCCTGCCTTGTGCTGCGGTTCGACGGCAGCGATCAGGGCGAAGACAGCGGCGTCGGCTCGCTGGCGGGGCAGGCCGGCTTCCGGGTGATCGGCGCAGCCACCACCCGCTCGCGCGGGGTGCGCTTCGGCGAGATCGCGGCGATGAACGAGACCGAGCGCGCGATCCGCACCGCGGTGCAGGCGGCGCAGAAGATGGCGGGCATCCGGGTCGATCACGTGATCGCCTGTTTCTCGGGCGCCGAGCCGCGCAGCTACGGTCTCGACGGGCATGTGAGCGTTGATGGCAACACGGTGACCGAGCAGGACGTGGCGCGGGTGCTCTCGGCCTGCGACGTGCCCGAGGTTGGGCATGGCCGCGAGGTGATGCACGCGCAGCCGGTGAACTTCGCGCTCGACCATCGCTCGGGGCTGAGCGATCCGCGCGGGCAGATCGGTCGCGAACTGACCTGCGACATGCACATGCTGACGGTCAACGCGCAGGCGATCCAGAACCTCGCGCATTGCGTCAAACGCTGCGACCTGGAACTCGCGGGCATCGCCAGCTCGGCCTATGTGTCGGGCGTGGCGGCGCTGGTGGAGGACGAGCAAGAGCTTGGTGCGGCCTGTATCGACATGGGGGGCGGCGCCACTGGCGTGTCGATCTTCATGAAGAAGCACATGATCTACGGCGATGCGGTGCCCATGGGCGGCGATCACGTCACCGGCGACATCTCCATGGGGCTGCAGATCCCCATGGCCATGGCCGAGCGGATCAAGACCTTCTACGGCGGCGTGCATGCCACCGGGATGGATGATCGCGAGATGATCGAGATCTCGGGCGATACCGGCGATTGGCACCATGACCGGCGGCAGGTGAGCCGCGCCGAACTGATCGGCATCATGCGCCCGCGCGTCGAGGAGATCCTCGAAGAAGTGCGCGCCTGTCTCGATGCGGCGGGCTTCGAGCATCTGCCCAGCCAGCAGATCGTGCTGACCGGCGCTGCGAGCCAGATCCCCGGCCTTGATGGGCTGGCGAGCCGCATCCTTGGCAGTCAGGTCCGGCTGGGCCGCCCGATGCGTGTGCACGGCCTGCCGCAGGCCGCCACCGGACCGGGCTTTGCCTCGGCGGTGGGGATGTGCCTCTTTGCTGCGCATCCGCAGGACGAATGGTGGGACTTCGAGATCCCGGTCGAGCGTTACCCGGCCCGTTCGCTGATGCGCGCGGTGAAGTGGTTCCGCGAGAACTGGTAAGAGAGCGGGGCAGGGCGGCTCGCGGGCCGCTCAAACCCTCGCGAGATTGCGGTTTTCTTGCGGTGTTCACGCAATATTCCCGGTGACGCCAATTCGGGCCGATGCTAATTTGAAGACATGATCCGCACGGAAGATGCGGGCAGGGGACGTCGAGCAGGCTTCCCAAGACACCGGAAAAGATTCGCCGTTACTGGCCCATGGGGCAGTGGCTCTTTTCTACGTGTTGTGTTGTTGCTGATGCTTTCTGCAAAATTTGGTGCGTTGGGCGAAATCTCGCGCGCATAGTCAATCCTATAGCCATATTTCGTGGTAGATCTGTGTTTTTTACGTGACCCAGCCCTAGGATCTCGGTAAGAATTATCCCCAAGGCGCAGGACAGGCGCGAACCAAGTCATAAAACGACAGGCGGAACATCACATGGCACTCAATCTCTCGATGCCCGGTCAGGAAGAGCTGAAGCCCCGGATCACCGTATTCGGCGTCGGCGGAGCCGGTGGCAACGCAGTCAACAACATGATCACCAAGCAACTCGAAGGCGTGGACTTCGTGGTTGCCAACACCGACGCTCAGGCGCTGCAGCAGAGCATGGCGACCGCCAAGGTCCAACTCGGTGTGAAAGTGACCGAAGGCCTCGGCGCGGGCGCACGCCCCTCGGTCGGCTCGGCCGCAGCCGAGGAGAGTATCGAGCAGATCGTCGATCACCTCGCAGGCGCGCATATGTGCTTCATCACCGCCGGCATGGGCGGCGGCACCGGCACCGGCGCAGCACCGATCATCGCGCAGGCCGCGCGTGAACTGGGTGTGCTGACCGTCGGCGTCGTGACCAAGCCCTTCCAGTTCGAAGGCGCAAAGCGCATGCGTCAGGCGGAAGAGGGCGTCGAAACGCTGCAGAAGATGGTCGACACGCTGATCATCATCCCCAACCAGAACCTGTTCCGCCTCGCCAACGAGAAGACCACCTTCACCGAGGCGTTCAGCCTTGCTGACGACGTGCTCTATCAGGGCGTGAAGGGTGTGACCGACCTGATGGTCCGTCCGGGCCTGATCAACCTCGACTTCGCCGACGTTCGCGCCGTGATGGACGAAATGGGCAAGGCGATGATGGGCACCGGCGAGGCCGACGGCGAAGATCGCTCGATCCAGGCGGCCGAGAAGGCAATCGCCAACCCGCTGCTCGACGAGATCAGCCTCAAGGGCGCCAAGGGCGTGCTCATCAACATCACCGGTGGCCACGACCTCACCCTGTTCGAACTCGACGAAGCGGCCAACCGCATCCGCGAGGAAGTGGACGCAGACGCCAACATCATCGTCGGCTCGACGCTGGATGACACGATGGAAGGCCGTATGCGCGTCTCCGTCGTCGCCACCGGCATCGACGCCTCGGCCGTGCAGCACGATATCCCGGTGCCGCGCCGCACCCTCGCGCAGCCGCTGGCCAACACCGAAGAGCAGGCCCCGGCAGCAGAGGCGGCACCGGCTTCGGTCCAGCCCGCAGCGCAGCAGCCCGCCGCAATGGTGGCACAGGCCGCTCCGACCGATCCGCAGGCACAGCAGTACGAAGAAGACGAGCCCTCGCTCTTCGGTGAGATGCCCGCCGCGCAGCAGACCTATCAGGAAGAGGATGTGGTCGAGACCGATGACGGTCTGCCGCCGCCCGCTTACCGTCCGCAGGCCGCGCAACCGCAGCCGCAGCCCAGCACGCTGGAAGCCGCGCCCGAGAGCTTTGTCGCGCCGCGCGCACCGCAGCCCGGTCAGCCTTCGGCGGACACGATGAAGCGCCTGCACGCTGCTGCCGCTCGCAACAACCGTCCGGGCCAGCCCGCCGCTCCGGCGCGTCCGCAGCAGCCCCAGCAGGCTCCGCAGCGCGCCGCCGAGCCCGAGCGTCCCCGCTTTGGGATCAACTCGCTGATCAACCGGATGACCGGCCACGGCCACGAGCAGCAGCCGCAGCAGGGCGCACCCAAAGCCGCCGCACCGGCTGCGCCCCAGCCGCAACCGCAGGCTCGCCGCCAGCCGCCGATGCAGGCGCAGCGTCCGGCCCCCGCTCCGGCGCCCGAAGAGGCCCCCGAGCAGGACCGGATTGAAATCCCGGCCTTCCTGCGGCGCCAGGCAAACTGATAAATTCAGCCCGCGCCCCCTCGCGCGGGCTGACATTTTAAGGCAAGGCACGTCGAAAATCCCTCTCGTAAGAGAGGGTTTTTTGATTTTAAATCAGTAGGTTGCCGAAACATATCCACAGCTGGGCGTGCATCCGCGCATTAGGAAACCCGCATGTTTCACTTCGTTGCAATACTTGATTTGAGAACGTGAGCGCTGGTGAGTATCTCCGTTTGCAACAAAGGCGCGCGCCAGTGGGGAGGGGCGCTCCAACCAAAGGTGACCAAAGTGCAAACGACGATCCGCAGTGCAGTGAGCTTCCAGGGCGTGGGCCTTCATTCCGGCGCGCCTGTCCGGATGACCATTCGCCCGGCTTCTGCCGAGCACGGCATCTGGTTCAAACGCACCGACATCCTTCTGGGCGACGCGCTCGTTCCGGCCCGCTATGACGCGGTCGAGATCTCGCCGCTCTGCACCCTGATCAAAAACCGCGCCGGTGTCTCTGTCTCGACCATCGAGCACGTGATGGCGGCGCTGGCTGGCTGCGGCATCCACAACGCGCTGATCGAGATCGACGGCCCCGAAGTGCCGATCCTCGACGGGTCCGCCGCGCCTTTCGTCCGCGAGATTCTTGCCCGCGGCGTGCGCGAACTGCGCGCCCCTGTGCGCGCCATCGAAATCCTGACCCCCGTCGAAGTGCAGACCGCTGCCGGCTGGGCCCGCCTGTCCCCGGCGCAGGGCACCACGATGGAGTTTCACATCGACTTCGCCGATGCGGCGATCGGCACGCAGGACAAGGTGATCAACCTGGCCAACGGCTCCTTCGTGCGCGAGCTCTGCGACAGCCGCACCTTCTGCCGTCAGTCCGACGTCGAGGCGATGCAGGCCAATGGCAAGGCGCTCGGCGGCACCTATGAGAACGCGGTCGTCGTCGATGGCGACAAGATCCTGTCGCCGGGTGGCCTGCGCCATGCCGACGAGGCGGTGCGCCACAAGATGCTGGACGCGCTTGGCGATCTTTATACCGCGGGCGTGCCGATTCTTGGCCATTACACCGGCTTCAAGGCGGGTCACGCGATCACCAACAAACTGCTGCACGCGCTCTTCGCCACGCCCGACGCATTCCGCATGACGGTCTGCGATTCGCGCATGGCCGCGCGGCTGCCCGGCGCCGGTGTCGAGCGCGACGAAATCCCCGCGGTTGCCTGACGGCGGCGCCGTGCTCAAATCGGCGTTAAGGCGTTTTGCCCCGGATTTTTCTGTGCTAGGACCGTGCCATGGCCCCGAAGCGGGCTCTGCAATGAATGTGAGGTAAGTCGGGCATGGCAGGCGGCAGATCGCGAAATGCGGTGATCGGAGCGGCTTTCTCCGCGATTCTCCTGGTCGGATGTTCGGCCCAGGAACAGCCCGGAATGGGTCCGGGCGGCGTCCCGATGGAGAACTTCACCGCCGAACAGATCTTCGAGCGTGGCGAATACGAAATGGACCGCAGCGACGCAGAGCGCGCGGCTTATTATTTCGGTGAAATCGAGCGTCTCTATCCTTATTCGGACTGGGCCAAGCGCGCCCTGATCATGCAGGCCTACGCCTATCACCGGGCCAAGGACTATGAGAACTCGCGCTCTTCGGCGCAGCGCTACATCGACTTCTATCCCAGCGACGAAGATGCCGCCTATGCGCAGTATCTGCTGGCGCTCTCCTATTACGACCAGATCGAGGAAGTGGGCCGCGACCAGGGGCTGACGTTCCAGGCGCTGCAGTCGCTGCGCACGGTGATCGAACGCTATCCCGATACGGAATACGCGCGCTCCTCGATCCTCAAGTTCGACCTCGCCTTCGACCACCTCGCGGCGAAGGAAATGGAAATCGGGCGCTACTATCTCAAGCGTGAGAACTATGGCGCCGCGATCAGCCGTTTCCGTGTCGTGGTCGAGGATTTCCAGACCACCACCCATACCGCCGAGGCGCTGCACCGGCTGGTCGAGGCCTATCTGTCGCTGGGGCTGACGCAAGAAGCCCAGAGCGCCGGCGCGATCCTTGGTTACAACTACCGTGGAACGCCGTGGTACGAGGACAGCTACAAGCTGCTCACCGGGCGCGGGCTGGAACTGGAAGCGGCGGGCGACAGCTGGCTGGCACAGGTCTATCGTCAGATGGTCAAAGGGCAGTGGCTCTGAGGCTGTGGCTTTGGGGCTGCTAGCCCCTAGGGAGGACGGCGCGCCCGTCTGAATGGATGCTCCGAGCGCTTGAAATCCGCGATCTGCTCATCATCGACCGGCTGGACCTGAGCTTCCAGCCAGGGCTCAACGTGCTGACCGGCGAGACCGGTGCGGGCAAGTCGATCCTGCTCGACAGCCTTGGCTTTGTGCTGGGCTGGCGCGGGCGGGCCGAACTTGTGCGGGCAGGGGCCCAGCAGGGCGAGGTGACGGCGGTTTTCGAGCTGGCCGAAGGCCATGCCGCGCGGGGCGTTCTGGAAGAGGCCGGGCTGCCGGTCTCGGGCGAGTTGATTCTGCGCCGGGTGAACACCGCCGACGGACGCAAGACCGGCTGGGTCAACGACCGCCGTGCCAGCGGCGAGGTGCTGCGGCGCCTGTCCGAGACGCTGGTCGAACTGCACGGCCAGCATGATGACCGCGGGCTGCTCAACCCGTCGGGTCATCGCGATATTCTCGACAGCTATGCCGGGATCGGCGCTGAACTGGGGGCCGCCCGCGCCGCGTGGATCGCGCAGCGGACCGCACGCAAGGCGCTGAGCGATGCCGAGACCGCGCTCGAGGCGGTGCGCGCCGAGGAGGATTTCCTGCGCCACGCCACCGAGGAGTTGGACAAGCTGGCCCCCGAGGTCGGCGAAGAGGCCGAGCTCGACAGCCGCCGCCGCATGATGCAGGGCGCCGAGCGGGTGCGGGCCGATATTTCCCGCGCCAGTCAGGCGCTTGGCTATGAGGGTGCCGAGGGCGCCATGTCCGATGCGCTGCGCTGGCTGGAGGGTGCCTCGGAAGGTGCCGAGGGGCGGCTCGACGGCGCGATCGCCGCGCTGACCCGCGCCATGGCCGAGCTTGACGAGGCCTCGGGCGAGGTGGCCAGCACGCTCGACGCGCTGGAATTCGACCCGCGCACGCTGGAGGACACCGAAGAGCGGCTCTTTGCCATCCGCGGGCTCGCGCGCAAGCATCAGGTGCTGCCGGACGAGCTTGCCGGTCTGCGCGAGACGCTCTCGGCGCGGCTCTCGGCGCTCGACCATTCCGCCGAGGAACTGGACGCGCTGAACGCCGAAGTTCGCCGGACGGAAAACGCCTATGACGCCGCCGCCACCGCGCTGAGCGAGGCGCGCAGCGCCGCCGCCGCGCGGCTCGACAAGGCCGTCGCCACGGAACTGGCACCGCTGAAGATGGAACGCGCGGTGTTCCGGACTGAGGTCACCCGCGCGCCCGAAGGCCCCGAGGGCCGCGACGCTGTCGCCTTCACTGTCGCCACCAACCCCGGCGCGCCCTCCGGCCCGCTGAACAAGATCGCCTCTGGCGGCGAGCTGTCGCGGTTCCTGCTGGCGCTGAAAGTCTGCCTGTCGCAAGAGCAGGGCGGCGACGTGACGATGATCTTTGACGAGATCGACCGCGGCGTCGGCGGCGCCACCGCCGACGCGGTGGGCCGCCGCCTCGCGTCGCTCGCCGCCGAGGGGCAGGTGCTCGTCGTCACCCATTCGCCGCAGGTCGCCGCGCTTGGCGCGCATCACTGGCGCGTGGCCAAGCGGGTGGAGAATGACATCACCCTGTCGTCGGTCACAGCTTTGGCGGCGGATGAGCGCGAGGATGAGATCGCCCGGATGCTTTCTGGCGACACGGTCACCCCAGAGGCGCGGGCGGCAGCGCGGGCGCTGCTGATCGGCTGAGGCGCGCGCGGCGCTGCCGGATTTTGCGTATTTTTGAAGAGAAGAAGCAGGGGCCCGGCGCCTTTGCCCGTCTCTTTGCGCGCAGCTAGGTCCTTCTTCTCTTTCCAAATACGCACGGCGGAGCGCTGCCACGCGCGATGCGCCGGGGCAGGGCGCCGTGCCAAAGGAAAGGCCCGCCCGGGGATACCGGACGGGCCTTCTTATTGTCGTGTCGCCTGAGCTCAGCCCAGCTCGGCGAGGCGCGCCATGGCTTCTTTCAGCTTGGCCTCTTCCTCTTCGCGGGCGGCGAGGTTGTCGCGGGTTTCCTGCACCACCTCTTCCGGCGCGCTTTCGGCGAACTTGGGGTTCTTCAGACGGCCGCGCAGGCCTCCAAGCTCCTTGCCGAGCTTCTGCAGCGCCTTCTCGAGGCGGGCCTTTTCTTCGGCCACGTCGATGATCCCCGCCAGAGGAAGACCAAAAGTGCCGCCGCTGAGCGCCAGTGCCGCCGTGCCCTTGGGCATCTCGTCCACTTCGGTCAGCCCTTCGATGCGCGCGTAGCGCTTCACGAAGGCCTCGTTGGTCTCATAGGCGGCCTTGGCGTCGGGCGTCATGCCCTTGACCACGCAGGGCACATAGAGGCCGGCGGGCACATGCATCTGCGCGCGCGCCGAGCGGATCGCCTCGATCATCCGGATCACCCAGTTGAGCTCGGCGTCGGCCTGCGCGTCCACCATCTCGGCGGCGCTATACGCGGGCCAGTCGGCGTGGATCAGCATTTTCGGCCGGTCGCGCTGCGCCCAGAGCTCTTCGGTGATGAAGGGCATGATCGGGTGCAGCAGGATCAGGCATTGGTCGAAGGCCCAGGCGTAGGTGGCGCGGGTCTCGGCCTTGGCGGCCTCGTCCTCGCCCTGGAACACCGGCTTGGTGAACTCGAGATACCAGTCGCAGAAGGTGCCCCAGACAAAGCCATAGAGCGCCTGCGCCGCGTCGTTGAACCGGTAGTCGGCCAGGGCCGCGTCCACCGTTTCGCGGGTCTTGGCGATCTCGCCCTTGATCCAGCGGTTGAGCGGCAGCGTGGTGTCGGGGATGGCGTCGGAATGCGCCAGGTCGAACACGCCGTTCATCTGCGCAAAGGAGGCGGCGTTCCACAGCTTGGTGCCGAAGTTGCGGTAGCCGGCGATGCGCTGCTTGTCGAGCTTCAGCACGCCGCCGAGCGAGGCCATCGCGGCATTGGTGAAGCGCAGCGCGTCGGCGCCGAACTCGTCGATGATCTCCAGCGGGTCGACGACATTGCCCAGCGACTTGGACATCTTCTTGCCCTTGGCGTCGCGCACCAGGCCGTGCAGGTAGACGTCGTGGAAGGGGATCTCGTCGACCACGGCGAGCTGCATCATCATCATCCGGGCGACCCAGAAGAACAGGATGTCCTGACCGGTGACCAGCACCGAGGTTGGGAAGTACTTGCCCAGCTCCGGCGTCTGCTCGGGCCAGCCGAGCGTGCCGATCGGCCACAGACCCGAGGAGAACCACGTATCCAGAACGTCGGGATCGCGGAACACCGGGATCGCCTGCGGGCGGCGGCGCTGGTCGACGCCGGTGAAATCGGTGCCCTGCTGCAGCAGCGCGGCGAGATGGTCCTCGGCGGCGGCGGCATCCTCGACGATCAGGAACTCGGCGTCCTCGCCGAAGACCGCCTTCATCTGCTCGATCGCCTCATCTTCCGAGGCGGCGCAGAACGAGCGCCATTCGTCGCCCATGCCCGGCGTGTGCCAGACCGGGATCTGGTGGCCCCACCACAGTTGGCGCGAGATGCACCAGGGCTCGATGTTTTCCAGCCAGTGGTAATAGGTCTTCTCGCCGCTCTCGGGCATGATCCGCACGCGGCCCTCGCGCACGGCGTCGAGCGCCGGGCCGACGATCTGCGCGGTGTCGACGAACCACTGGTCGGTGAGCATCGGCTCGATCACCACTTTCGAGCGGTCGCCGAAGGGCTGCATGATCGGCTTGGCCTCGACCAGCGGCACCCATTGCTCGGGCTCGTCCAGCGCCTCGCCGCCTTCCTCGGGGGCGGGCGGTGCCTTGGCCGCCGCCGCGCCGAGCCGCGGGTCGGTGGCCTCGGTCATCACCGCAAGACCTTCTTCGGTGATCTCGGCGATCACCGCCTCACGGGCGGCGAAACGGTCGAGGCCGCGCAGGTGATCGGGCACGAGGTTGAGCTTGTCGACCTCATGCTCGTCGAGCGTCAGCTCGCCGCGGGCGACCTGCTGGGCGATCTCGGCGGCTTCGGCGTAGGGGTGGCCGTCCTCGCGCATGGTCGCGCGGGTGTCCATCAGGCGATAGCAGGGGATGCCACCGCGCTTGGCCACGCCGTAGTCGTTGAAGTCATGCGCGCCAGTGATCTTCACCGCGCCCGAGCCGAAACTTGCATCGGGGTATTCGTCGGTGATGATCGGGATCAGGCGGCGGTGCTCTTTCGGCCCCACGGGGATTTCGCAGAGCTTGCCGACGATCGGCGCATAGCGCTCATCCGAAGGGTGCACCGCGACCGCGCCGTCGCCCAGCATGGTCTCGGGGCGGGTGGTGGCGATGGAGATATAGTCACGCTCTTCGGTGAAGAGCACGTTCCCGTCCTCATCCTTCTCGACGTAGGTGTAGGTCTCGCCGCCCGCCAGCGGGTATTTGAAGTGCCACATGTGGCCGGGCACTTCGATGTTCTCGACCTCGAGGTCGGAAATCGCGGTCTCGAAATGCGGGTCCCAGTTCACCAGCCGCTTGCCGCGGTAGATCAGGCCCTTTTCGTACATGTCGACGAAGACCTTGATCACCGCGTCATGGAAATTGCCGTCCTCGCCCGCCGGGGCGCCCTCGGCGCCGGACATGGTGAAGGCGTTGCGCGACCAGTCGCAGGAAGCGCCGAGGCGCTTGAGCTGATTGATGATCGTGCCGCCGGACTGCTGCTTCCACTGCCAGACCTTCTCGAGGAAGGCCTCGCGGCCCATCTCGCGGCGGGTGGCGTTGTTCTTGTCCTTGGCCAGTTCGCGCTCGACAACCATCTGCGTGGCGATGCCCGCGTGGTCCTGCCCCGGCTGCCAAAGCGTGTCGAAGCCGCGCATCCGGTGCCAGCGCACGAGGATGTCCTGCAGCGTGTTGTTGAACGCGTGGCCCATGTGCAGCGAGCCGGTCACATTGGGCGGCGGGATCATGATGCTGAAGCTCTCGTCGCGCGAGGCGTTGGCCCCGGCCTTGAAGGCTCCGCTGCTTTCCCATGCGTCGTAGATGCGCGCCTCGGCCTCGGCCGCGTTGAAGGTCTTTTCCATCGCCATGGCTGCGTTCCCATGCCTGCTTGTGCTGTTGTCCCGACCCTCCTACCCAAAGCCTTGGGAAAGGGAAAGCGCCCCGTGGCCTTGAGTGGCCCCGAGTGGCCTTGGACGTGCCTTCGCGGGGGAAGCGCAGGGTGTGCGGGCGCGCCCTCAGCCGGCGGCGGCGGCGACCTCGGGGGCCACATGCCACGCCGCCGCACCGGGGGTGCAGAAGTCAGGCAGCGCGCCGGCCCCGTCCTCACGCAGCAGCGCCTCGAGGAGCGGGTAGAGCTGTCCGCGGGCCTTGAGGGTCGCGGCGACGTTGTGGTTGTCCGACGGCACGGTGAAGCGGCGGATGTTCGGCGCTTTCGGGAAACGCTCGGCATGGGCCAGTTCGACCGGCAGGTCGGGGAAGATCAGCTCGTAGCGGCAAGCGCTGTCGAAGCTGCCCATCAAGGACGGTTGGCGCCACGTGCTGATCTGCTCGGAATAGCGAGTCCAGCGGGTGTCGAACGGCGCGATCTCGGGGTGGACCGAATATTGCGGTGCCAGGGCGATACAGCGCGCGGCCCCCAGCGGACGCGACATCTGCGCGGCCAAAAAGCCGCCCATGCTCAGCCCCAGCGTCGACACCTTGCGTCCTGCGCGATGCGGCGCGGTGAGCCGGGCCAGAAGCTCGGGGTCGAGCGCATTGCCCCAGCTGCGGGTCTTGTCGAAGACGAAAAGCTGCGAACCCCAACCACCGGAGGACAGCTTGCGGAACTCCTCGCTCTGCTGGTCGATGCCGCCAAGCCCATGGCCAACGCCCACGAAGGTCACAAGGCACTGCGGCCCGCTGCCTTCGATGCCACTGAGCTTCATCGTCGCGTCCTCGTAGAGCACGGGGATCGCCGGATGATCGAGGATCGAGCCAGTCACCGGCAGCGCGCTTTGCTTTGTCTCTGCGGCGGCTTCGGCGGCAGCGGGCTTGGCTGCGGGCACGGCTGCCTTAACGGCCACCCCTTCTTGCTGCGCCTCGCGCTGCAGGTCCTCGAACCAGCCCTGATCCTCTTCATACCCAAGCTGCTTCAGCACATCGTGCAGCACCGGAAAGCGGGTGAACTGGTCGATGATACGGGCGCGATGCTCGGGCTTGGCCCATTTGCGCTGGCGTTCGGTATCGACCTCGCGCACGCCGTTGAGCGCGCGCTGCAGGCGCTGGGGAATCTCGGCCTTGTGAAAATCGCTGAAGCGCCCCTCGAAGGTCAGCCCCAAACCCTCGGCCAGCATCTGCTGCACGGCCTCGGGATCGCGCACGAGATCTTCGTATTTCAAAAAGAAGATGCCCTGCGGGAAAAGGCCCGATCCGCTGACGCGCATAGAGGCCTCATGCACCGGCAGAAAGCCGGGCGCGGTGAAGGCGGGCACGCGTCCTTCGGGAACGAACCAGCAGTTGTCCGCAGCGACGAAGTAATCATCCGGGACCGAGCGGTGGCGGCTTGTCAGAATGTCGCGCGGATCGCGCAGCATGCAGATCAGGTCGATCCGCTTGCGGCCCTGATTGGCCTGAAACAGCTTTGGAAGATCGAAGATGTCGAAGGGGCGCTTGGTGCATTGATTGCCGGGCAGCTGGATCACGCTGGCGGCAGGCACCTCGCGGTCGAACATCCCATAGCCCTGCAGCGTATTGCGCAGCATGTTGTAGAACAGGGTGCTGCCCGAGCGTCCCTGTCCTGCGATCACAATATGCCTGTCCATGCTGCGCCCCCGTGTGCTGCGGTATCTGCCTGGCTCGATGGCCTCGGGTCTTTGGTCCCGTCTTGGGATCGAGATTGAAGCGGGGGGTTACAGCTTTGTTAAACCGGCTGCGAAATCCGCTGGGAGAGCGTGCAAGCCGTTCCGGATGCAGCGCAAAATTTACAGCTGAAAAAAGAAAAACGGCGGTCTCAGGGAGGAGGAGAGAGACCGCCGTTTCCGTGTCACGAAAGCCCGAGGAGGAGGAGAAGAAGGGCTTCCGATCTGAGCGGACCCGCTAGGGTCCTATGGGGTGCGACGATCTCAGGGAGGAGGAGAGAGATCGCCGCTGCATCAAAGTCCCAGGAAGGAGGAGAGGGACTCCGAAGCTTCTGGACCGCATGCGGCCCTTTATGAGGTGCGGCGGTCTCAGGGAGGAGGAGAGAGACCGCCGCTGTATCGTTGCCCCAGGGAGGAGGAGAGGGGCTCCGAATAGGGTGGGCGCTGAGGCCCGGAAACTGGTGCGGCGGTCTCAGGGAGGAGGAGAGAGACCGCCGCGGTATCGTTGCCCCAGGGAGGAGGAGAGGGGCTCCGAATAGGTTGGGCGCTGGGGCCCGGAAACTGGTGCGGCGATCTCAGGGAGGAGGAGAGAGATCGCCGCTGTATCGATGCCCCAGGGAGGAGGAGAGGGGCTGTCGATGTCTGGGGCCGGGCTTTCGTCCGGTATCCCGTATCTTTGTGGCGGTGACCTCAGGGAGGAGGAGAGAGGTCACCGCCGTAACGAACCGGCTCAGGGAGGAGGAGAGAGCCGGGACGTGTTCGAATTCTTACGCCTCGTAGGCGGCCTGATACGCGATCCGGCGGATCATCGAGCGGTGCAGCCCGAGATCGCTCAGTTCACGGTTGCTCAGCGAAGCCAGCTCGCTGAAGGTCTGCTTGTACAGGCGGCGGCGAGCGAGGGCGGTGCGGAGCGTGTCGAGGAGACCGCCGGTGCGGCCTTCGATGCGGGTGGTGTCGGTTGCGAATGCCATGTGCGTCTGTGCCCGTCTGGCTGAATGGTTGCGTCTGTCGTTTCTTGCCCCAATAGATGTGCCAATTGCTGCGGCTGCACAATCCCGCCCCGGTTCAATGCCGCTATGCGCAAAATGCATGGTGAAAACCACTTTGGAATGCGCATCTTCGCGGGGGAGTGCATAGAAATTAGGCGAGAAATGGACGCGCCTTGCGCGGAGCGCAAGATGACGAAAGGTCACCATGCGCTGAGGGAAAGGAAGTAACTATGACCCAATTGTCCGACGCTACCATGGCGTTGCTGAAAAGCTTCGATCTGCCCGGTGGCGGCAACCTCGTATCGCGGGACATGATTCGAGCGCTCAGCGTCGACGGCGGCCATGTGCGCTTTGTCATCGAAGCGCCAAGCGCCGAGATCGCCCGCCAGATGGAAGGCTTCCGCGCGGTGGTCGAGGCGCAGGTGGCGCAATTGCCGGGGGCGGTCTCGGCGGCGGTGGTGCTCTCAGCCCCGACGCAGGCGCCGAAAGCGCCCTCGCTGAAAATGGGTGGCCACGCCAAACCGCAGGAGGGGCGCATGGCGCCGCCGGGGGTGAAAAAGCTGATCGCCATCGGCTCGGGCAAGGGCGGCGTGGGCAAATCCACCGTCTCGTCGAACCTCGCCGTGGCGCTGGCGCGCGCGGGCAAGAAGGTCGGCCTGCTGGATGCCGACATCCACGGCCCGTCGCAGCCGCGCATGTTCGGTGTCAGCAAACGCCCGGCCTCGCCCGATGGCAAGACGATCATCCCGCTCGAGGCGCATGGCGTCACGCTCATGTCGATCGGCGTGATGCTGCCCGAAGACAAGGCGGTGGTCTGGCGCGGCCCGATGCTGATGGGCGCGCTGCAGCAGATGCTGATGCAGGTGGAGTGGGGCACGCTCGATGTGCTGCTCATCGACCTGCCGCCGGGCACCGGGGATGTGCAGCTCTCGCTGGGGCAGAAGTCGGAAGTGGATGGCGCCATCGTCGTCTCCACCCCGCAGGATGTGGCGCTGATCGACGCGAAGAAGGCGCTCGAAGCGTTCGCCACGCTCAATGTGCCGGTGCTGGGGATGATCGAGAATATGTCGGTTTTCGTCTGCCCTGACTGCGGGCGCGAGAGCCATATCTTCGGCCAGGGCGGCGTCGCCGCGGAAGCGGCGCGGCTCAATCTGCCGGTGCTGGCGCAGCTGCCCATCGACCTCGACACCCGCCTAGCGGGCGATAGCGGCGCGCCGGTGGCACTGGGCGAGGGCGTGATGGCGCGGGCCTATGCCAAACTGGCGCAGGATCTGATCGACGCGGGCCAAGTCTGAGCCCCGGTCCCGCTGCGGTCCCAAGCGCGGGGCGGCCCCAAACCGCGCCTTCTTCTCTTTGAAAATACGCCGGGGGAGTCGCGGCGCAGCCGCGGCGGGGGCAGCGCCCCCTCCTTACCGGCCTCTCAGCCTGCCTTGCGCATCTGCAGCAGCAGGTCAAGCACCAGCGCCGCGGGATCGACGTTCACCGCGCGGGCGTGGCGGGCGCGTTCTCCGGCGTCCTGCGCCAGCTGCGCCCAGGCTCGCCCGGCGCCCGGATGCGGGGCGAGGCGCCGCAGCACCTCGGCCTCATTCGGCGCCGCCTCGGCGCGCGGCGGCATCCCGGTGACACCCACACGGGCGAGCCGCGCCATCAGCCGGTCGGTCAGCGTCAGCATCAGATCGAGCCGCGCCTCGCGGCCCTTGCCCGCGGTGCTTTCACCAAGCGCGATGGCGCGCGGGCGGTCGAGCCGGGGCAGGGTGCCCGCCAGCGACACCAGATCGGAATAGAGCTTCAGCCCGTCGAGGTTCAGCAGCCGCAGCGCCTCGCCCACCGAGCCCGCTGACAGTTCCGCCAGCGCCTCGGCTTCCTGCGGTGCCACCTGCGCCCCGGCCTGTTCGAGCGCGCGGGCCATATCCTCGGGGCCCAGCGGCGCGAGCCGCAGCTCGCGGCAGCGCGAGCGGATCGTCGGCAGCAGGCGCGAGGGCTGGTGGCTGATCATCAGCAGCACCGTATTGGCCGGCGGCTCTTCCAGCAGCTTGAGGATCGCGTTGGCGGCGTTGGGGTTCATCTCGTCGGCGCTGTCGATGATCACCACCCGGCGCCCGCCATCGGCAGAGGAGAGCGAGAAGAAGCGCTTCAGCGCGCGCACCTCTTCGACGGTGATGATGCTGCGCAGCTTCTTGGTCTTGCTGTCCCAGCTGCGGCGCAGCAGGTGCAGGCGCGGCTCCGACAGCGCGTGGACGCGGTGCGCCACCGGGTGCTCTGGGTCGATCAGCAGATCACGCGGCGGTGGCGGCGCGCCGAAGAGCCCGTCCTCCTCCTGCTCGGGCGTCGCCAGCAGAAAGCGCGCGATGGTCCATGCCAGCGTCGCCTTGCCAAGCCCGCGCGGCCCGGTGATCAGCCAGCCATGGTGCAGCCGGCCCGAGGTGAATGCGGTCAGAAAATCCGCCTGCGCGCGATCCTGTCCGAACAGGCGGAAGGTCTCGCGCGGGTGCGGCGCGCCCTCGACGCGATCCGCCTCGGGGATATCCTCCTCGGCGCTCATGCGGAAGTGGAGAGATAGGGCTCGAGGCGCGCGCGGATGTCGGCGGCAACATTCTCCTGCGCCCGGTTGCCGTCGATGACGATGAAGCGCTCGGGAAACTCTTTGGCCAATGCCAGATAGCCTGCGCGCATACGCTCCTGCAGTTCGACGCCGAAATCCTCGAAGCGTTCCTCTTCGGTGGCGCGAGCCTTGGCGCGGGCGAGCCCGGCGGCGGGATCCATGTCGATCAGGAAGGTAAGATCGGGCTCGGTGCCGATCATCAACTCGTGCAGCGCGTCCACCTTGCTGCGCAGATCGCCGCGCGACAGGCCCTGATACATCCGGCTGCTGTCGGCGAAACGGTCGCAGATCACCAGCTTGCCCGCCGCTAGCGCGGGGCGGATCAGACGCTCCAGATGGTCGCGGCGCGCGGCGGTGAAAAGCAGCAGCTCGGTCTCTGCGGACCAGCGGTCGGGGTCGCCCTGCAGCACCAGCGCGCGGATCTCTTCGGCACCGGGCGAGCCGCCGGGCTCGCGGGTGAGAACCGCCTCGCGGCCAGCACCAAGAAGCGCGGCATGTAAAAGCCGCGCCTGCGTGGATTTGCCCGAGCCGTCGATGCCCTCGAAGCTGATGAAGAGGCCGGACCTTGCGGTCTCGGCACCATTGCTGCCGGTCACATCGCCTCCGCGGTGGTGGCGGGGGCCTGCAGACGCCCGATCAGATTGGTGCTGACCACCATCATGCGTTTGACGAAGCCGCCCGAGGGCACGTCTTCGGCAGCAAACAGCGGCACCCGGTGCTCGGGCAGACCTTCGGGCGTGATGATCAGCTCGGCCAGCTGCTGGCCCGCGGTGATCGGCGCCTGCAGCGGACCAGTATAGACCACCTCGGCGCCAAGCTCGGTGCCCGGGGTCACGGGGATCAGCATTTCGATGTCGTCACGCGCCACCAGCCCGACGCTTTCCTGCGCGCCAAGGAAGACGTCGGCGCGGGCCACTTCCTTGCCCTTCTCGATCAGTTTTCGCTCGGCGAACTGGCGAAAGGCCCAGTTGACGATCGACTCGCTCTCTTCGGCGCGGGCGCGCTCGCTGTCGAGCCCGGCAATGGCAAAGATCACCCGGCGGTCGCCCTGTTTGGCCGAGCCGACGAGGCCATAGCCCGCTTCTTGCGTGTGGCCGGTCTTGAGACCATCGGCGCCGATGTCGAGGCGCAGCAGCGGGTTGCGGTTGTGCACGTTCTGCGGCGCGCGGCCATCGAACTCGAAACGCCGCTCTGCGAAGATCGGGTAGAATTCGGGGAAGTCCTCGATGATGTGCCGCGCCAGCAGCACCAGATCGCGCATCGACATGACGTGACCGTCGGCGGGCCAGCCCGAGGCGTTGGCGAAATGCGAGCTGGTCATGCCCAGCTGTTGCGCGCGGCGGGTCATCAGATCGGCGAAACCGGCCTCGGTGCCATTGGGCGAGAGTGCCTCGGCGATCACCGCGCAGGCGTCATTGCCTGACAGCACGATGATGCCGCGCAGCAGGTCCTCGACCTTCACCCGGTCGGTGGTGTCGAGGAACATGGTCGAGCCGCCATAGGACATGGCATGCGACGATACCGGCAGGGTCTCGTCGAGCTTGAGCCGCCCGTCGCGGATCGCCTCGAAAGCCATATAGAGCGTCATGAGCTTGGACATCGAAGCCGGGGGCACCGATTTGTCCGCATCCTTGGCCATCAGCACGGTGCCGGTGGTGTAATCCAGCACAAAGGCGGTGCGGGCGCTGGTGTCAAACGCCTGCGCGCTGGTGGCGAGCAGCGCCGCCGTGGCGGCCCCGGCCAGCAGGCGACGCAGGGAAAGGCTCGAAAGGGGGCTCGTCGGGCGGCGCATGGGCGGCTCCTGTGCTTTGGCTCCGGTCTGGTCGTCGGATCGTCTGGTCAGTTCTTCACGGCGTAGGCATCCGAGAAACCGGTGCCCTTGATCTTGGTCAGCAGCGCCTCAAGCTCGGCCTTGTCCTGCGCCGGGCCAACCAGCACGCGCCAGAAGGTCTTGCCCGAGCTGCTCTGCTTCTTGACCGTCGGCACCATGCCCGCCTGACGCATCGCGGTGGCGGTGTTCTCGGCGTTTTGCTCGATGCTGAAGATGCCGATCTGCACATAGGGCCGCGACAGCGAGGAGGCGGGCTTTGGCGCGGGCGCGGGTGCCGGGCTCGCGGCCTCGGTCGGAGCGGCGGTGGCGGCAGGGGCGGCGGCAGGGGCTGCGGCTGGCGCGGAGGCGGGCGCCGCCTCGATGGCTGCAGCGGCACCTGCGGTCACCGGATCAAGCGTGGTTTCCTCGACCTCGGGCGTTTCCGACAGCGTGCTCGCTTCGACGCCGGCGGGGCCGGTGCCTTCCTCGGGCTGGGCGGGGCCTTCTTCGCGGCGCAGCGCCACGACGTTGAGGTTCACCGGCTCGCCCGCCAGCATGCCGATGGCGGCGGCGGCGTCGGACGACACCTGCAGGCGCGGGCCGGGGCTCATGCGTTCACGGCGGAACAGCGCCCCGATGACGAACTGGCCGTTGCTTTCGTTGCGAATGATCACCCGCTCGGGCTCGGTGACATCGGGATGCGCGACCCAGACACCGCCCAGCGAGGGGCGACCGTCCCAAAGGCCGGCCTCGGTGGTCTGAAAGACCTCGGGTGCCTCAATGTCACGCTCGACCGTGGCGGATGTGCCAGAGGCTTCGGCGCCGGTGCCGCCCTCGGACTTGAGGAAGCCGGGCATCTGCGCGTCGCTGCAGGCGCTCAGGGCGACCGTGCCGAGCAGGGCCGCAAGGCTTGCCCAGCCCGTGCCCCGGCTTGCACGCGATGTCGCGCCCGCTTTCGCCGGTTTCATGCTGCCACGATTTTTGATGCCGGTATTTATGCTGCCGGTGTTCCAACCCGCGGCCATCGGCCGCGCTGCATTGGCCTTACTCATAGGTGCCCCCTGTCGTCCCGCCTGTGTCGTCCGCCTGGCCGGTGGCGTCTGTCGCGCCTTGCCGGTGTCCCGTCGCCGGATGTCCCTTCGATATGCCGGAGGCCGTTCGATCACCGCCGCAAAGGCCCGGAGGGCGTCTGCCTTCGTGCCCGGAAAGGGCGGCTCGGGCGCAGCGGAGGCGAACCGGGCCATCCCGGTTTTCGCCGGATCGTAACGGGTGGCTGTGATCAAGAAAAGCCTTCAAAGCCGTGATCGGCGGATTTTCCCGGAAAGCCTGTTCTAGAATCGCGCAAGGCACGCTAGGTCGGTCGGACCGGAGGTTTGGCAGAGTGGTCGAATGCGGCGGTCTTGAAAACCGTTGGGCGTGAGAGCGTCCCCAGGGTTCGAATCCCTGAGCCTCCGCCATTTCATAATTTCGATCAGTTTAGCATGCTTACCCATGGTGGCGTTTTCTCTTTATTTTACTGGCGATTTTTGACGCGAAGCCTTGCTCTCGGTTTTCCTCGATGGCGCAGGTTTGCGTTCACTGTGTGGTATGAATCGTGGTACAAGTTCGCATGGCTCTGTCAGGCAAACTCACAAAGAAGCTGGTCGAGAATCTCGGACCTGGGCGTCACGGCGACGGCAACGGCCTCTACCTGGTTGTCGATCCTTCGGGCGCGCGGCGCTGGATCGTGCGCGTGGTCGTCAAAGGGCAGAAGAACAGGAAGGGCGGGCCCCTTCGCACCGATTTCGGCTTGGGCAGTGCTGAGCTCGTGCCGCTGCACCAGGCGCGAGAGCGTGCGCTCGAATATCGACGGATGGCGAAGCAGGGGGTGAACCCGCGCTTCAATGCGCGAAAGGAAGCGCCAACCTTTGAAGAGGTCGCGCAACAGGTTCATATCGAGCGCATGCCCACCTGGAAGAACGCCAAGCATGGCCAGCAATGGATCAACACCTTGCGCGTCTATGCCTTCCCCAAGATCGGGCGCATACCGATCGACCTTATAGGTCAGCCAGAAGTGATGATGTGTCTTGGACCGATCTGGACCGAGAAGCACGAGACCGCGACGCGACTGGCTCAGCGGATCAAGATCGTTCTGGACGTGGCACGCTCCAAGGGCTTCCGCACCGGCGAGAACCCGGTCACCGCGATCAAGGAGTCGCTTGCCCTCCCGAGGGTCAAGGCCAAACCCAAGCATCACGTTGCAATGCGATGGCAAGACGTCCCTAGCTTCTTTGCCGGACTGCGAGAACGTAACGCGATGGCGGCCAAGGCGCTGATGTTTACTTGCCTGTCCGCTGCACGAACCGGCGAAGTGCTGGGCATGCGCTGGGCGGAGGTCGATACTGAGAGCCAACTGTGGGTCTGCCCAGCCGAACGCATGAAGGGCGGTGAGGAGCATCGTGTCCCTCTGACAGACGAGATGCTTTCGATCATCGAACCTCTCCGAGCGATGCGGTCGGAATACGTGTTTGAAGGGCAGAAGCGGCACCGTCCGTTGTCGAACATGGCGATGCTGATGCTGCTCCGCCGCATGGGTGCGGAAGGCGTGACCGTACATGGCTTTCGGTCGACATTCCGGGACTGGGCAGCGGAAGTTGCCAATGTCCCTCGTGAAGTCGCCGAGAAGAGCCTGGCCCACACCGTTGGAAGTGATGTCGAGCGCGCCTACGCACGCTCTGACCTGCTTGAGAAGCGGCGCGCGCTGATGCGTGACTGGTCTCAATACGTGGCATCAAGTCGCGTGCAGGAGCCGGAATAGTGTTCAAAGTCTCTATCAACGAGGTGGACGGCCTCTACTTGGAGCTATTCCGAATAGCGTTGAGCGCCGAGGATAATGAGGCCAGGGTTGAAGCTCTGCGTTACGTCAAGCACGTGGTAGTCGCAGAGAGGTTGAAGGTCCTCGCGGAGAGCGAAGGACCTGGCTGGGCCAGTGAACCTGACAACCAGTCGCTCGTGACGTGGTCGGCTCAGACGGCGGCTGAACGAGATGACGCCATATATGAGTTTTCTCGCGTCTCCCGGACCTATGAGGATCGAAACGAACGACGCCTGAACATCGCGGAGCACGCCGGAAAACTGGTCTACCTTTCGATCCTGGAGGGAAAGCGACAGGGCGTTCAGACACCAACCGGCATTCTTCACCAAGTCACATTGGCGGGCAAGCAACACGGGATTAGGGGCGCGAAGGACAAGGACACGGTCCGCAGAAGTTGGGGGGCATACCGCGGCATCGTCCATCTCGGGATGGCGATGGATTTCTGTGCAGATCAGCCGGTCCAACCTGAAGAAGTGCTTTTCTTTGCAGAACGCATACGTCGCGTCCTCTCAGGGTCCTGTCCGAAAGGCACCTCTGAGCCCTATGTTCCGCCAGAGGCGCAAATTTCTTTTGCTTATGAATCAGGTATTTGGGGTCCCCGATTCAGAAATCGGGGACTGCCGTACTCCGTAGGAGATTGAGCACCTTCCGCTGCAATTCAATGCAGCGAAAGGTATGCAATCTTGCCCAAACTCTTCGAAGACGATCGCAACTACCTGCTCGGCGATCCCGAGCTCGAGATCATCGGCGATCGCGAGAAACTCGCCCAGTGGCGTCACAAGATGAAAGGCCCGGCGTTCTACCGGTTGGGCCGCAAGATCATCTACCGCGGCTCCGACCTGAACGCCTGGGTCGCGGCGAACCGCGTCGATCCGTCGAAGAACGCGTAGGGCCGAACGATGTCGAAAAAGACGCGCGAGCCCCGCGGGGCCCTCGACCTGTTTTCCGCCGCCGGACTGTCGGATCATGCCCTTCCCGCGGTCGGCAACCTGAAGTGCGCGGCTCCGGCCGCTAAGCCCGCTCGCAAGCCCAAGAAGAAAGCCATCTCTCCCATTTCCGTGGAGGGGGCGCAGAACGAGCGCTACTTGCGGGACTCGGCGGTGGCTCAGCGCTACGGAGTATCCCGCCAGACGGTGTGGCGCTGGGCGGCGCAGGGCGCGCTGCCGGAACCGATCAAGCTCTCGGAAGGTGTCACGCGCTGGCGCGTGTCCGACCTCCTCGCCCACGAGGCCTCTCTGCCGAAGAGCGCGAAGGCAAAGGTGGTTCGCTCGCGCCGCATGAAAACCACCAGGGAAGGGGGGCAGTCGTGAGCCGGTCCTACCGCAATATCCGACTGCACGAGGCGATGGTCTATTCCGTCGCAGATTCTCAGTCAGTCTTTGGCGTGCACCGCAATACCATTTCGAACTGGGTCCGCGACGGTCTGAAACCCTCGGATGACTCTCTTCCGCAACTTTTCCGGGGCGTCGAGCTCAAGCGCTTCCATGCTGAACGGGCGGCGCGCACCCGGCGCAACCTGCGGCTGGGCGAGTTCAAATGCGTCGCGTGCGGCAACGCGATCTTCCCTGAGCTCACCACGCTCGCGCTCACGCGCCAGGAAGGTCGTGCGACGCATGCGCATGCGACGTGCTGCGACTGCGGCGCAGTTCTGCTCAAGCTACTGGGTGCGACAGAGTGCGACAAAGTCCAGGAGTGCCTCGATACCAACACGCCGCTGGCGCTCATAGACGAAAGCAAAGTGACGCCTCCGGCTGGTATTGGGAAGGATGCGGGGTCTCAGGGAGTGGAATGGTTCACTGCCAACGACCGGGTGATCTACGACTGGCAAGCTTTCGCGGGAAAATACAGCCCGAAGACCGTACAGGCGCATCTGGTCAGCATCCGGGATTTCGAGGTGTTTCTGAAAGGCGTGCACTTCAGCAAGGTGAAGCCCAAGGATGCCGGGCAATATCGCGATCGCCTGGTTCGCTTGCTGAGCCAGTCGAAAGAACAGGGCGGCCTCAGCAGCTCCACAGTTCGTCACCGGGCTTCCCACCTCAAGGCCTTTTTCGAATGGCTTCGCGGGCAGGAAGGATACCGCCGCTTGAGCGCCAGCATCCCGGACTATTTCGCCCTGCCTCGCAGCGCTTCGACGACGCAGGCAAAGGAACGGCCCAAGGAATACCCGACGCTCGATGAGGCGTGGCGCATGGTCGATCTGATGCCGAAGAAGAGTGTCATCCAGCGCCGGGATCGCGCGATGGTAGCGTTTGCATTCATCTCGGGTTTCCGGGCCGCTACGCTCACCGCCCTCCGCATCAAGCACGTCGACTTTGACCGCCTGTCGGTTCTGCAGGATGCGAGGGAAGTTCCCGCCAAGAACGGCAAGACCTATCGCGCCAAGTGGTTCCCGCGGACCGAAGCATTTCAGGAGGTCTTCTTGTCTTGGGTTCAGGAGCTGAAAGACTTTAAGTTCCAAACGCAGGATGCCTTGTTCCCGGACGGCAAGAATCTCGTGGCGCGTACGCTAGGCGCTGTCCCGATAGAGCCCCTGGCTTCAAGCAAGCCCTTGCAGGACGCGTTTGGCAAAGCGTCCGAGCGTATCGGCAAAGCCTATACGCCACACTCGGCGCGGCACGCGCTGAAAGCGCTGGGCGCCCAGATGTGCCGGTCACACGAGCAGCGTAAAGCCTGGTCGATGAACCTTGGTCATTCGGACGAGCAGATCACGGAAAAGCACTACGCGAAAATGACCCAGTCTCGCAGCAGCGAGATCATCGAGGCCCTGAGTTCCGATCTGGTTTTCACTGAAGAGGAAAACGAGATGATCATCGACTATTATCAGCAGCGTTTCCATCGCGGCACACATGAGTATCTTGTCGCAAAAAGCCTCGCGGAAAAGCGCGATAAGGCGCGAGGGGACTTCGATGTTCTCGAATAGTGCGCAGGCCGTTCGCGGCCTGCGCTCCTGCCTAGTTCCCTAGTATTCGCCACCCGGCAGGAGATTCCCAGTTAGCCTCCTGCGCGCCTCGGTTGTTTGAGCGAAGGTCCGAGAGGCATCAATGCCGGGCCTTAATGCCGTTCGCTGCGGGTGCGGCAGGAGGTTCTGCGTATGTCGGCGATGCGCAGGGAGCGGACTTTGCCCCGCTCGGTATACGCCCCGAAAGCTGCCTTTGAAGCGGAACGCGTCGGTCGGTCTATCCGAGACCAAGGCTGACAGCGCCCCATCCCGCGCTCACCTGTCGGTCCTTGAATATGTCAGAACCTGCCGGGATACATTCCCATCATGCTCTGGACGTCAGCGTCACTGGAAAAAGCGTCTGGGTTACGGGACATCATTTCCCAAATGAATTCCCGCCGGGCCCGCGCGTCATCGGGCGACGTCCTCTCCACGCGGGTGCGGCGGGTGAAGCCGCGCCCGCGCTCGACGAGGCCGAGGGCCAATTGAAGCAACAGAACGGTGCGGTTGGTGGTCACGAATGCGCTCATCTCTCTGGTCTTTCCTGATCCCGCTAAGATGCTCCCAAGGTAGCGAATGCGCGATTTTCCCGGTATCGACTGCCGCGATGTGCTATTCTACAGTAATGAAGAGCCAATTCAGAAACTGGTCAGAAATCAGAGTGTTTCTTGCCGTCGTGCGCGCTGGCTCCACTCTGGCGGCTTCACGCCAGCTTGGTTTAGCCCAGCCAACCGTTGCGCGCCGCATTGAGGCGCTCGAGCATGAGCTTGGTCTGACCCTCTTCGAACGAGACACGCGCGGATTCCGTCCGACAGAAATGGCGCAAGCACTCCTGCTGACAGCCGAAGAGATCGAAGCGGCGACAACCCGCTTCGTCCAGATAGCCGAAGGGCTGCGCACCACTCGTCCGATTCGGATCACGGCCTACTCGGGCAATTTCTCGGCTAGGGTCGTGGCGATCTTCAGTGAATTCTCACTCCTCCGCCCCGATATCAGTTTCGAGTTCTTGCCCAGCGTCGAAGTCTTGGATCTTGCAGCTGGCGAAGCGGATATCGCATTGAGACTGACCAGAAGTCAGCCTGACCCCGAACTGATCTGCCGCAAGATTAGTACGGCATGGTTTGCCTTATACGGCTCACGCTCCTACGCTGAGAAATACGGGTTGCCCGCCTCGACTGAAGATCTGCTCAACCACACGTTCGTGAGTTTTCAGCGTGAAGGTGTGTCGTCAGCGTACAATGATTGGCTCATTGGGCATGTCGCACCAGATCGCATTAGGCAAATTTATTCCGAAATAGATTTGATGCATGCTGCAATCCGTTCTGGCAACGGCCTCGGCATCATGAACGTTAAACTTGCCGAAAGCGATGATACACTCATCCAATGCTTCGCGCCGCTGGAGGAGATGACGTCTGAGCATCTAATGCTGATCGCGCCCGTAGCGTATCGGCGCCCAGAAGTCAGGGCCTTCGCGAAGTACTTCGCGCCCCGCTATGCCTCCGTCTTCAGGTAGAGCCCCAATTGATTAAAATGGCGCATTCAGGCGGTCAATCGCGCCGATTGCATCTTCGTTTGCACGCCGGCCGTATGTGAATTTCTCCCGACTGATCGCTTTCCGCCCACACTGGCCGACCAAGCAGGTATCGACGGAGTTCTCACTTGCGCGTCCGTCCTTGAGCCGCCCGATGCTAAGCTCGCACCCGCCGCGAATGTTCGGAAGCCGCCCTTCGTGTTGGCGCCACGCATCATGCAGCGCTGTGTATGTCTAGCAACTGTCTGCTGACTTCGGTCATCCGGGTCGTGTCCAGAAAGCCGGCAGCGGCCGCTCAGCGCAGGAAGCGGACGAACAGCGCACTTCCCTAGTAGGGTAAGTGCGGCGCAGGAAGCGAACCGCTGGCGCACCACACTTATCAGGGCAGGTATGATACCCTGTTGACCAGCGATAGGGGATCAAGCAATCGGCACCATTAGCTCCTTCAGCTAATCCGGTTCCCGCGAAGATCGCTTCGCATGGATCATCTGGTGGCGGGCTCGATCACGAACGGGAGTATTTTGCGGAGGGCCAAACCAGGTCAGACCGATGGTGCTTCGCTGGACATTTGAACCTATTCAAACGGGAAACCCGTTTGCCTCAATTCTTTGCGCATTTCGTGTCTTAGCCGACTTGTGGCCCAATCACTACCCTTGTAAGGTGACCAATATAGGAACCCACTCACCCTTAGTTTCTCCATCCCTTCTTCGGACATTTCCTTTCGAGATATTTTATGTCTTCCAAATTGCCTCATTTCGTCTACGAGACAGGAGTACTCACTCTCTAGATCACTCCCAAGTTTCGTGTCCTTACTTCCTAATGTGGGAGTATACTGGTCATCCGTAGGGAGATAGTCTATCGCTGAAATATTCGCGCGCGCCATAGAGAGACCGCGGGTGCTATTGGCGAGAAAAATGGATAAATCTGATCCAGCCATCTGAGAAATCTCCGCACCATCAATCACAGCTCCAGTAAGGTCAGCACGGAGGAAGGAGCAGTAGTTTAATAGACTTCCGTGAAACCAAGAGCCAACAAGTTTTGCGTCTCTGAAGTTAGCACATTCTAGGCGGCTAAGGGAAAAAATAGCGCCAGTGAAGTCGCCATCACAGAAGCGAGCGCCGGACAGGTCAACGCTCTGAAGGTCAAGTCGATACTTCTTGGCGTGCTCGAGAGATATACGCCTAGAAGATCTCCGAGCGATAACGTCAATAGCGGCCTGGATGTCCGTGCGGACGAAAGGAAGTTTGCTTATTTTCTCGCTCGAAACAAGGTCTTTGACCGGTGCGTTCTCTCGGATGTAGGCGGTCAAGATCTCCATAATCTGTATGTGGTCGCGCTCGCTATCTTGGGAAATTCTCTCCAATGCATAGATAGCGCCAGTCCTAACCTCGATATTAGGCAGTGTTTCGGCAAAAACGGCCCAATCGCCAACGTCGGCGATTGCCTCATCGTCGCCAGGCTCGACCTCTCTTCCTTGCCACTCAATGACCGTCCGCACATTTTCCCAGGTCTTAACCTTGATGTGTAAACCATCGAAAACCTCGTCTTCATCTACATCATTTCCATGAAGCCAGGTTTCGTCGCGGTATCGCTTTATTTCACGGCTGCGGGGAGGCAGCTCGAATTCGGATGGTTTTTCGACCAGATGGACGACCTCGTGAGATTTCCCGGTGTAGATCTTCACCGGGCGACCGATCTTGTTGGTGGCTCGCTCGGAACCTAAGCCGGCCACGGCCTTGTTGATCTGATCCGTGATGTGGCTCTGTTCTGCTGTGTCGGCCTGCTTCTGCGCCACTGTGGCACGCCAGACGACGAAGGGCGCGCCGAATATGGCGACGAGGACAAGCCCAACATTCCTGATCGCTTCGGCATCAGCGCCGAACTTTAGCACAATAGCTAGAGATTGGGCCAAGATAGCAGCGACACCAACCGTTGCCGAGATGATCAGGAGGGCGAGGAAAACTCCTACTAGCGCTCCGAGCCAGGGTGCCTTGGAAAAATCCGGTTGGCGCCGAAGACCTACCCACTCTAGAAACTTTGCACCACTGCCGTTCTTCAAGACCGCACCCATCCCAGAATTTTGGTGAGACACTGCCATGAGGTTCTGGGAATGCCAACGTATCAAAGTTATAAGCGCTCTAGTGTTCGCCGCACGACAGAAGGTTCCCAGTCTGCCTCTGGTTCGCTCTCGGTCGTACGATCTAAAGTTCAATTTTCAGCCGTTGGCTGCGAAAGCAGCATAAACCGCCCTCATGGGCGGCGAAGCGCAGCAAACTTATAGACAACGTAGGGTCTCTGGCCGGGGGGAAAGCGCAGGCTGCCGCCGACCGGCTCGCTGCCAAGTGGATTAATGGTGAGGATTGTCGTCAATCGTCACACCAGCCCTTTGTGACATTATCTCGTAATACTAGCTCGAGGAGCATAGCCGATCACGCCTGATAAGCCAATGCAAAGAGACTTCGCCATCAGATCGCTGGAAAGGTATGATTTATCATATTCAGAGGAAGAAAATCAATTCTCTTTCCAATTAATTTCCACCAGTTTTCTTCACCTCACTCTTCAGTAATTCCCATTCGCGCTTTAAGATTCCCTGACACACAGTCACGAATTTGTCGCTTGCCGCATCCTTTTCCTCTGGATTGAGTTTTCTTAGGAATTCGTACATAGCCGACTTTAGGTCGTTGAAATCAGGATCTGCGGGATTCATTAGTAATTCGACCTTTGTTCCGGCCCTGTGCCAATTCTGCCTTTCTGTATCACTCATGTTGGGCATGCCAGCGTGCGACTGAAATACTGCCATCTCATCTCGAAGATTGTTAATCCAAGCCTGCCGCATTTCAGCAATCTTAAGTGAGTGAGATGAGCGAAGCTGCCGCTTAAAATTCCAAATCTGGACAGAAATGGTAACCCCAACCCCCAATAAGGCAACGCAAGAAACAATGAGCGGAATTGCCCATGACCAATTAGGTGATTCCATAAGGAATTAACTCCATATATATCCTGATCTCCCGGATTTACACTCAAGAAGGTCCGTAATTATTTACCCGGGGGTATTTTAATTATTAACGCCAGGCCTTGATCTTTATGCCGGATGGAACATCAGCAGCCCTGCGGAACACTTCAACCCTCGGTATGCATCTTTGGACTCTAAGTTTTCTGTTGTCTAGGAGCGGCCGAGCTCATTGGCATCATAAGACCCTGTGCTGCGGCTTGTTTGGCCGGCCGCAAAGGGCTGGGAGCTGATAAATGCTGTCGCAGCATGAGCGCGAGCAAGTCCGGACGCTCTGGGGTCCAGGCCATTTTACCGCGTCGCTGCGGGATGCGGGATCAGTGTCCGACACCAAGCGTCCATCAGGTATCTTCTGTCAGGTGGCGAACACTGGAGTGTGCTCCGCGCGCTGTCCGTTGAACTCTACTTTTGCGGACATCAGGCGTTTGGCTCTGATATGTGTCCGTTTGGGTTGGTATCTTCAAACGGACGGGCCTATAAAGAGACATAAGCTATTCGGACATTTTGGAGCGAAAGATGACGCCTACCACAAAGACAGTCCTTTATGTTCGGGTCTCGACCGCCGGGCAGACGAGCGCCCACCAGCTCACGCAGGCCCGCGCCGCAGGGTTTGATATCGAAGACGAGCACGTGATCACCGACCACGGCATCTCGGGTGTGAAGACGATCCTCAAAGAGCGAGATCAGGGGAGGCGTCTCTTCGACCTCCTCCAGGCGGGCGATACTCTTCTCGTCAGATGGGTGGACCGCCTTGGCCGCAACTATCGCGATGTGAAGCAGGTCATCGAACATTTCAATGCAAAGGGTGTGACCGTTAAAACGGTCATCAATAATATGATCTTCGAAGCCGACTACAAGCTGGCCGACCCCACCCTCAAGGCTGCGCGTGATGCCATTCTAGCCTTCATGGCCGCGCTGGCCGAAGCCGACAATAAGGCCAAGTCCGAAGCTCGGCAGGCGGGCATCGATCACGCCAAAGCGTCTCCAGAGGCCAAGCGGAAATACCGCGGCAAGCCACCCTCCTTCGATCGTGCGACTCTCGATGTTGTTCAAGCTATGCTGAGTCAAAACAAGACGATCAGCGAGATTGCCCGCGAGGCGGGCATTTCCCGCCAAACAGTTCACCGTATCCAAGACGAACCGCAGTGGGCCGACGCAGCCCTTGTCCGGTGGGACATGTGAGTTGCCTGCCTCAGCACTAGAAGCGAACTTCCCCCAGTTTAGAGCTGCGGGGGCCGGAGCCTAGCGGGCCCGAACGATGCGGCCTTTAAGTTTAGCGGTGAGCTCTTCCCGGTTTGCAGCCGAGTGCAGCGCTCGATGGCAGTTTGGACAAATCGCAGCGCAGTTATCGACGGTGTCCGGACCGCCATCGACCAAGGGAAGGATGTGGTGTGTTTCCAGATACGGCGTGCCATCGGCCCTCTGGAAGGGCGCATCAGATTCACAGAGTTCGCAGGCGCCATTTGCGCGCCTCTGGGTATAGGCGACCACCCGAGGATCGCGGACGAAGACTGTCGCGGCAGCGAGTTTCTTGGTCGGGGTGAGATTGCCTGCCGGTGGCGTGCTGAGCAGTTCGGGCTCTTCGAGGATGGCGGCGGCTTTCTTGGCAAGCTCGCCTCGATCCTCTGTAGGGGCGGCCAGCTCCAGTTTGGCAAGCCGGCTACGGGCGATTTCGACAACCTCTGGCGCAAAGCGTTCGGGGTAGTCGACAACTATCTGCTCATAGCTTTCAGCGTAGGGTGCAGAGGAGACTTCATCAAAGCCGCTTGCCTGACTCTTCACACGCTGCTCGATGACGTGGAGTGCACCGTGCTTTCGTATCTGCCCTGGCTCGCGACCGAGGCCTGCGAAGCGGCCACTGCCGCGCTTGACTTCCTGCCAATCGACAAGCGCGTTGGCCATCCTGTTTTTCACGGGGTCTTCGCTGGCGAGGAGCTCACGAAGAACCTCGGAATGGGGGGGCGGCCGCTTAACGACTGGCACTTCTCCACCAGAAGCGAGGAATTGAGCAATATTCTGGCGGATTGCCCGAGCCTGAACCATGAGGTCAACGTCAGGGAGCGTGAAGGCTTCGAGTTCGATGTCTCTAGACTTCGAACGGCCAAGTCCGACGCCAGCGTAGGCATCATCGTATTTCCGAAACTCCATGAGCTTCATGTAAACGCCGTTTGGGTTTCGGAACGTGCTGTTCCCTTCAAGCCCCTGCATGGTGGCTGCAGCGCGGATGTTGTTTGAGAGCTCAATCAGTGCGCGAGTAGCCTTCCCGGGAATCCGTGGAGCATGTTGGCGATAGAACTCGGCTGCAAGTATGAGTTCATCGCGGGTCCAATCAGGATTTCTAGTGGGCGGTGGGTCGACAACGACACTGAATCCCAAGTTCTCCAGAACATGCACGGTCTGTTTCAGTCCGCCGGAAAATGCGGCCGCGACGAGGGGCTCGAAGTCCTTTCCGAGGTGGCCGTGAGCTGCGCCTACGATTGCCTTTGAATCATAGGAGCGCCCATCTTTTAGTATGTGGTAAGTCCGCGAAGCCTGGAAACCATACTTATCAAGGAATCGGGTCTTTCCGAGCTGATCGTACTCGTCACATGCGAGCAGGACAGACTGCGCTGTGATGTCAGAGAGTGCCATTTCAGATGCCTTGGATAGATACTTCAGATGCCATTGGTAGTTTAAGTGAGCTTCGGGGCTGTTGTCAGTGGCGCGCCTATTCTTTTGCCGCTGCAGCGATCTTTTTGTTGGTACTCTTGTTCAGCTGGAAGGACGTTCCAGGTCCATCTGGACCGGCGGTCGCAAATGCGCTGGGGCCCAAGAGAGCGGCGAGCGCATTGCAGGTCTGGAAGCATGGAGGCTCGAGACGCCGTTTGTGGCGCAAGATTCACATTGGCGTCAATGAGCGGACGCTGGCGATTCGAGCTATCGAGATCACCGCCAGCAATGACGGAGACACGCCCATCCTTCCCGAGCCACTCAGCCAGGTCCCAACTGATGTGGAGATCGGCTCGGTCGCCGCAGACTTGGTTTATGACACGCGCGGCTGTGCAGCACGGCCAGGCGGTACCAGGCGGCTCATGAAGCACGGATCACAGAGTGGTAGCAAATGAGGTATGTTGATTCTCTTGCGAGAAGTTAGTTTTAAAAAACAAACAACTAAGTATATTTTTAGGATGACTGAGCCTCCGCCATCAAATGCATCAAGGCGCTATTTCGCGTGATTTTCGAGAAAATCGCGACCGGCGGCGCACTCAGCCTCATATGAATGCTCATGAAAACTGCGCGACAAGGTCGCTCGCAGATCGCCTGTATCCTGACGCGCTTGGGAGGATTTGGTGAACACCTGCGAAGGGCGTAGGTTTTCTATCCCAAAAAGCCGCGGCTCCCCGTGCAAGAGCTTTCCGAGCGACCCTTTGGCAGGGGAGGCGTGTGCCCTGTCACGGGTTTGTCCCACTCCTTTGACCTGCGGGCTGCCGCGAATGCAGGTATCCCCAGAAACGGAATGTTTCCGAAAAAACTGAAGGGATTTGCGAGGCCGTCGCCTTTTTGGTCTTCACCCCGACACAGTTCCGCCATGGGTGAGCCCTCTCATCCCTCAAGAGAAGTTGATTTGTCTTGATTTTTCGAGGGGGGACCAAATGGCCAGAAGCATTTCCTTTGTCGTCGAGGGTGACGTCGACACGCTGATCACAATCACCGAACAACCGGATGGCACGCTGAAATTTGAGCTGGAAGCGCTCGGGTCAGGCTTGCTGGGGGATCTCCGCGGCCTGTTCTTCGATCTCGCAGACCCGGTCGACGGCAGCCCGCTCGATTTGTCCACGCTGACCGTCGCGGAGGAGACCCTTCTTGAGGGCGAGATCCAAGACCCTGCCCAGCTGGTCTCGGCGACCGCTTTCTCGGAGGCAGGCGTCGATACGCTCGGCCGCGACGCCAACATTAAGGGCAAGGTTGCCAACGCCTATGGGCGCTATGATGCGGGGATCGCCTTCGGCACGCCCGGCAAGGGCAAGGATGACATCCAGTCTGTGAGCTTCACTCTGTCGAGCACGGATGGTCCGCTGTCGCTGGATATGCTCGACCTCACCGATTTCGGGCTCCGCTACACGTCGGTGGGCACGCCCGGCGGTCCGAGGAACGGATCGGCGAAGATCGGCGACATCTCCAGCGGCGTGGCACGCAATGATGCCTTCGAGGTTGACGAAAACAGCGACGGCAGTGTCGATTTGCTGGCCAATGACACCAACGGTGTGCAGGCCGACGGGACGCGCAAGACGGTGATCTCGGTCACCGACGCGCTTGGCGCGCTGACCGCGACGGCCTCTGGGTTTGCGCGCACTGTGGTGATCGATGGCCTTGAACTGGGCACGCTGTCGGTCAGTGGCGATGGCTTTGCCAGCTTCATCGCGGATGGGGCGGATGTGGACAAGCTTGGTCACGACGCGATCAAGACGCTGACCTTCACCTACGAGACCGAGGGAACCGACGGCAGTCTCGCCACGGCTGACGTGACGCTGACGGTAGATGGGCAGAACGACCAGCCGATCGCGCAGGACCTCTCGTTTATGGTGGGTGAGGATGATGCAAGCAGCCCGTTCATACCGTCGTTGAGCGGGGACGGTATCACCGAGGCCTTTGTCGCGAGCGACATCGATATCGGCGACACCCTTTCCTACGAAATCATCTCGGCCCCGGTAGATGCCCTTGGTCACCAGTACGGCGAGGTGATCAACAATGGCGACGGCACCTTCACCTTCAATCCGCTGGACAACTTCCAGTTCCTTGAGGAGGGGGAGACCCGCACGGTCACCTTCCAATATGTGGCGCGCGACGACAGCGGTGTCGGCACCGCACCCACGGGGACCGAGGAAAGCGACACCTCGGTGCCCAAGACCGTGAGCGTGACGGTCCTTGGTGCCTATGATGCGCCCACAGAGACGGCCGAAGACCTGCTCTTTGTCACCGAGAACCAGAGCATGTTCGGCACCGGATCGGCCATCGTCTTCGACGACCCGCTGCCGTTCCTGGGGTTCGACGAATACGCCAGCCTCAACGCGACGATCATAAATGGCGCGACCTTCTCGGGCGGTGTGCTCGAGGGCATTCTCGGCGGGATCGAGGCGGTGGCGCAGGTGTTTGCCGACATCGGCTGCGGCATCGTCAACTTCTTCGGCGGAGATTGCGACGTCGATGTCGAACTTCCCGATTCCATATCGACACCCAGCCTTGGCACCACCGGCTACATCGACGCTAAGGTCGGTCTGCAGCCCTACTTCGAGCTGACCACCGGCGATGTCGATGCTTCGGTGCCGGTCTCGGTGGTCTTCACAGCTCCCTATCAGGTTGAAGAGTCGGAGACCTTCACCATCGGCTCGGCCTATTCGGTGGATGGGGCAGAGTTCCAGACCATGAGCCCCAACGTCAGCTTCGGGCTCGACTTCGTCTTCGACATCGCGGCCAGTCTGGGCATCGAGATCGGCGCTTCGACCTTCGGCGCGGCGCAGTTGATCAACCTCTTCTCCTTCGACACGGCGGATATTGCGGGCTTCACGGGCAAGCTCGGCGAGCCCGGGTTCAACATCTTCGACTTCGACGCAGCCGATGATCTGGAGGCCACGATCCCGCTGCCCGCAGGCAGCGAGCTCAGCGTGAACTTCCCGGTGATCGAAACCGACAGCACCGACGCGCCCAATTCTTCCCAGGAGGTGCTGACCAGTTCGGGCGAGGATGACATTGCCGTGCTCGATATCGACGTCGACGGTCTGGTCTCCGCGCTGCCCTATGTGCCGCCCTTCGGCGATGAAGACTCCGTCGGCCTTACGATCGACATCGCCGGAGCCTCGGTGAACCTTCTGTCCTTCGAATGGGCTTGGGACATCATCGCGGTGAACCTGATCAACACGCTCAAGGTGGTGCAGGACTTCACCATGACCATCGACGAGCTGCCGCTTCTTGCCACCTTCGAGGATGGGTCGGTGATCGATGGCCTGAAGGTTGGAGACGATCTGACGGTCGTCGCGCCGGACGAGTTTGTCTTTGATCCCGAGGTGGACGGAGACGCTGACGGGCTCGTGGATTTCGACATCGACATTGATATGGGCGCGATCTTCGACAACCTCTCGACCCTCGGCTTCGATATGGAGCTGTTCGTCGGCCTGCTGCGGTTCACCGGCGGGATCACCTCGGACTTCTTCTCGGACTCCACCTTCAGCCTGTTCCCGGGCGGAGAGCCGGGCACCGACGACGACTTTGCCTGGAGCGAGACCTTCAACCTTGTCGAGGATTACACGCTGGCGACGCTCTTCGACGACGACTTCGCGCTTGAAGGCTTCGAAGGCAATGCAATGACCTCGGATACCGTGCAGGGCGCTTACGACATCGCGTAGCAGGAAGCGGCGTGAGCGCTCCGGCGCGCGCGGCCCGAGGCATCGGGCGGAGGGCTTTGAGATCGGGGCCTCCGGATTATCAGACCAACGAGGCGCGGGCCCACCCCGCGCCTCGTCGTCTTCCAGTCCGGCGACGGCAGCCAGGTCGGGAGTAGCACGACCCGAGCAGGTGGATGCAGGTCGGCGTGGCGCGGCGGGCTGGCGGCAGGGCGCAGGTCGCGGACCTATGAAACATTGATTAAGCGTGACGAGAACGGCCTTTGGCGTCGCGGTGTTTGGATCGCCTTAGACCCGTCGCGCATGTCGCAGGAAGCCAACCTGATGCTCATCCCAAAGGCGGGTTGTCCGCGTTGCTCTCGAAAATCTTACCAAATTGATCTGGAACAAGGTTGCTTTTTAATTCCGAGGAATTCTATCAGAAAGTAGCCACACCTTCGAGGTCACGCCATGGACTCCAGACTGCTTGATGCAACCGACCGATCCGTCTCGCTGGGCGAGGCGAGGCGGGGGTACAGGGGGCGCGTGGTCTGCCTGCTTCCGACAACCGGCACTGGTCGGCTCGCGCCCGACGAGATGGAGCGGCGTTTAATCGAGATGGGCTTTATCGAGGGTGTCGAAGTTTCGGTGATCCACGAAGGCCCGTTTGGCCGCGACCCGATCGCCGTTCGGGTCGGCGCGGCAACTGTGGCGCTGCGCCGTCGTGACGCCATGGCGATCCTCACGGAATAAAAAGACAATGTCCCAGCTTCCGACTTCGGCGGGTGAGCGGCTCACCCGCATCGCCCTCATTGGCGCGCCCAATTGCGGCAAAACCTCACTGTTCAACGCGATGACCGGCGCGAACCAGCGGGTGGGCAACTATTCGGGTGTCACCGTCGAGCGCAAGATCGGCATGGCGCAGACGCCGCAGGGCGAGACGCTGCGGATCACCGATCTGCCCGGTACCTACAGCCTGCGCGCCCGCAGCCCCGACGAGGCGGTGACGCGTGACATCGTTCTGGGCACGCGGGTGGATGCCGAGCCGATTGACCTGCTGCTCGTGGTGGTCGATGCGACCCATATGCGTCCGGGCCTGCGGCTGTCGCAGGAACTGCGCCACTGTGGCCTGCCGCTGCTGGTGGTGGTCAACATGATCGACATCGCCCGTCATCGCGGCATCGACATTGATCTCGAGCGCCTCTCTGCCGAACTTGATCTGCCGGTGGTGGCCTCCACCGCCGTGCGCCGGGCAGGGATGCAGGCGCTCTGGGGGAAGCTCGACGCGATGATCGGCAGCGGGTTGCCGGACCGCCAGACCGCGGTCTGGACCGAGCCCACGGCGGCCGATCTTCGCGCGGCGCTGCGCGAGGCTGACCGGATCATCGACCATAGCGTCACCACGCCCGAGCGCCACCGCAGCCTCTCCGAGCGGATCGATGCGGCGCTGCTGAACCCTCTGGCCGGGCCTCTGATCCTGCTGCTGATCATGTTCGCCATGTTTCAGGCGGTCTTTGCCGGTGCCGCGCCGCTGATGGACGGGATATCCGCGCTGATCGAGGGTGTCGCCGCTGCGGTCTCGGCACTTCTGCCGGAAGGGCTGCTGCGCGGGCTCATCGTCGACGGGGTGATCGCTGGCGTGGGCAGTGTGGTGGTGTTCCTGCCGCAGATCCTGATCCTCTTTGCCTTCATCCTGATCCTCGAGGATCTGGGCTATATGGCGCGCGCCGCCTTTCTGATGGACCGGATCATGGGCCATGCGGGCCTGCACGGGCGGGCCTTTATTCCGCTGCTGTCGAGCTTTGCCTGTGCCATTCCCGGCATCATGTCCGCGCGGGTGATCGATGACGAGAAGGACCGGCTGACCACCATCCTCATCGCGCCGCTAATGACCTGCTCTGCGCGTATCCCGGTCTATACGCTGCTGATCGGCGCCTTCGTGCCAGCACGCAGCATCGGGCCCGGGATCAACTTGCAGGGACTGGTGATGTTCGGGCTGTTCGCGGCAGGCGTGGTCAGCGCGTTGCTGGTGGCGCTGGTCGGACATCTGCTGTTCCGCCGCCATGAGATCGCCGCCCCGCTGATGCTGGATCTGCCCGACTACAAGGTGCCGCAGCTGCGCGGCGTGGTGTTGGGGCTCTGGCAGCGCGCGCGGGCATTCCTGCGCCGGGCGGGGACCATCATCTTCACCGCAAGCATCGTCGTCTGGGTGCTCTCGACCTTTCCCTATCCGCCGGAGGGCGCAGCCGAGCCCGCGATCAACTACAGTTTCGCGGCAATGATCGGCCATCTGCTGCACCCGGCGCTGGCACCTCTGGGCTTCACTTGGGAGATCTGCGTCGCCCTAGTGCCGGGGATGGCGGCGCGCGAAGTGGCCGTGGCGGGCCTCTCGACGGTCTACGCGGTATCGGGCGGAGAGGGGGCGCTGGCCTCGGCGCTGGCCGCGCAGTGGAGCCTTGCCACCGGGGTCTCGCTGATCGTGTGGTACATTTTCGCCCCGCAGTGTCTGTCCACGCTGGCGGTGATCCGGCGCGAGACCGGCAGCGCGCGCTGGATGTGGGTCTCCATCGGCTACATGTTCGGACTGGCCTATGCGGCCAGCTTCATCGCCTATCACGCGGTGGCGGCACTCACTGGCTGAGCATGGCCCGGCGGCGCGGATTGCAGGGCGCCGCGCCGCTGTCCAGCACCTCGCCGTCGGGCGCATCCTCGTACCACCAGCGGACGCCGTTGGTGCCGAGCTCCAGCCGCAGCAGCCCGATATGGCCGAAGATGGCCGCAGCGGTGGTCGGCTTCGGCGCCGAGGCCGCCGAGATCTCGCCGCCGGTGCCGATGGTGAAGCCGATCGTGCCGTTTTCGGGATCGGCGCCGCCGCCGGGGGCCAGCGGGACCGTGCGTTCGTAGAAATGATTGTGCCCGTTCAGCACCAGCGTGGCCCCGGCGGATGCCAGCCGGTCAAACAGCGCCACGGCGCTATCGCGGTCGTGGCGCCGCTTTAGGGAATAGGCGGGCTTGTGGAAGAAGGCCAGAATACAGGCCTCGGGCGCATCTTTGAGCGTGGTGTCGAGCCATTGCGCCTGCTCTGAGTTGGGCGCAGCGCTGACCTCGCTGTTGAGCGAGAGGATCAGCCAGTTGCCTTCGCGCGCGGCATAATATCCCCGGTCACCCGGTCCGGCGCGATCCCCCCAATACCGAAAGTACCCGAAGGCATCGGGAGAGTTGTACTCGTGGTTGCCCGGCGTCGGCAGCGTCCGCGCGTGCAAGCCTGACCAGAGCGGATCGAAACACTCCTCGAATTCCACCGGCTTGCCTGAACTGTAGACGAGATCGCCAAGCGCCAGGATCGGGGCATCGGGCGAGCGGCGTGCAAGCGCGACGGTGTCCGCCGCGAGAGATGCCGTCGGATCGAAGGGCGAGGCGAGCCCGATGAGATCGGCGGTCACCGGCACCGCCGAGGCAAGACCGGGGCGCTCGGGGCAATTGGCGATGTCGCCGAACGCCAGAAGCGTGAGGGCGCCGGTGTCGGGATCGACCGCTTTCTCGATCGTTTGCTGCTGCGGGCTTAGGGTCTGCAGGCTGGCCTGCTGCTGTGCCGGGGCGGCATTTGCGCCGCTCAGCAGAAACCCTGCGTAGCCAATCCAGTCGCCTTCGAGCGTCGCCACCAGCGCCATAGGAAGCAAGAGCGCCGCGACCCAGCCGATTTTTCTCATGTCATTCGTCCCATTCGATCACCCGCCCGGCTTCTCCGCGCGGGGATCACTTACGCGCGGATTTTGAGGGAAGCCAAATTACGGATAATCAATGTTTGGGTCAGGCCCCGGTCGGACATGTGCTTCAGTCAGAGAGCGCCGCCGCGTCGCGGGCACCACCCACCCGCCCGACGCCCTTGCGCGCAATGACGCCTGACAGCGCAGTTCGGGGGCGCTATGACGGATGCGAACCGCGACGGCCTGCCAAGGTGTAAAGGAAGGACGCGACATTCATGCATATCCTCGTAATAGAGGACGATCCGACCACCGGTGATTATGTGGCCACCGGGCTGCGCAGCGAAGGGCATGTGGTGGATCTGGTGCCCGACGGTCGCGACGGGCTGGTACAGGCCATGGCAGGCAGCTACGACGTGATGGTGCTCGACCGGATGGTGCCCGGGGTCGATGGGATGTCGATACTGCGCACGCTGCGGGCTTCGCGCAACCCGGTGCCGGTGCTGCTGCTGACCTCGCTCGACGGGGTCGAGGATCGGATCGGCGGGCTCAACGCCGGGGCTGACGACTATCTGGTGAAGCCCTTCGCGTTCGGCGAACTTTCGGCCCGGCTCAACGCGCTCAGCCGCAGGCCGCCACCCTCGGACGAACCGACGGTGCTGCGGGCGCGCGATCTCGAGATGAACCTGCTATCGCGGCGGGTCACCCGCGCTGGGCAGGAGATCGAACTGCAGCCCCGCGAGTTCGCGCTCCTCGAGCATCTTCTGCGTCGCAAGGGGCGGGTTCAGACCCGCACCATGCTGCTCGAGTCGGTCTGGGATATCCATTTCGATCCGCAGACGAATGTTGTCGAAAGCCACATGAGCCGCCTGCGCGGCAAGGTCGACAAACCCTTCGACTGTGCGCTGATCGAAACTCTGCGCGGCTCGGGCTACCGGATCGCCGAATGATCCGCCCGCGCTCAACGCCGCTGCGTCTCACCGCCGCGCTGATCGTGGTCTTTACCGGGTTCCTCGCCGTCGGTCTGGGCACCGCCTATCTTGTCATGCGCCAGACGCTCAGTGCTGATATCGCAGCGCGGGCGGATCAGATCATCGCCGAGCTTCGCAGCATTCCCGAGACCGAAGAACGCGCCGAGCGGGCGGCAGAGATCGCCGGGTCCGCCGATCCGCGTATGATGATGCTTCATGCCAGAATCGACGGCCAGCAGATCGGCCCGCTCTCTCTGACCGGCCTTGCCGATGGTGTGGTCTACGGCGATGAGATCGGTTTTCCGCCGGCCTCCGAGCATGGTTATCTCGCCCGATCCGCGGGTCTTGGCGCGGGCAGGGTGACGGTGCTTGTCGGGCGGCGCAGCCTTGGTGAGCTTAACGAGACCTTCCTCGCGATCCTTGGCTTCAGCTTTCTGCCGGCGCTGCTGCTGACCAGCGCCATCGGGTGGGTCGCGGTGCGGCGCACGGGCGCGCGGGTCGAGACGATCCGCGGCACGCTGCAGGCGCTCACTGAGGGCCATCTGAGCGCGCGGGTCGGCGCGCCGCATCCGGACACCGACCTTGGCGACATCTCGCGCGATCTCGATCGCATGGCCGCCGCGCAGGAGGCGGCGACCGAGGCGCTGCGGCAGATCGGCTCGGACATCGCGCATGACCTCAAGACCCCGATCCAACGCGTCGCGGTGCGGCTCGAGCGGCTGGCGCAGGCCGATCTGGACGAGGCGGTGCGCGACGAGTTGGGGGCCGTTCAGGCCGAAACCCGGCAGATCATCGGCACATTCCAGTCGCTGCTGCAAATCGCGCAGTTGGAAGGCGGGCAGGGGCGCGACAGTTTCGGCCCCGTCGACCTTGGGCAGTTGGCGCGCGACATGGCGGAGATCTACGAACCCGCTGTCGAAGAGAATGGCGGAACGCTTTTCTGCCGGGTGGAGGCGCCGCTGCCGGTCACCGGCGACCGGCATCTGCTGTCGCGGCTCATCGCCAATCTCGTCGAGAACGCACTGCGCCATGCGCCGGGCGGGCCGATCTGCTTGACGCTGAACGGGTCCACGCTCCGGGTTGCGGATGCCGGGCCCGGCATCCCCGCCGATCGGCGCGAGGATGTGCTGCGCCGGCTCGTGCGGCTGGAGGCGAGCCGCAGCACGCCGGGCTCGGGGCTTGGTCTTGCGATGGTCAAGGCGATTGCCGATCTGCATGGCGCGCTGCTCGATCTCGGCGACGCCGGGCCGGGGCTGATCGTCTCGGTCTCCTTTCCCGCCGGGGATGGGCAGCCTGCCGCGAAGATTGGGAAACCGTAATCTTTCGAACAGGTGGCGCGAAGCTTCACCCGCCACCCATGCTCTCAAGTGCTCAACCTCACACAGAGAGTCCCGCCATGCCCGAAACCACCCGCCACACCCGTCTGACCCGTCTGCTGCACGGGCTTCTCGCGCTTGCCGTCGTTGTGCAACTGGCCTCGTCGCTGGGGATGATCCCAGATCGCCCGGACCGCCCCGGCAACCTGCTCTTCGAGGTGCACGAGAGCATCGGCATCGCTTCCATGGCGCTGGTGCTGGCGTTCTGGCTGTGGTCGCTGTCGCGGCGCCACGGCACGCAGCTGGGTGCGTTGTTCCCGTGGCTATCTGCATTGCGGCTGCGCGCGCTCAAGGCCGACATTCTGCGCCACATCACCGCGCTGCGCCATCTGCGGATGCCTGCGCATCAGGCCGATGCGCCATTGGCCTCTGCGGTCCATGGGCTCGGGCTCTGCCTCGTGACCCTCATGGCGGGCACCGGTACGCTCTACCTGCTCTCGGGCGCGAGCAGCCCGCGCGAGGCCGGACTGACGATGGAAGTGCATGAGGCCCTCGGCTCCGTGGTGTGGGTCTATCTTGTCGGTCATGGCGGGATGGGGGTGCTCCAGCACCTCGGCACCGAATTCGATCTGCGCAGCATGTGGTCGCTGCGCCCCAAGACTCAAAAGGACTGACGCGGGGCAGGGCCGCCACAAGGCCGTGCCCTCACGCGATCGTGGTCGGTTTGAGGGCTGAACCCACCCGGATGGCTTTGGGACAGGCGGTTTCCGGGGTAGTCTGAGGGTCTGCGGCGCGCTGCGCCGCAGACCCTCAGCAAGACCCACAGCACGCCTGTCAGGAGGGCCTCTCATGACCAATGTTCTGTTCCACCGCCGCAGCCTGCTTGCCGCCGGAGTTGCCTTGCTTGCCACCGGAGCTTCGGGGCTGCGCGTTCCGGCGCGCGCGCAGAGTCTTGCGCCGACGCGCTCGATGCGCGGCGGGTCCAACAACTACCGACCCGGCGCGCCGCTGGTTGCGCGGATCGGCGGCGGTGGATTCTGGATGTCGGGAACGGTGCGCCGTTCCGGAGATGGGGCGCCGCTCGCCGGACAGAGGATCCAGATCTGGGCACATACCACCGAAGGGCACGAGCGCGACCCGCAGAGCCACGGCGCAACGCTGACCGATGACAACGGCGTCTTCCGGCTCGAGATGCCGCAGATCGTCCCGGCCTTCGGGCAGCCGCATGGCCATCTCGCCTATGATAGCGCTGCCTTTGAGACGGTCTTTCTGCGCCCGGTGATGGGAAGCTCCCGCGACAGCAGTCTCGAGGCGCACTTCGTTCTTCAGCCGGTCTGAGCGCGTGCATCTTGCAAGACGTCGACGCGCAGGCAGGGTTTTGATCTGGTCGTCGCTTGCGCTGGCGATCGGCATCCCTGTGGCCGCTGCGGCGGTGAGCCCGCTGCTGGCGTGGCGCCAGCCGGTCTATATCGCCAGCGGTTTTGCCGGGATCATCGCCTTGGGGCTGCTGCTGCTCCAGCCGCTGCTGGCCATCGGGGCGCTGCCCGGACTGCAGGGTGGACGCGGGCGGCGTGTGCATCGCTGGATCGGCGCCGCTCTGGTGATCTTCGTGGTCCTGCATGTGGCCGGGCTGTGGCTGACCAGCCCGCCGGATGTGATCGACGCGCTGCTCTTCGTCTCGCCAACGCCGTTCTCGGCGTGGGGCGTGATCGCCATGTGGGGGGTGATCCTGTCGGGGCTTCTCGCGCTGCGGCGTCGGCGTGGGCGGCGCTGGCGCCTCTTCCATCGGGGTCTTGGCGCAGTGGTCGTCGGTTGCAGTGTGATCCATGCGCTGCTGATCGAGGGAACGATGGAGCCGCTGTCGAAGGCGCTGCTGTGCGGGTTGGTCCTGTTGGCCACGCTCGCAGCGGTCCTGCGCCCGCGTCTTGTCCGCGCGGGGCGCCGCCGCGCCTCTGGTGCGGGTTAGGGCTGGGACAGGTTAGGGACGGGCGGCGGCGCCGATCCGGGCCATTTCCTCGGCCAGAGCCTGACGCACGCGGGCGATGCGCGGCACCTGCCGCAGCGCTTCGGGCACCACCAGCCAGACCGGCAGCGCGGGCAGGCGGAGGAACTCGGCGATCCGTTCGACTCTTGGATCAGCATCCGCGATCACGCGTTGAAAGCCGCCCACGCCGCAGCCTGCACAGACCAGCGCCCAATTGACCAGCTGATCCTCGCAGCGCAGCGGAAAGGTCTCGCGGCTGGCAGTCCAGCCGTTCTCGGCCATCAGTCTTTGCATGATGTCAGACCGTCCGTAGCCCACGAAATCCATCGCCTTCAGCGCCTCCAGAGTCTCGGGACGCCCGGCGCGGTCGAGGTAGCTGCGCGCCGCGTAGAGCCCCAAGGGCAGATCCGCCACCTTCTGCGCCGAGAGATCGCCGCGCTCCGGTCGGAACATGCGCAGCGCGATGTCGGCCTCGCGGTGCAACAGGTTTTCGGGCAGGTCAGAGGCGACGAGGTCGATGCGGATGCCCGGCTCTTCTCTGCGCAGCCGTGCAAGAAGTTGCGGCAGATGCCAATGCGCCACCACTCGCGCGGCGGTGAGGCGCACGGTGCCTTCGAGCCGCGCGCTCGCCCCGGCGGCGGTCAGCGAGATGCGGGCTGCGGCATCCTCCATCTGCTGTGCGTGCGCCAGCAACTGGTGGCCCATCGGTGTGAGGGTTTGCCCCTCGGGGCGGCGGGTGAAGAGGGGCTGCTCCAGAGCCTCTTCCAACGCGCGCATGTGCCGACCCAACGTGGGCTGGCTGATGCCGCTGCTTCGCGCGGCCGCCGACAGCGAACCGGAGCTGGCGACGCGGACGAAGCTTTGCAGAAGGGACCAGTCGAGTTGCCGAACATCCATTCATTCATGAATGGGCAGCTTGCAATTTTTCGCAATCCCCATGCGATAACTTCCGTGGGAGGATGGCCCCGCAAGCACAGGAGGCATCATGTCACGTAGCGTTCTCATCCTTGGTGCGTCGGGCCATTCCGGCAGCGCTTTCGCCTGCGCCTTTGCCGAAGACGGTTGGGACGTGCGGCGCTACCGCCGTGGCGACGACCCGGCCCGCGCGGCGCAGGGCGCAGATCTGATCGTCAATGCCATGAACCCGCCGGACTACCACGACTGGGCGCGGCAAATCCCCGCGATCACCGAGCTTACCATGACGGCGGCACGGGCCAGCGGCGCGCGGGTGCTCATTCCCGGAAACGTCTACGTCTTTGGCCAAGAACCCGCGCCTTGGTCCGCCGAGACCCCGCACCACCCCTGCAGCCGCAAGGGGCGGATACGCTCCGAAATGGAAGCGGCGTGGCGGGCCTCCGGGCTTCCGGTGACCATTCTGCGGGCGGGGGATTTCATCGACGGCGCAAAGCCGGGGCTGATGATGGGGCGGGTGATGCTGAAACATCTCGGGCAGGGAAAGATCACAGCCCTCGGGCCGCCCGACGTGCGGCGCGCCTACGCTTATCTTCCCGATGTCGCCCGCGCCGCGGTGGCGCTGTCACGCAAGGACGACCTGCCGCGTTTTGCCGACATCCCGTTTCCGGGGCACAGCTTCAGCCTGACCGAGATGGCCTCCGAGATCACCCGGCAGACTGGCCGGGACCTGCGCATCACCCGCTTTCCATGGTGGACGCTGCGCATGGCCTCCCCAGTCTGGGAGCTTGCGCGGGAGCTATATGAGATGCGCTATCTCTTCGCACATCCCCATTGGCTGGATGGCGCGGCGTTTGACGCGGCGGTGCCGGAGTTCGTCAAGACACCCTTCAGCGAGGTTGTCGCCTCCCATCTACCGGGCAGGTCCTGAGTAGGGCCGCGCCGCCGGGGGGATGGCGGCGCGCAGGGCGGGGTCAGGCCTTGCCGCGCAGCATCTCTTCGACCAGCCGCTGCACCTGCAGCGCTTCGCGCGGGGTGGCGAGCCGGTGCGGCTTGCCCGCGACGCAGAGCAGCAGATCGTCAAGCTGCGCCCGCAGCGCCACGGCGCGCGGATCGGCTGGGGCAGGCGCGACCGGGGTGAAGCCCGCGCCGGTGGAGACGGCTTCATCCGAGAAGTTCGAGACGCGATGGCTGGCCGCGCTGCCCTTCACGGTGAATTCCTGCCGGTCCTCCTGCGCGCCGCCGACGCTGGCGAGGATCGAGACGGGTAGCCCGGCGGCGTTTTCCAGACGCGCAAGCAGCGCGGTCTCGCAGAGCGCGGGATCGGCGGGGTAGGAGGGCCGCGCCCAGACCACCGACAGCGGGCCGAGGATGCGCTGGCTGAAGAACAGGAAATGCGACAGCACCTCGCGGGTCATGCCGCCCTCGTCGCGGAACCGCAGCCAGTCCGCCGCCGTCTGCCACGCGCGCGGCCAAGCGGCATAGGTGACCACCATGTCGACGCCCACCAGATCGCCGATCTTGCCCGCCTGCGCGGCGGCAGAGATATTGGCCAGAGCCTCGCCTGCGGCCTGCGTGAAGTTCACCGCGGCGGGCACCCCGCTGGCCTCGAGCTTGGCGACGAGAACCTCGCTGGTGGCCACATCGACACCCAGCGGCTTTTCAAGAAACACCGCCTGTCCCGCATCGGCGGCGGCCAGCGCGTAGGCCATGCGCGGCACCGGCGGGCATGCGAGATAGACCAGATCGGCGCCCGCCATGGCCTCTTCGGCGGTCGCTGCAACGGTGACATCGGGGGCCATCTGCCGCGCCGCGTTACTGGCCTCGGCGGAGGGATCCCACATGGCGCTGACGGTATAGCCCTCGTGCAGCTGCATATGCTCGAGCATGCGCCGCCCCATGATCCCGAGGCCGATGATCGCCGTTTTAACTGCCATGGTGCTGTCCTTCTTCTGCGCGTGGCTGCCGTGCCGGTCCACCTTGGGCGGCGGCGTCTCTACCTCGCACGGGGATGCGGGCATGGGTAGGGGAGATCGGCGCATGACCAAGCGTCCGCCGCTCTGGCGACAGGACACAAGTCATGGCCTCGGAACGAGATTTCAGGGCTGCGGGTCGTCCTCCGCCGCGTCGTCTGCATGGGTGTATTTGCGCCCGAAGGCGGTCAGCGCGCCGCGCAGACCGCGGCCCGCACGGGAGGTTTCCTGGAGGACGCCGCTGGTCTTGCCCTCGATGCGCAGGCGGTTGCGCTGGGTGTCGAGCGCCGGGCCGAGCAGGCTTTCGATGCGGGCGCGCAGCCGGTCGACGTTCCAGTCGGGTTCAGTGAGCACCACGGGGATGGTGTTGGCGGTGACGCGGGCGTCGGCGATGTCGGATTGCACCGCCATAACCACCTCTGTCACGCGCTCCATCGCCTGATCGTCCAGATGCCCCTCGGGCACGGGCCAGACGCTGAGCAGTTCATCGACGCAGGAGATCGCCACGACCACCGGGGGCATGCGCCGCCGCGGATCGCCGGAGACAAGCGCGCGCAACTCGGCGATGGTGGCGCGGTCGATCTCGCGCGCGGGGCGGTTGGCGCGCACGGTCCAGATGATCAGATCGGCGCGTGCCAGTTCCGCGGCGACCTTGCTGGCCAGCTTGGCGGACCCGTCGAGGCCGGGCATGTCGAGCAGCATGGTCTCGACCCCGTCGAATTCGGTGGGGTAGGTGCGGGCCTCGTCGGTGGTGGGGATCACATCGACCTCGGCCAGATCGCTGCCCATGAGCGCGTTGATCAGGCTCGACTTGCCCGCGCTGATCTGACCGGCGACGGCGACGCGCAGCGGCATGTCGCTGGCGGCGAGGCGGGCGCGGTCAAGCTCGCTGGAGGCAAGCCCCAGATCGAGCAGTTCGGAATCCGAGAACTTGAGCCGCCCGGAGTAGAGTTCCACCGCCGCCGCCGCGACTTCTTCGAGCAGCAAAGCCTGCAGGATCGCGGTGCCCTCGCTGGTGACAAAGGACGAATGCCCCTCTGCGATGACCCCCTCGATCTCGCGCAGGATGGCGGTGGGCAGGGATTTGACCGCGCGGATCACCCGCCACGCGTTCCAGCCGTGTTTCTTCACCTTCAGCGCCACATCGCGCCGGTCCCACAGCCAAAGCAGCGTGCCGACCGAGATGCTGTCGGAGAAGGGCACCTTGTCGCGGATGTCGGACCGCAACCGTACCGCCACCCGGTCGATCAGCAAAAGCGCCTCGGGGACGGTGAAATCGAGCACGCCGCGCTCGCCCTTGCCCGAGGCGGCGGCGACGCGCTCGACCACCTCCTGCGCGATCGGCTGCAGATCGGCCCATGGCAGGGCGGCAGAGGTCTTTTCGGCGATAAAGCCCTGCGCGGCTTTGAAGGCGGTGATCTCGCGCTCGCTCCATGACGGGTCGATCCTTGCATGCAGTTGATCGGGGCGGGGCGTGTCCTCGGCGCCCTTGGAGCGCAGCCAGATGCGGATCAGTCGGATCGCGGCCACCAGCCCGCCCAGAGAGATCGAGGCGACGATAAACTCGATCAGCCAGCCGTGCTCGATCATCCACGCAAAGCCCGCGATCATCGCGGCGACGAAGGGCAGGGCCAGCGCCGCGACGGCGAGGAACCGGTCCCAGCGCAGCAGGACAGGGCGCAGGCGCTCAGTCAGCTTCATCCGAAGACCTCTTGAACGCGCGCTGGTAGACCTTGCGCAGTTCTTCCTCGCTCGGCGGGCTGTCCTGCGCGGTGCGGTAGAGAAAATAGGCCGCCGCCCGGCCTAGCGCGTAGGTGGTGGCAAAGCTGATCGCCCCGGCGGTGGCGGCACCGACGGTCTGGCCGTAGACCGGGATCAGTTTCGCGAGTTCGCGCAGTCCGAAATTGGCGGCATAGCGCGCGCCAACGCTCAGTCCCATGGTGCTGAGGAAGGCGGCACCAATCTTGCGGTCCCATTTCACCCCATAGCGCAGGCCCAGCTCGTGCAGCATCTTCATCTGCGTGACCGGCACCGCCACCATGCCCACAACCGGCGCGATGTCGCTGGTCAGCGCGACGCCCGCGTAGGAGAGCACGCAGCGCTTGTGCTTCTGGAACTCCAACTGCTCAGCATCGCTGGCGCGGGTCTTTTCCAGCAGCAGTCCGGCGGCGGGCAGCGCGTCGAGCAGATGATGCCGCAGCGCGTCGAGCCCGACGGTGTCGGTGGTCTCATTGGGGGCCAGCGACAAGCTCACACGTGGCAACTCGCGCCGGGCGGCGCGGGTCATCTGTGCGGCGATGGTGCGCTCGGCGCGCTCGCACGCCTCTGGGTCGGGGATAAGGTCCTTGCCGGTCAGCACGAGGATGGCGCGCATGTCTTTGTCGTGCGCAGCGATGTCGCCCAGAGCATCGGCCACCACGCCCTGCACCGGATCATCGAGCCGGCACAGCACCAGCAGCACGTGGCTGCGATTGCGGCAGGCCGCCAGATCGTCGGCGGGATCATAGCCCGCCTCGCCAAGACCGCGGGTGTCCAGAAACCGCACCAGAGGCTCTTCGGGCGGGAAGTCATAGCTGTGCGCAGAGCGCGTACAGGGCTGGAAGCCATTGCCGATCTCGGCGTCCGATTGCTCGGTCAGGGCGCGCACCAGCGAGGATTTCCCGGCGGCGGTCTTGCCCAGCAGCCAGACCACGGGAAGCACGCGGTCTTTGCTCTGGTCTTTGGTCTGGCCTGTCGAGCGCCTGAGTATCTTGTTCAGCATCTTCCGTCCGTTCCGCGGCTCACCCGTTCCGCCTGCAAAAGCAGGTTCCGCCAAAACGCCGCGCGGTTCAACATGACGCTGCGGTGGCGGCCCCTTCTCCAAGGCGCACTGGGCGTGCGGCTTATGCCTTTGGCGGGGCGGGGCCCTTTCTCCCTCCCTCCAAGATAGGTCGCGCGCGGCGCAGGCAAATTCCGCGTCGCTGCCCGGCAGACAGGGCGGGCAGCCCCGTAACCCTGCGGCAGCCACGCGCAGGACCCCCAAGAAACTCTTGAGACGATTGGATTCGCGGGTAATTCTACTCATGGGAGAACGAGGGAGGAACTCTATGAAACTCAGAGCCGCGACGCTGGCGCTGCTGGCCAGTGCGTCCTATTGCTACGCCGATCAGACCGCCGAGGAGTGCAGCGCCCTGCGCGACACGGTATTTCCGGGCGGGTATGTCACCTCGGCGCGGGTGCAAAGCCCGGAGGGGCTGCCGCAATACTGCGAGGTGCGCGCCACCGCGCTGCCCGCGATCTCGATCGAGGTGCGGCTGCCGCTCTCGGGCTGGAACGGCAAGTTCTATCAGGCCGGCTGCGGCGGGTTCTGCGGCATCCTGGGCCGCGCCGATGGCGGCGAGTCCTGGGTCAACGCCATGCGTCCGGGGCTCGAGCGCGGCTATGCCACCGCCACCTCCGACAGCGGCCATTTCGCGCTGTCGGTCACCGAGGCGACATGGGCGCAGGACAACCCGAATGCCGAACGCGACTGGGGCTGGCGCTCGATCGGCGAGACCAACCGCGTGGCGCAGGTGATGATCGATGCCTTCTATGGCGCCCCTTCGACGCAGGCCATCTTCCAAGGGTGTTCCACCGGCGGTCGCATGGCGCATGTGGCGGCGCAGCGCTATCCCGAGATGTTCGACGGCATCATCTCGGGCGCTCCGGCGATGGATTACACTGGGCTGGTGGGCACGGCGATGTCATGGGTGCTGCAAGCCAATACCGCGGCGGGCGGCAGCCAGATCCTCGGGCCCGACGAGGCCGCGAAGATCGGCGAGGCGGTGCTGCAGCAATGCGACGAGACCGATGGTGCCGAGGATGGGCTGATCGCCGATCCGCGGGCCTGCGAGGTGGATTATTCCGGCCTTGGCCTTACCGAGCCGCAGCTTGAGACGCTGGCGAAATGGCGGCAGGGGCCGCGCGATGCGGCGGGTGAGCAGCTTTATCCCGGCGGCATTCCCGAAGGCTCCGAGCCGTTCTGGTGGCTCTGGCTCACCGGCAACGCAGAGGGGGCGGGCAAGCTGGTCTCTGGCTTTGCGGGCGGTTTCACCCGGCATATGGCCTTTGCCGACGATCCTGGCACGGAGTATTCGCCGCTCGAGTTCGATTTCGAGGCGGACCCGCTGCGCATGACCGACGCCGCGGCCGTCTACAATGGCGACAGCCCCGATCTGTCGGCCTTCCGCGAGGCAGGCGGCAAGATGATTGTGTATCACGGCTGGGCCGACGCCATCGTGACGCCTTACAAGACTGTCGAATGGTATGAGGCGGCTTCCAAAGCGGCGGGCGGCGAGGCGACGCTGGCCGAGAGCGTGAAGCTCTTCATGGTGCCGGGGCTCGACCATTGCGGCATTCTGCCGGGACCGGACGGGCTGAACTGGTCCTCGCTCGACCCGATGTCGCCGCTTGAGGCGTGGCTGAATGACGGCACTGCGCCCAATACGATCATGGCGCCGAAAGTCGAGTAAGCCCTTGTGCCGCTCGCCGTGGCCCTTTGGTCTTGGCGGGCGGGTTGTTTTCCCGGTACTGGCGCCATGATCGTATCGGGCGCCGGGTGGGGTCAGTCTGCGCAGCCTTGCGCCGGTGCGACGGGCAGGGCGCAGGCCTTGGTGTCGCCGCCACAGCAGTCTTCGAGCAGGAACTGCACCAGCGCATCCACCGCACCAAAGTTCGGCGCGTAGAGGATTTCCTTCTGCCGCCGCGTGGCGGTGACCAGCCCCGCCCGTTTCAGGATCGAGAGATGCCCTGAGAGGGTCGAGGGCTTGGCCTCCAGCCGCCGCGCGATCTCCAGCGCGGGCACGCCCTCTGGCCCTTCGCGAACCAGCAGCCGGAACACCGCGAGGCGGGTTTCATGGGCAAGTGCGGCAAATGCGTCGATGGCGGAGTCTTGTTTCATATTTCGTCAATGCCCGAAATGACGAAGCTTGACAAGCGGCAGACGGCTCCGTACCCCAAGAGTCAATTCGGATTTTCCCGAAATGACGATTGGCACCTTGGCTGGAGACCAACGAGACATGACCGACACCGCAGCCCCCGCCCATGAACCGATGGGCCGTTTCGAACGCCTGCTGACCCTTTGGGTGGCGCTGGCTATGGTGGCGGGCATCGTCATCGGGCTGCTCGCGCCGGGCCTGGTGCAGGCCATCGCCGCCGCCGAGGTCGCCTCGATCAACCTCGTCGTCGCGGTGCTGATCTGGGCGATGGTCTATCCGATGATGGTGGGCGTGGACTTCGGCGCCGTCGCGGGGGTGGCGCGCCAGCCGAAGGGGCTGCTGGTGACGCTGGTGGTGAACTGGCTGATCAAGCCTTTCACCATGGCGCTGCTGGCGGTGCTGTTCTTCGAGCATGTCTTCGCGCCGTGGATCGCCCCCGAGGACGCCGCGCAATATATCGCCGGGCTTATCCTGCTGGGGGCGGCCCCTTGCACGGCAATGGTCTTTGTCTGGTCGCAGCTGACGCGCGGCGATGCCACCTACACGCTGGTGCAGGTCTCGGTGAACGATCTGATCATGGTGGTGGCCTTTGCGCCCATCGTCGCCTTCCTGCTCGGTGTGACCGAGATCGCCGTGCCGTGGAGCACGCTGGTGCTGGCCACGGTGCTCTATGTGGTGCTGCCCTTGCTGGCCGGGCTCGCGACGCGGAAACTGCTGGGCTCGCAGGAGGCGATCGACGCGTTCAGCGCGAAGATCAAACCGCTGTCGATGATCGGCCTGATCGCCACGGTCGCGATCCTCTTTGGCCTGCAGGGCGAGGTGATCCTCGCCAAGCCGCTGGTGATCGCGCTCATCGCCGTACCGATCCTGATCCAGAGCTACGGCATCTTCGCACTGGCCTATGGCGCGGCCTATGCGTTGAAGGTGCCGCACCGCATCGCCGCGCCCTGCGCGATGATCGGCACCTCGAACTTCTTCGAACTCGCGGTGGCCGTGGCGATCAGCCTCTTCGGCCTCAACTCCGGCGCGGCGCTTGCCACCGTGGTCGGCGTGCTGGTCGAAGTGCCGGTGATGCTTTCGCTGGTGGCATTCGCCAACCGCACCCGCGCGCGTTTCCCGAGCGCGCAATGACGATGACCAAGGATTCAGACATGGCCGACATGCCCAATATTTCCCAAGAGTGCTTCCGCCCGGTCGACCCGGCGGCGCTGTTCCCCGCCACGCGCAGCACGCATAAGCCGCGCATCCTCATCCTCTACGGCTCGCTGCGCGAGCGCAGCTTCTCACGCTTCGCGGCGGAAGAGGCGGGGCGGCTGCTGGAGGCGTTCGGCGCCGAGGTGCGCATCTTCGATCCACGCGATCTGCCGCAGACCGACACTACCGGGCCCGATCACCCCAAGGTGGCCGAGCTGCGCGATCTGGTCACCTGGTGCGAGGGCATGGTCTGGTCCTCGCCCGAGCGGCACGGCTCGATGACCTCGATCATGAAGGCGCAGATCGACTGGATTCCGCTCTCGCTCGGCTCGGTGCGCCCGACGCAGGGCAAGACGCTGGCGGTGATGCAGGTCTGCGGCGGCTCGCAATCGTTCAACACCGTCAACCAGTTGCGCATCCTCGGGCGCTGGATGCGGCTGCTGACCATCCCCAACCAATCCTCGGTCGCCAAGGCATGGGACGAGTTCGATGAGGCGGGGCGGATGAAACCTGCGCCCTATTACAACCGCATCGTCGACGTGATGGAGGAGCTGGTGAAGTTCACCCTGCTGACCCGCGACATCAAGGAGCATCTCGTCGACCGCTATTCGGAACGGGTGGAGAGCCATGCCGAGCTGTCGGCGCGGGTGAACCAGTCCAAGGCCGCCTCGGAATGACCCGTCGCGCCGGGCGCTCTAGCCTATGACACATCCGCAGGGAGGGGCTTTCGCGGGTGGACGTCTCGCGGGCGGATTGGCCCGTGTCGGCGGCGGCATTGACCGGGCGTGGCGGGCCGTGGGGCTCGACCCCCACGGTTTCGCGCAGCGACAGCCGGAGCGGGCGGAACGGCTGGCGATCTGGCTTCTGGGGGTCGGCGCCACCGTGGGGTATGGCGCGCTCTATTACATCTTCGCCGCTCTGCTGCTCAGTTGGGAGAGCGTGCAGCCGTGGGGTACCGAGGTCGGCAAGGGCTGGCTCACGCTCGCCTTCATGTGCGCGACGCTGACCGGTGCCGCCGTCTCGCCCTTCGCCGGGCGGATGGTGGACCGGGGCCGGGGGCGCTGGCTGCTGAGCGTTGGCATGGCGCTGGGGGCGCTGTCGCTGCTGCTGCTGGCCTCGGCGCAAAGCTATTGGATGTTCCTGCTGGCATGGCTCGGCCTTGGCATCGCCGAGGGCTGCTGCCTTTACGAGCCGTGTTTTTCCTTCGTCACTCGCACCACCCATGACCGCGCGCGGGCCAACATCACCCGCATCACGCTGGTGGCGGGCTTTGCCTCGACGCTGGCCTATCCCTCGGGCGCCTTTCTGGCCGAAGCCTTGGGCTGGCGCGGCGCGGTGCTGTGCTTTGCCGGGGCGGTGGTTCTGATCGGGCTGCCCGCGATGTTCGCGGGTGCGACGATGCTGGAATGCTGCCCCGAGGACAGCCACACGCCCGAGCGCCGGGCCGAAGACCGCGCGGCCTTTGTCGCGGCCCGTGCGCGCCCGGAATTCTGGCTGATCCTTGTCGCCTTCTCGCTGATCGGGCTCGCCTATGCGCTGGTGCTGACCCATATCATGCCGATCCTCACAGACCGCGGGCTGAGCCTTGGTCAGGCGGTTCTCGCGGCGTCGATGTTCGGGCCGATGCAGGTTGCCGGGCGCTTGGCGATGATGCTGGCGGGCCACCGGGCGTCGGGGCTGAAGGTGGCGGCGACCTCCTTTGGCGGCATCCTCTGTGCCATCGCGGTGCTGCTGTTCATCGTGCCCGCGGCGCCCTTGGCGGGGTTTGCCTTCGCGCTGCTTTTTGGCGCCAGCTTTGGCCTTGTCAGCATTCTCAAGCCGGTGGTCATGGCCGAAGTGCTGGGCCGCCGCGCCTTCGGCATGATCGCGGGGTTCATGGCGGTGCCGTTCCTGATCGTCGCCTCGGTGGCACCGCAGGCGGGGGCGCTGCTGTGGCGTGTCGGCGGCTACGATCTGGCGCTTGGGGTGGCGCTGGTGGCGGCGCTGCTGGCGCTTTTGGTGCTGTTGGTCCTGATCCGGCGGTTGCGGCGCGGCTGGTGAGGCCTGTCAGGCCGCCAGTTCGCGCCCCAAAAAGTCCAGAAGCTCTTGCACCCGGCGCGCGCCATTGCCGCGCTGGGGCGAGACCGCGTAAAGGTTGGTCGCCTCGTCGGTGAACTCCTCCAATGCGGTCTCCAGCCGTCCGGCGGCCAGATCGTCGGCAATGTCAAAGCTGGATTTGTTGACCACCCCGGCACCTGCCACCGCCCATTCGCGTAGGGTCTGACCATCGTTCACCTGCCGGTTGCCCATGATCCGAACGCGGAACCGGCTGCCATTCTCGCGAAAGCCCCAATAGGCCTGCAGCCCGGTCGGCCCGCCCAGCACAAGGCAATTGTGCTGTGCCAATTCGCGCGGGTGGCTGGGTTTGCCGTGGCGGCGCCAGTACTCGGGCGCGGCGCAGACGCATTTGCGCCCGCGCAGCAGCAGCCTTGCGCGCAGGTCAGAGTCCTGCAGCGGGCCGGTGCGGATGCCGATGTCGAACCCGCCTTCGACAAGATCGACCACCTGATCGCTGAGCAGCATCTGGATCGTCAGCCCCGGATGCAGCCGCATGAACCGGTCGACCAGTGGCGCCACCCGCTGCCGGCCGAAGTCATTGGTGGCGGTGAGCCGTATCTCTCCCGAGAGCGGCCCCTTGTCGGAAAACCCGGTCATCACATCATCGACGTCCGACAGGATACGGCGGCATTCCCCCAAGAACCGCTCGCCCTCGGGGGTGAGCGAAAGCTGCCGCGTGGTGCGCAGCATCAGCTGGGTGCCGAACATATCCTCGAGCTGCTTGAGCCCATGGGTCACCGTCGACGGCGCGACCCCCCAGGCGCGCGCCACGGCAGAGAGGTTTCCGGCTTCGGCGATCGCCATGAAGAGCCGCATTTGGCGCAGCGTGTCCATTGTTCGATTTCCTCGAAAAGAGCTTTGGATGAAATGGCCATTTCATCCCTCAGTCGAATTCTATCTCTTGCAGAGCGGGTGACCAGACCCGCAAGCACAGAAGTTTCAGGAGGCTCCATGCCGCAACACCACGCGCTTGTCGCCGGCGGACTCGGCGTGATCGGACGCAATCTCGTGACCCATCTGGCCGACGAGCTTGGCTGGCAGGTCACCGCGATTTCGCGCCGGACGCCGGATTTCGACACCGCCGCCCGCTATGTCTCGACCGATCTGCGCGACGCCGAGGCAAGCCGCGCCGCGCTCGCCGAGGCGGGCCCGTTCACCCATGTCTTCTACGCCGCCTATCAAGAGCATGACGACCCCGCCGAGCAGGTGAGCGCCAACCTCGAGATGCTGCGCAACTGCGTCAGCGCGGCGGCGGAGGTCTCGCCCGAGTTGCAACGGGTGCTGCTCTTTGAGGGGGCGAAATACTATGGCGCGCATCTTGGCGCGTTTCCCACTCCGGCGCATGAGGACGACCCGCGCGTCATGCCGCCGATGTTCTACTACGATCAGGAGGACTGGCTCACCGCCTACGCCGAGGGCAAGCCTTGGGAGTATGTGGTGATGCGCCCCGACGTGGTCTGCGGCTTCGCGATCGGCAACCCGATGAACCTTGCGATGGTGATCGCGGTCTATGCCGCCATCTGCAAGGAGTTGGGGATGCCGCTGCGCTTTCCCGGCTCGACCACATGCTATGGCAAACTGGCGCAGCTCACCGATGCGGCGCAATTGGCCGAAGGCTCTGCATGGGCCGCGACCGAGGCACCGGCGGGCACGGCCTACAATCTCACCAACGGCGACATCTTCCGCTGGCGCCACCTGTGGAAGCGCGTCGCCGCGCATCTGGATATGGACCCCGCCGAGCCGATGCCGATCTCGCTCAGCGAGATGATGGCCGACAAGGGCCCGCTGTGGGAGGAAATGCAGGCCAAATACGGCCTCCTCGACGTGCCCTTCGAAAAGATCGCCGCATGGGGCTTTGGGGACTTCATCTTCAACTGCGATTGGGACGTGATCTCCTCCACCACACGCATTCGTCAGGCCGGTTTCGGAACCGTCGTGGACAGTGAGGAGATGGTTCTGAGACTGATTGACGAATTCAAAGAACGAAAGGTAATCCCATGACCGACAAGAAAAATTTCCGCGGTGTCGAGCACATTGGCATCACCGTTCCGGCCTATGAGAACGCCGTCGCTTTCTTCGAGAAGGTCTTTGGCGCCGAGGTGCTCTACTCGTTGGTGACCAAATCCGGTGATCCGCTCACCGCCGAAGAGATCGGGTCCAAGAACGGCTTGCTGAAAGGCACCGCGATCGTGGCCGTCTCGATGCTGCGCTTTCACAATGGCCCCAACCTCGAGATCTTCGAGATCGACCGCCCGCGCGGTGAGGGCAAGGCCAGCATCTCGGACCTCGGCATCAGCCACTTCAGCGTCACCGTCGAGGACGTCGAACAGGCCGCGCGTGATTTCGCCGCTGCCGGAGGCCAGATGCTGGAGGGGCCTTATGACCTTGGCGGTCAGGAAGAGGGGCCCGGCAATCGCGGCGTCTTCGGTCTCACGCCTTGGGGTCTGCTGATCGAGTTCGAACAGCTGCCCGCGCCGATGCACTATGATGGCTCGCCGGACGCCAAGCGCTGGCTGCCCGAGCCGCTGCACAGCAAAGAGGAGGCCTGAGATGAGCCTCAACGACAAAACCGTTCTGGTGCTCGGCGGCTCGTCGGGCATCGGGTTCGGCGTCGCGAAGGCGGCGCAGGAGGCGGGCGCCAAGGTGACCATCGCCTCGCGCAGCCAAGAGAAGATCGACGCGGCGCTGGACCGGCTCGCGGCAGGCGCGGCGGGTGTGACGCTCGACACCGGCGATGCCGAGGCGCTGGAGCGGTTCTTCGGCAAGAACGGGCCTTATGACCACATCTTCTGCTCTGCCTCCTCGACCAAGGTCGCGGCGGTGCGTGAGCTGCCGCTGGAGGACGCATATGCCTCGTTCAACTCGAAGTTCTGGGGCGCGTACCGGTTGGCGCGCGCGGCGAAGATCCGTGACGGCGGCTCACTGACCTTCACCTCGGGCTTTCTGTCGGTCCGGCCCAAACCCGGGGCCGCGATCCAAGGCGCGATCAACGCCGCGCTCGAAGGTTTGGCGCGCGGGCTGGCGCTGGAACTGGCACCGGTGCGGGTCAACTGCGTCTCGCCCGGCCTGATCAAGACCGAGATGTACGACACGCTCGAAGGCGACGGGCGCAAGGCGATGTTCGACGGCGCGGCCGAGAAGCTGCCGGTGGGGCAGGTGGGTCTGCCCGAGCATATCGCCGTGCAGGCGCTCGCCTTCATGCAGAACCCCTATATGACCGGCTCCACCGTCTTTGTCGAAGGCGGCGGCGCGCTGGTCTGACAGATCAAAGGAGACACGACATGCAAAAGAAATCCCTTGGCAGCACCGGCTTCGATATCTCGCCCATCGTCTTCGGCGGCAACGTGCTGGGCTGGACCACCGATGAGGCAGAGAGCTTTCGCGTGCTCGACGCTTTCATCGACCACGGCTTCGACACGATCGACACCGCCGACGTCTATTCGGCTTGGGTCGATGGTCACACCGGCGGCGAGTCCGAGACCGTGCTGGGCAAATGGTTCGCCGCGCGCCCCGGCATGCGCGACAAGGTGAAGATCTTCACCAAGGTCGGCTCCGATATGGGCGGCGAGGGCGAGAAGGGCCTTGGCGAGGCGTGGATCCTCAAGGCCGTGGACCGCTCTCTGGAGCGCATGCAGATCGAGACGATCGACCTTTACTTCTCGCATTGGCCCGACCCTGAAACGCCGCATGAGGTGACGCTGGGCGCCTATGACACGCTGCTGAAGTCCGGCAAGATCCGCGCCATTGGTGCCTCGAACTACGATGCCAAGCTGCTCGGCGATGCGCTGGCGGCCTCGAAGGACAAGGGGCTGCCCGCCTATCAGGTGATCCAGCCCGAATATAACCTCTTCGACCGCGGCGCCTTCGAGGGGCCATTGCAGACGCTCTGCACCGAGAACGACATCGGCGTGGTCACCTACTTCAGCCTCGCCGCCGGGTTCCTCAGCGGCAAATACCGCTCGGAGGCCGACCTCAAGGGCCGCCAGCGCGCCGGAATGGTCGAGAAATACCTCACCGAGCGCGGCATGAAGCTGCTGGACGTGCTCGAAGATGTGGCCAGCGCGCATGGCGCCAAGCCTGCCGAAGTGGCGCTGGCATGGCTCATCCACCGCGAGGGCGTCACCGCGCCGATCGCCAGCGCGACCAGCGTCACGCAGGTCGAAAGCTTCGCCAAGGCGGCCTCGCTGAAGCTGTCGGAGGAGGACATGGCGCGGCTCACCGCGGCCTGAGCTTCAGCAATCTGCGCTGCCCCCTGATGCCTTCGTCTAGACGAAAATATCCCGGGGGAGCCCGCCACAGGCGGTCGGGGGCAGCGCCCCCAAACGGCCTTCCGCCGCGGTCCGCTCAGCGGGCCGCGGCACAGACGTTTCAGCAATTCTCGCCGATGAGAATCTCGAACGGCAGCGAGGTCTGCACTTCCGCGCCCGACTTGCCGCCTTCGAGCAGGCGCACCATCGCGTGTACCGCCTCGCGGGCGATGGCCTCGCCGGGGTGCGACAGGATCATGTCGATCCGTCCCGAAACCAGCGCCGAGCGGGTGCGCTCGGTGAGTTCCGTGCCGATCAGCAGCGGCGGGCGATCATGGCTGCGCAGCGCCTCTGCCGCCCCTTCAAGCCCGCCCCCGGCCAGCATGATGGCGGCAAGATCGGGATGCTCGTGCAGCAGCGCCGTCACCACCTGCTGCGCGCGCGCATCGCTTTCGTCGGTGCTGGGCGCTTCGAGGATGCTCAGGCCCGAGCCGGTCGCGCCTTGGATGAAGGCGCGGAAACTGGCGGCATGGGATTGCTGGCACAGATAGCGCGGGTTGCCGGTCATCAGCGCGACCTTGCCGCCCTGCGGGCAGAAGCGCTGCACGAACCAGCCCGCCGAGCGCCCGAGTTGCCAGTCGTTGGACCCGACAAAGCCGCGGCGGTGCTTGGACGAGATATCCGACAGCATCGCCACCACGGGGATGCCGCGCGCGTGGAGTTCCTCGACGGCCATATTGACCTGTGGATGGTCGATGCAGACGGCGGCGATGGCGTCGCATTTCTCGCCGAGCGCCAGCAGCGCCTCGGCGGTGCGTTCAGGGCAGGGGCCCGAGATATGCGAGAAGATCGCGCGGCCCTGCACGCTGGTCAGCCCGGCGATCTCGCGGCTGATCTGCTGGCTCATCAACTCATAGTAAAGCCGCGAGCGGTCGTTGAGCAGAAAGCCGAAGCTGCGGGCGGGCGCTTCGATGCCACGGCGGCTGCGGATCGAGCCGACGGCGTGAAAGCCGATGCGCTCTGCGGTGGCCAGCACATGTTCGACGGTGGCGGGCTTTACCTTGCCGCGTCCGCTGAGGATGCGGTCGATGGTGGAGACGCTGACATGCGCCTCGCGGGCAAGGTCGGAAATGGTGAGTCGCATGGACGGGGCGGCCTTTTGCGCAAACGATAGCAGGATCCCCTCCCTCGCGTCACCTTCTAGGGCAGGCATGGTGGGCATTGCAATCCCGTCGTGCTGCTGAGGGAATGACCCTCATGGTGACGTGATCTTTCTTTCATTTCGACGCGCCATGAGGGAAAGCCGGATCCGCGGCACACCTTTGCATACGGCTCTCTTGTGGCGCGCGCCGCGACCACATACCGCAGGGGCAGCCCCCGGCGGCGGCGGATTCCTCCCATATCCGATGTGCGCCGCCGGGAGTTTCACCCCGCGCGTTCCGGCCCCGGCGCGCCCGGCGACCTCCCATGGGGCCACGGCCACCCTTGTGGCCGGTCCAAGCCAGATATGTTGCCGCCGTCCGATCCAGTCGTAGCGGGCCGCCTTGCCTCGCCTGCGCGTGGCGGGTCTTTCCGGCCTTCTTCGTCCGGCCCGGACATCGGTACACAGCCAAGAGGTGTTCCGTATGAACCGAAGAGAAGCGCTGTTCTCGCTCGGCTCGATGGCCGCCGCAGGGGGGCTCGCCTCCCGCGCCGGTGCTGTCGAACTGCGTGGCGTGCCCAAGCCCACCGAGATGTCCGCCGACCACCTGCCGACCCCCGCCCGCACCGGCGGCGGTTTCCGGGTGCTGACCGAAGAGACCGACCAGAAGACCGTCAAGGCCGTCTTCGATCGTCTGATCCCCGCGGATGACTTCGGTCCCTCCGCCTCCGAAGCGGGGTGCCTCGAGTTCCTCGACGACCAGCTTTCCGGCGACTACGGCGCGGGCAAAGCGCTCTACCTGCAGACGCCGCTGCGTCCCGAGATCGAAGAAGAGATCATGGGCTCGCCGCAGTTCCTCGCCACCCCGCGCGAGCGCTACGAGACCGGCCTCAAGGCGCTCGAAGCCTATGCGCAGGAGAACGACCAAGCGGCGTTCCACGCGCTCTCGCCTGACCGGATCGACGAGATCCTGACCGGGCTGGAAGCGGGCGAGATCAGCCTTGGCGACGATGTCGACGGGCAGGCCTTTTTCGAGCTGATGCTGCAGAACGCGCGTGAAGGCTATCTGGCCGACCCGCTCTATGGCGGCAACCGCGACATGGCGGGCTGGAAGATGATCGGCTTCCCGGGCGCGCGCTACGACTACCGGCCCTATGTGGATCGGCGCAACGAGGACCTGGGCCTGACGCCCGTCAGCCTCATCCCGAACGACTAAGGCCAAGGAGACACCAACAATGGCAAATGAACGTCCCAAGGCCGACGTGGTGATCGTCGGTCTCGGCTGGGCCGGATCGGTCATGGCCGAAGAGCTGACCCGCGCGGGCCTCAACGTGGTCGCCATCGAGCGCGGCGCATGGCGCGACACGTCGACCGACTTCCCCCCCGCCGTCGACCCCGACGAGCTGCGCTGGCACACCCGCCGCGAGCTGCTGCAGCCGATGAGCGTGGAAACCACCACCTTCCGCAACAAGACCGGCCAGCAGGCCGCCCCGGTGCGTAACTGGAACGCCTTCCAGTTCGGCTGGAACGTCGGCGGCGCTGGCACCCACTGGGCCGGCATGTCCTGGCGCTTCCTGCCCTGGGATTTCGAGGTCGCGACGCAGACCGCCGAACGCTACGGCCAAGAGCGCCTCGATGGGCTGATGGGCGAGGGGCTGCAGCTGCAGGACTGGGGGGTCACCTACGAAGAGATGGCGCCCTATTACGATCGCTTCGAGCGCATCGCCGGTACCTCGGGCAAGGCGGGCAACCTCAACGGTGAGAAGATCAAGGGCGGCAACGTCTTTGAGGGCCCGCGCGAGCGCGAGTACCCGACGCCGCAACTCAAGGACACCAACTGGATGTCCATGTACCGCGACACCACCGAGGGCATGGGCTACAACCCGTTCACCATCCCGGCGGGCAACATCAGCCAAGCCTATGTGAACCCGCTGGGCGTCACCATGGGGCCGTGCACCTATTGCGGCTTCTGCGACTTCCACGGCTGCGGCAACTTCTCCAAGTCGAGCCCGCAGGCCTGTATCCTGCCCGCTCTGATGCGCCGCCCGAACTTCACCGTGCTGACCGAGACCGAAGTGCTGCACGCGGTGAAGCACGAAGACGGCAAGACGGTGAAGGGCGTGAAGTTCATCACCCGCGAGGGCGAGGAAGGCTTCCAGCCCGCCGATGTGGTCTGCATCACCGCCTATCAGATGGACAACGTGCGCCTGATGCTGCTGTCGGGCATCGGCCAGCAATACGATCCGAGCACCGAGCGCGGCACCATCGGCCGTAACTACAGCTACCAGACCTGTTCGTCGGTCACCGGCTTCTTCTCGGGGGCCAAGATGAACCCGTTCATCGGCGGCGGCGCGCTCGGCGTGCAGATCGACGATTTCAACGGCGACAACTTCGACCACAGCGATCTCGACTTCATCGGCGGCGCTGGGATCATGGGCTATTCGACCAACGGTCGTCCGATCGCCAACATGAACGCCATCCGTCCGGGCAACAAGCGCTGGGGCTCGCAGTGGAAAGAGGCCTATGCCCGTGACTATCAGGAGGTGGCCAACATCTTCTGTCAGGGCACCTCGATGCCGACGCGCGACGCCTACCTGTCGCTCGATCCGACCTACAAGGACCGCCATGGCCAGCCGCTGCTGCGCCTGACCTTCGACTGGAACCGCAACGACAAGTCGATGATCGACTACACGACGCAGAAAGCCATCGAGATCATGCGCGAGGCGGGCGGCGAGGACATCATGGTCGACAATCAGACCGAAGCCTCGTGGAACCCCTACAAGCAGCACAGCTCGCACACGATCGGCGGTCTGGTGATGGGCTCGAACCCCGCCACCTCGGCGCTGAACCCGTATCTGCAGAGCTGGGATTGCCACAACGTGTTCTCGGTCGGCGCTTCTGCCTTCCCGAACAACGGCGGCTACAACCCGACGCTCACCGTGGGTGCGCTCGCGGTCCGCGCGGCGCGCGCGATCCACGAGACCTACATCAACAACCCCGGCCCGCTGGTGGAGGCATAACCCATGGCAAAATGGATCAAGATCGCAGGCGGCGTTGTCGTCGTCGCGGCCATCGGCGCCGGTGGTTGGGCCTGGAGCTCGCTGAACACCTCGCGCTCCAATGTGGCCGACGACAGCGTCACGCTGGCCGAGTTCACCTCTGACGATGCCGAGGCCATCGAGCGTGGCGAGTATGTCATGCGGATGGGCGACTGCGCGGCCTGCCACACCCGCGAAGACGGCGAGTTCGCAGGCGGCTATCAGATCGCGACGCCCTTCGGCACTCTGGTCTCTTCGAACATCACCCCCGATGCCGAGACCGGCATCGGCGGGATGACCGAGAAGGACTTCTTCAACGCGATCCGTCAGGGCATCGGCCAGCATGGCATGCTCTACCCGGCGATGCCCTACACGGCCTACGCCAAGTTCACCGACGAAGACATGCATGACCTTTGGGCCTATATGTCGACGGTGGAGCCGATCTCGAACGACATCGACGAGAACGGCGGCATGCCGTTCCCGTTCAACATCCGTCTCGCCATGGCGGGCTGGGACATGCTGTTCTTCGACAACGAGGGCTTCGAGCCGGTCGCGTCCGAGAGCGATGATTGGAACCGCGGCAAATACATCGTCGACGGCGGTGGCCACTGCGCCGCCTGCCACAGCCCGCGCAACGCGCTGGGTGCCGAGGTGGCCAGCGCCTATCTGCAAGGTGGCAACATCGGCGATTGGTACGCGCCCGACCTGACCCAGAACCCGCATGTGGGTCTGGGCGGCAGCTCGGCCGAGGACATCGCGTCCTATCTCAAGACCGGCTCGGACGGCGTTGCCGTGGCGGCTGGCCCGATGGCCGAGGCGGTGGAGCACTCGCTGCAGTATCTGACCGACGAGGACGCGCTGGCGGTGGGCACCTATCTCACCGCGCTTCCGGCCTCCGACACGCCGGCTCCGGCGGCGGCAAGCCTTGGCGACGCCGATACCGCGCGGCTGGCGGATGTCTATGAGGTGAACTGCTCGGCCTGCCACGGTCTGCAGGGTGAGGGCATCAAGGGCATGGTTCCGGCCTTCGATGGCAACCACGGCCTGCTGACCGACCCCACCAACATGATCCACGTGATGCTGAAGGGCGCCCGCGCGGCGCACAGCCACACGGCCGAGACGGCGGCGGGCATGCCCTCTTTCGCTTGGAAGATGGACGACGAGGACATCGCCGAAATCCTCACCTATGTGCGCAACAGCTGGGGCAACGCCGGCGAAGCGGTCTCCGCGGGCAAGGTCGGCGAAATGCGCGAGCAGCTTGGCGCGCGCGAGCCGCTGTCGAACCCCGGTTCGTAATCGGTTGATCGGTTGAGACGCGAAGGGCCGCCCTGATGGGGCGGCCCTTTTTCGTTGTGGACCTTAGGCCCGGACCCTCAGGCCGGGGCGAGGTGGCGCGCGGCCACTGACCTGCAACCCCACCAAAGATGCGCGAATAAGCCCAGATCGCCGGGTGTCTCAGAAACGGCGGCGCGGTTGGGGGTGCCCGGTCAGCGCCTCCCAGAAGGCATCGGCGCGCTTTTCGAAGGTGGCGGCATCGCGGGCGTCGCTCTGGTAGAAGGCGCCCTGCGCCACGCCCGGAGCGTATTCCTGTTCGACCCAGCCGCGTGGATCGTCATGCGGGAATTTATAGCCCACATGGCCAAGGCTCTCGGCGCCTTTGTAATGCGCGTCGCGCAGATAGAGCGGCACCGCAGCGGGCGGCGCGCTGGTGACATGGCCGAGCGCTGCGCCGATGCCGCGCGTCACTGAACCCGATTTCGGCGCGCGCGCCACATGCAGCGCAGCATGGGCGAGGATAAGCTGGCACTCGGGATAGCCGATTTTCTCGACCGCCTGCGCGGCGGCCACGGCGGTCTGTAGCGCGGTGTTGTCGGCAAGGCCTACGTCCTCAGAGGCGTGGATCATGATCCGCCGAGCGATGTAGCGCGGGTCTTCGCCGCCATGGATCAGCCGCGCCAGCCAATAGAGCGTCGCGTCGGGGTCCGAGCCGCGCATGGATTTCACGAATGCCGACACCACATCGTAATGCTGATCGCCCGAGCGGTCGTGGTTGATCGCCGCCGCCTCATAAGCCTCGGCGATCATCTCGTCGCTGATGGTGACCGCGCCGTCATGTCCGACAGCCAAGCTTTCGAGCGTGGTCAGCGCGCGCCGTGCGTCACCCCCCGAGCGCCCGGCGATGAGCCGCCGCTGCTCGGGCCGCAGACTGACCTTGATGCCCTGCGCCGCCAGATGGTCGACGCCGCGCTGTACGACCTTTTCCATCTCTTCGATGCTCAGCGGTTCGAGCTTGAGGATGGTCGAGCGCGAGACCAGCGCGGGCGGCAGCGCGTGGTAAGGATTGCCGGTGGTGGCACCGACGAAATCGGCGGTGCCTTCCTCGCAGATCGACAGCAGGTCGTCGGCCTGCGTGGCCGAGAAGCGGTGCACCTCATCGACGAAGATCAGCAGCGGGCGGATGCGTGCCTCATCGGCGATCTTGCGCAACTCTTTCACCCCGTCGCGGGTGGCGTGCAGCGGGCGGAATTCTTTGCCCAGCATATTGCCCACCGCGCGGGCGATGGTGGTCTTGCCGATGCCCGGCGGGCCGTAGAGGATCAGGCTGCCGAGCGCGTTCGCTGCGATCCGGCGGCGCAGGATCGAGCCCGGTTTGACCAGCTTGGGCTGGCCGATGATGTCGTCCAGCGTCTCGGGGCGCAGCGCAGCGGCCAGCGGGGTGCGGCCAAGCCGGGGGCCGGTGTCGAAAAGATCGCTCATGCTCAGGCCTCATCTGCGGGCATTGCTTGATGCGCTAGCAGATCGAGCCGGGGCGGGCAAATGCGGGCTGATCGGCATATCAATCTTGGTTGTAGCCTCTGTCCTTCGCGCGCCGACCTGCTAGACATTTCCGCAACTTGGCGTGCGCGCAGCGGTACGCCCTTTCTCGACGCCCATCCAAGGAGTGCCCGATGACCGATTATGTCTTTGCCCCGCAAGAAACCCCCAGTGTTGCCGTTGCAGGCAGCGAGGCGCGCTTTCCGCTGCGCCGCATCTTCTGTGTCGGGCGCAACTACGCCGAGCACGCGCGGGAAATGGGCCATGATCCCGACCGCGAGCCGCCGTTCTTCTTCGACAAGCCGATCGACACGATCGCCGAGGCGGGGGACGCCATTCCCTATCCGCCCGCGACCGCCGATCTGCACCACGAGGGCGAGTTGGTCGTCGCGCTGGGGCAGGGCGGTGTCGATATCCCCGAGGACAAGGCGCTGGAGTGTGTCTGGGGCTATGCCGCCGGCATCGACCTGACGCGCCGCGACGTGCAGGCCGAGGCCAAGAAGAAGGGCCGCCCGTGGACCATGGCCAAAGGGTTCGACTATGCCGCCGTCTGCGGTCCGGTGCACCCGGTGGCGCAGGTCGGCCATCTGGACAAGGGCAGGCTGCGGCTGGTGGTGAACGGCGAAGAGCGGCAGGACGGCGATATGGCGCAGATGATCTGGTCGGTGCCCGAGGTGATCTCTTACCTCTCGGGGCTGGTCGAACTGAAGGCGGGGGATCTCATCTACACCGGCACACCCGCCGGGGTCAGCGCGCTCGAGCGTGGCGATACCTGTGTGGTCGAGATCGAAGGCCTGGCGCCGCTGGAGATCAGCATCGGCTGAGCCGAGCCTCGCAGACCCGAAACGGCAAAGCGCCAGCCCGAAGGGCTGGCGCTTTTGTTTTGGTCTCTCTGCCCGCGGGCCGTGTCAGCGTCTGCGGAATTCCGTCCAGATGAACAGTGCCCAGGCGGCGATCATCATCAGGGCCAGCCCGGCCCATGTGAGCGCGTAGCTCAGATGCGCATTGCGGAAGCTGACGACCGTCTGCCCGCCGCGCGGCCATGCCTGCGCGTCATCGCCCATGTCCTGATCGACGAAATAGGGCGCGGCCTTCTCGAAGCCTTTGGCCGAGGTGATCGAGCCGATGTCGCGGCGGTACCATTGGCCGTTCTGCGGATCATTGTCGCGCGAGAAGAGCCAGCCCTCGCTTTCCGAGATGCGCAGCAGGCCGGTGACCGTCTGTTCGCCCTCGGGCGCGTCGCGCGTGGCGGGGTCTTTCAGCCGCTCCGGCACCAGCCCGCGGTTGACCATCACCACGGTGCCGTCGTCGCGGCGCAGCGGGGTCAGGATCCAATAGCCGGGGCCGAAGTCGGCGGGGGTGTAAATCTGTACTTCCTCGTCGTTGAGGAAGGTGCCGCTCAGAGAGACATGCCGGTATTCGGCGCTCTCGGCGGTGATCCCGGCCCAGTCGTCCGGGCCGGGGGCGGGGACGGGCGCGGCATGGACGCGCGCCTCGACCCTCTCGATAAGGGCGACCTTCCAGTGCAGGCGCTGAACCTGCCAGATCGCCAGTGAGGTGAAACCGACGAGAGCCGCCAGCGCCACCAGCGTGACCGCAATGATGAGCGGCCAGCGGCGGCGCTGCGCGCCGGGCTTATGCGCCGCCGCCGCGCCCATCAGTTGTGCTCCGCGCCGTGCTCGCCGGACATGCTTGCGCCCGGCGTGGCTTCGGAATCCATCACCATGTTGCCTTCGCTCATCGGCATCATGTTGGCGTTCATGTTGTGCATGACCCAGAGCGAGCCTGCCAGAACGATGCCCACGATCACCACCGCGAGGATGGTGGCCGACATGGTCCAGCCGCCTTCATTGTCGCTCTTGAGGTGCAGGAAATACACCAGGTGAACGATGATCTGGATCGCGCCCAGACCCATGATGATGCCGATCAGCCAGGTCCGCGACATGTCGCTTTCCATCATGACCAGCGCGAAGGGGATGACGCTGAGGATCACCGCGAGGGCGAAACCGGTCATCAGCGTGCCCATGGTGCCGTGCGATGCTTCGGAATGTGCGCTCATCAGATCAACCTCACCAGATAGACGAAGGAGAACACCCCGATCCAAACCAGATCGAGGAAGTGCCAGAACATGCTCAGCGTCGAGAGGCGCTGCATGTTGGCCGGGATCATGCCCTTCATGCGGATCTGGGCGATCAGCACGCAGAGCCAGATCAGGCCTGCGGTCACGTGCAGACCGTGGGTGCCGACCAGCAGGAAGAAGGCCGACAGGAAGCCCGAACGATCAGGACCCGCGCCGATGTGGATCAGGTGATGGAATTCGTAGACTTCCATCCCGATGAAGCCGAGGCCCAGCACGCCGGTGATCACCAGCCACAGGGTGGTGGCGTCCATGTCGTGCTTTTCCGCCTTCAGCATGGCAACGCCGAAGGTGACCGAGGAGAACAGCAGCAGCGCCGTCTCGATGGCCACGAAGCCCGGCTCGAACAGGTCTTTCGGACCCGGACCACCGGCAAAGTTGTTGCCCAGCACCGCATAGGTCGCGAAGAGCGATGCGAAGATGATGCAGTCGCTCATCAGGTAGATCCAGAACCCGATGGGCGTGGGGCTCTCGTGGTGATGATCGGGGTGGTGGTCGGGGCCCGCAGGCCCCTCCACTCGTCCGGTCAGCGGAGTGTCAAGCATGGTCATGCTGCACCTCCCTTCGCTTCTTTCTCAGCGACGGTTGCCGCCGGGATCCAGTGATCCTGATTGTAGTTGAAGGTATGCGCGATGGTGGTCGCGATCATGCCGATGAACGAGATCGCGGCGAGCCACCAGATGTACCAGATCATCGCGAAACCGAAGACCAGAGCCATGGCGGCGACGATGACGCCGGTGGCCGTGTTATTCGGCATGTGGATGTCGTGGTAGTTGGTGGACCACTTGAAGCCGTCCTGCTTCATCTTCCAGAAGGCGTCGCGGCCGGTGACCACCACGTCCTGCGGGAAGTTGTAGTTTGCGGGCGGCGACTGGGTTGCCCAGTCGAGGGTGCGCGCATCCCACGGGTCGTTGCCGCAGGCCAGTTCCTTGCGCCGCATGATCGACACGGCGAAGTTGATGAAGCCGCAGGCGATACCGATGGCGATCAGCACCGCGCCGAAGGCGGCGACGATGAAGTAGATCTGCCACGCCTGGTCCATGTAGCTCTGCAGACGGCGGGTCACGCCCATCAGGCCGAGCGCATAGAGCGGCATGAAGGCGAAGTAGAAGCCGATGCACCAGAACCAGAAGGTGCGGCGTCCCCATTTGTCGTCCAGCTTGAAGCCGAAGGCCTTGGGCCACCAGAAGGTGACGGCGGCATAGACCCCGAACACCACGCCGCCGATGATGACGTTGTGGAAGTGGGCGATGAGGAACAGCGTGTTGTGCAGCTGGAAGTCGACCGGCGGAACCGCCAGCAGAACACCGGTCATGCCGCCGATGGCGAAGGTCACGATGAAGCCAGTGGTCCAGAGCATCGGCACTTCGAAGCGCACGCGGCCCTTGTACATGGTGAACAGCCAGTTGAAGACCTTAACCCCGGTGGGCACCGCGATGATCATCGTGGTGATGCCGAAGAAGGTGTTCACATTGGCGCCGGAGCCCATGGTGAAGAAGTGGTGCAGCCACACGACGAAGGACAGCACCATGATGCAGGCGGTGGCCCAGACCATGGTCTTGTAGCCAAAGAGCGGCTTGCCCGAGAAGGTCTGCACGATTTCCGAGAACACGCCGAAGATCGGCAGGATCAGGATGTAAACCTCGGGGTGACCCCAGATCCAGATCAGGTTCACATACATCATGGCGTTGCCGCCAAGATCGTTGGTGAAGAAGTGGAAGCCAAGGTAACGGTCGAGGGTCAGCATGGTCAGCGTGGCGGTCAGCACGGGGAAGGCTGCCACGATGAGCACGTTGGTGCAGAGCGCGGTCCAGGTGAAGACCGGCATGTCGAAGAGCTTCATGCCCTTGGCGCGCATCTTGAAGATGGTTGCCAGCAGGTTCACGCCCGAAAGCGTCGTGCCCACACCGGCGATCTGCAGCGCCCAGAGGTAGTAGTCCACGCCCGGCCCTGTGGAGAAGGCCGATCCCGACAGCGGCGGGAAGGCCAGCCAGCCGACACGTGCGAACTCACCGATGAAGAGCGAGATGTTCACCAGCAGCGCGCCAGCCACTGTCATCCAGAACGAGAAGTTGTTCAGGAAGGGGAAGGCCACGTCGCGGGCACCGATCTGCGTCGGCATGACGTAGTTCATGATGCCGGTGATGAAGGCCATCGCCACGAAGAAGATCATGATCACGCCGTGGGCGGTGAAGACCTGATCGTAGTGGTGCGGGGGCAGGTAGCCCTCGGCGCCGCCAGCCGCCATGGCCTGCTGAGCGCGCATCATCAGCGCGTCGGCAAAGCCGCGGATGAACATGATGAAGCCAAGCACCATGTACATGATGCCGATCTTCTTGTGGTCGACGCTGGTGATCCAGTCACGCCAGAGCGGACCCCAGAGCTTGAAGTAGGTCATCAGGACCAGCGCGACGAGGCCGCCCAGAACGATGGCCGAGAAGGTGCCGACAAGGATCGGCTCGTGGTACGGAATCCAGTCGAGAGTCAGCCGGCCGAAAATCGGCGACCAGGTCTCGGGGGCTTGGACATGTGCTTCAGTTGCCATGCTGCGCCTCTCCCTCGTGGGTGTTCATCGACAGCTTGTCGCTGTCATCGTGAGTGTCGTGCGCCGGTGCGGCAGGCTCGGACGGCGTGCCGATCAGGTTGCCGAAACCATCGACTGCACGCTGATCGTCGTACTGATACTTGTGCTTGTCGCCGATGCCAGCGAGGCCGCCGCCACCCTGTTCGTCCTGCATCATCATCTGGTCCATGCAGACCTTGCCTTGCTCGACGCAGAGGCCGCGGATGCGGTCGAAGAGACCGTCGTCGACAGCGCTGTAGTACTGCACGTCAGCATCCATCGTCGGCTTTTCGAGCTCGAGGTAGGCGTTGCGGGTCAGCGCGTCATCCGATGCGCGGGCTTTCTCGACCCACTGGTCGAAGTCCGCATCGCTCATCGCCTCGGTGTCGAAGTGCATTTCGGCAAAGCCCGGGCCGTTGTAGTGCGCGGCCTGACCGAAGAAGGTGCCTTCTTCGTCTGCGATGAGGTGCAGCTTCGTCTCCATGCCGGCCATGGTGTAGATCATGCCGCCGAGCGCGGGGACCGAGAAGGTGGTCATCACGGTCGAGGAGGTCAGGCGCAGGTTCAGCGGACGACCGGCGGGAACCGCCAGTTCGTTCACCGAGGCGACGCCCAGCTCGGGGTAGATGAACAGCCATTTCCAGTCGAGGGACACGACCTCAACTTCGAGCGGCTCACCGATCTCGGTGCCGATCTCCGTCGCTTCGAGCGGACGGTACGGGTCGAGACGGTGGGTGTAGATGTAGGTGTAGACGCCAAGGATGGCGACGATGATGATCGGCACGCCCCACAGCACATACTCCAGACGGGTGGAGTGCGACCAGTTGGGGGCGTAGTCGGATTGATCGGGGCGGTCCGCGCGGTAGCGCAGCGGGAACCAGATGGCCATGAAAATGACCGGGATGATCACGATCAGCATGAGCAGGGTCGAAATGACCAGCAGATCACGCTGCTCGGCGGCCACCCAGCCCGACGGTGCAAGCACGTCGTACTGGCATGCCGACAGGCTCGCGACCGCTCCCAGCAGGATCGGAATTTTGAACGATAGTCTCAAGTCAGCCTCGCAAGTCTTTCCGGGCTGACGGAGTGAGAGGAGGAGGCCAGCCCGGGAGAAGAGTTCGGGCGCACTCAGCACGGGCGCGTCCGGTAAAGGTGGCACGCGCGTAGAATGCTGCGGGCGCGAACCGAATAGGTCATTCCGTCGCACATATTTGCCGATCAGCTATCCGTGACGGAACGTGCGGCGCGGCGACTCGTTCACCGCGCGCGCTGGAAATAGACCGGGAAAGTGCGTACTTTCTAGCGAAAACATGCGGAAAGCCGCACGATTTTCTCGCGGCTGCAGCATCGCAGAACCGGCAATTCCTTGCCGTGATCTGCAGCTTGCGAAGTTTCCGCCGGTAAAACTGACACAAAAAATTGAACAAGTCCCACCGCGACTTGCATGGTTTCGGCGGCGAAAGATGCGCAAATGGGCTGCGGGTTCCCGCAAGTGTCATGGCCGTACTGGCAAAGATTCGCCGGCGCTTGGCTGCCCTTTGGGAATGGTCTAAGCCAGCCTCAAGCGGACCGCAGCAGCAGGGCCGCATGACACAGACCCATGCCCACAGGAGCGCCTGCCTTGTCCGAAGCCCCCCAGATCACCGCCTTTGCCGCCGCACTGCAGCAATCTCACGCCTCCGGGCAGCGGTTCGTGCCCGAGACCGGCATGGCGCTGCCGCGTGACCGCGCCGAATGTCTTGCCGTGCAGCAGGCCGTCTCCGAAGCGCGCGGCGCGGTCGCGGGGTTCAAAGTCGGGGCTGGGAAGGGCGCGCTTGCGCCTACCGTGGCACCTATCGCGGCAGCCGATGTGGTGGCCAGCGGCGGGGTGGCGAAGACCCGTGATCAGCTGGGCATCGAGCTGGAAGTGGGCTTCGAGCTTCTCAAGCCGCTGCCCGCCGTAGGCCTGCCCGAGCCGGTGCAAGAGTATTTCGCGCCGCGCGTGGTGATCGAACTGGTGGACACCCGCCTTGAGGGCGACGCGGCCTCCGATCCGGCGCTGAAGTTGGCGGATATGCAGATCAACGCGGGCATGGTGCTCGGTCCGCGGGTCGCAGATTGGGACGGCAGCGATTTTGGCACCGTGGCGGCGTGGTGCGATGCGGGCGAGACGCGCCTGCTGGACGGCGAGGCGACGGTGCCCGGAGGCTCGGCGCTGGCCAACCTCGGGCTGCTCTGCGAGGTGCTGGGCGATCACTGCGGCGGCCTGCAGCCGGGGCAGGTGGTGATCACCGGCTCGCTCTGCGGGCTGCCCTATTTCCCCGCCGGGACCGAGGTGTCGGGCCGTATCGAGGGGCTGGGCGAGGTTTCCGTAACGCTGACCTGAACAGGCCACGCGCCCAAGGCGACACCGAAAAAGGCCCGGCGATTGCCGGGCCTTTTGCTTTGGGTGGGGCTGGGATCAGCGCAGGTAGGTCATCGGATCGACGCTGTCGAACCCCTTGCGAACCTCGAAGTGCAGGAAGGCCGGATCGGCGGCGCGGACCGAGCCGATGGTCTGGCCACGGCTCACCGCATCGCCTTTCTTGACCTGCAGCCCGTCGAGATGGGTGTAGATCGACAGCAGCTCGTCGGCGTGACGAATGACCACGATCTGAACGTTCTCGGTGTTGCGGGTGATCGCCGCGACGGTGCCGCTGGCCGCGGCCTTCACCGCGCTGCCTGCGGGGGCCGAGATGTCGATCCCCTCGTTCTTGCCCTTCGAATACTCGCGCACGATCGAGCCGTTCACCGGCATCGCCATCACCGCGTTGGAATTGGTTGCGGCGGCTTGCCCGATGTCGGCGACCGGCTTGGCGGGGGTGCTTGCGGCGCTGGCGGTCTGCACCGCGCGCGACGGCTCGTCCTGCGGCAGCGGCTGGCTGGCAGAGGGCGGCTGCGGCGTCGGCGAGCCGCTCCCCGGCGAGACGGTCACGCGCTCGGCGCGGGTGCCCTGTTCCTCGACCACGGGGATCAGCAGGTACTGGCCTTCGCGCAGAGTGAAATTGGCGTCGAGCCCGTTCCATTCGCCCAGCGACTTCGGCGTCACGCCGTAGAGACGGGCGATGGTATAGGCGGTCTCGCCGCGCTGCACCTTGTGGCGGATCGGCTCGGTGCCGGTGGCTGCGGTGCTGCCGGTGGGCGCGGGGGCCAGCGTCGAGGAGGTGACGGTGGCGGCGCGCGACGGCGTCGTGGTGGGGGCGCTGTCGATGGCGTTTCCGGCCAGAGTGGCGATATCGACGTTGCCGCCGGTGGGCTCGGCCACGCGGCGCGGCAGGGCGAGCACCTCACCGTCGCGCAGCACGTCGTCCGCCTGCATGCCGTTGTAGCGCGCAAGCTCGCCCGCGGGCAGGCCGACGCGGCTGGCGATGGCGGCGACACTGTCGCCGCGGCGGGCCACGGCCACCTGATAGTTGGGGTAGGAGATCACGCCGCGGGCGTCGGGCGCGGGGCGGTCGGCGGTGCTGGCGGCGAGCGCCGCCTGCGAGGTGTCCACCGTGCCACCCATGCGGCCGCGCATGTCATAGTCGAGCGGACCCGAGCAGGCCGCCAGCAGGGCGGCTGCGGCCAGCGGCCCGGCGATGCGGGCGGCGGAATTGCGGAGGCTGTCGTCCATCTGTCTCGATCCTCAACTGCGCCCCTTGTCCCGGGGCGTCTCGTAAATCTGCTTGGGGTGGCGGTCAGCTCTCTCTGGCCAGACCTTCCACCAGCGGCACGAAGCGCACGGGGCGCAGCTCGTCATAGTCAAAGCCCTGTTCCGTGCGCGTCACCCGGATGAGGTGTTGCACGGTGTCGGACTGCCCCACGGGCAAGACCATGATACCGCCAATCCGCAGCTGGGCCAAGAGCGGGCCGGGAGGGTCCTCGGCGGCGGCGGTCACCAGAATGCGATCAAAGGGCGCTTGGTCCTGCAGGCCAAAGCTGCCGTCGGCGGTGAAGGCGGTGATGTTCGACAGATCGAGCGCGTCAAAGACCTTGCGCGCCTCGACCACCAACCTGCGATGGCGGTCCACGGTATAGACGCGCCGGGCCAGCTGGCTGAGGATCGCGGCCTGATAGCCAGAGCCGGTCCCCACTTCGAGCACCTTGTCGCGGTTCGACACGTTCAGCGCCTGGGTCATCAGTCCGACGACCGAGGGCTGCGAGATGGTCTGCCCGCAAGGAATGGGCAGCGGCATGTCCTCATAGGCGCGGTCGGTGAAATAGCCCTTCACGAAGAGCCCGCGGTCGATCTTTTCCATCGCCTCGAGCACGAGGCTGTCGGTGACCCCGCGCGAGCGCAGGGCAAAGAGGAGCTGCATCTTGGCTTCTGCGTCGAAACTCATGCGAAGGCAGCCTCCAGCCCCGCAAGTGCGTCATGGGCGGTGAGGTCGGCGCGCATGGGCGTGACCGAGATATAGCTTTCGAGGTTGGCGGCTGCATCGGTGCCCGCGGGTGCGGGCTGGCGCTGGTCGCCGCCCCGTATCCACAGGAAGCGCCGCCCCGAAGGCGACATATGCGGCTCTACCGCGTAATTGGTGCCAGCCCGGCGGCCCTGCGGCACGACGCGGGTGCCCAGCACTTCACCGGCGGGGCAGGGCGGGAAGTTGACGTTCCAGAACAGCCGGTAGTCGCCATCGGATTTGGTGCCCGAGGCAAGGATGCGGCGGACCACCTCGGCGCCATGGGTGGCTGCGCCTTCGAAGGGATTTTCCAGCTCGCGGGTCCGCGGCCCGAGGTATTGCGACAGGGCGATCGACGGCAGCCCCTGCAGTGCGCCTTCCATGGCGCCACCCAGAGTGCCGGAATAGAGCGCGTTCTCTGCCGAGTTGTTGCCGCGGTTGACCCCCGAAAGCACCAGATCGGGCGGGCAGTCCTTCATCACGTCATGCAGACCGGCAAGCACGCAGTCGGCAGGGCTGCCCTCGGCGGCCCAGCTGCGCGGACCCATCTGCGCGATCATCATCGGATGGGTGTAGCTGATGCAATGGGCGACGCCCGACTGCTCGAAGGCCGGGGCGACGGTCCAGACCTCGCCCTCGGGCCCGGCAACCTCTTCGGCGATAGCTTGCAGAACGGCGAGGCCCGGAGCGTTGATGCCGTCGTCATTGGTGATGAGAATGCGCATGGATTGGGTCCCTGTTATGGGACTTGCATAGGGAATGGCCTGCGGCGGGGCAAGGCGCAGCGCAGCCGCAAAGCGGCGCTGATGCGATCCGGTCTCAGGTGTGTCTCAGAAGTAGCGACGCGCGCCTCTTGGCAAGGCAATGGGCGCAGGGCCGAGCGGCGCTGTGGAAGCGCCCGCTTAGGCCACTGGTCTCAGCTTTGGCGGCTTAAAGAATGCCCAGTTCCGACAGCAGCCGCGCCGCTTCGGCATAGGGAGAGGCTAGCGCGTCCTTGTCCTCGCCGGGGTGGAAGCGCATGCGGGTGGTGGTGTTCATCGGCAGTGGCTGCACGATATCCACCTTCGGGCCGATCTTGGCGCTTTCCGCCTGCCAGCTGCGGGCCAGCGCAATCTGCGCGCCTTTGGTGGTGCCGTAAGAGCCGTAGAACTTCTCGCCCGCGTGGTCGTCTGCGAAGAACACCGCGCGTCCCGCCTCGCCCAGCAGCGGCGCCACGAAGGGGATCAGCACGCCGGTCGCCGTGAGGTTGGTGGCGATGGATTTTTCCAGATCCTTGGCGTCGAGATGGCTGGCCGGGGTCAGCGGCGCCGCGTGAACGGCGGTGTGCAGCCAAAGCGCCGCGCCGCCCCAGCGGTCCCAGATCGAGCGACACAGCTGCGCCATGGCGTCGGTCTTGGTGATGTCCATCGGCGCCAGCGTGGCAGCGCCGCCGCGGGCCTTGATCCGGTCATCAAGATCTTCGAGCCCGCCGATCGTACGACCGACAGCGACCACGTGGTAGGCGGGTGCAAGGGCTTCGGCGAGGGCAAAACCCAGCCCGCGCGAGGCACCGGTGACAAGGGCGATCTGTTCACTCATGCCCGTTCTTTCTCCGCGCGGCGCGGGAATGTCAATTGCCGCGCGAGGTCATGCGGTTGCCCGCAAGCCGCCGCAAGCCCATGGCGGTCAGGGGATCTCGAGCCACTGCGCGGCACCGCCGCTGGAGAGGGCGATGCGGTCCGCGTCGATGGCGACCACTTTCTGGCGACCAATGCGCGAGCCGACACCTACGATCACCACCCGCCCGCTGGCGAGGCGCACCAAGGCACGGGGCGCACGTCCGGCGCTGCGCACGCCGAGAAGGGCAAGGCCACGTGGCAGCGGCGCCTTGGTCGTCGCGTTGGACGCGACATTGGCTGGGGTGGAATTTGCCATGGCCTTCTCTCCTCTTTGAACTGCGGGGGATGCAGCCAATTAAAGAAGCTCGGCGGGCATAAAAAGGGGGACGTGTGGTCACGTCCCCGTGGGGTGCTTGTCACGTCGCGTCATATGCGGAAAACGGCTGGCGCCCCGGCGAAAGGGCGCGCAGCCGGCGCGTCATTCCGCCGCGGTCTTGAGCTTGAAGCCCTTCTCGATCATGTCCGCGGGCTCGACCGGGTATTCGCCCGAGAAGCAAGCGTCGCAATACTGCGGGCACTTGTTGTTGCGGCCTTCCTCGCTGGCACCGACGGCGCGGTAAAGACCATCGAGCGAGATGAACTTGAGGCTGTCGACGCCCAGATGCTCGCGCATCTCTTCTTCCGACATGGTGGCGGCCAGCAGCTTTTCGCGCTGCGGCGTGTCCACGCCATAGAAGCAGGGCCACGCGGTGGGCGGCGAGGCGATGCGGAAGTGCACCTCGGCGGCGCCCGCATCAAGGATCATCTCCTTGATCTTGCGCGAGGTGGTGCCGCGCACCACCGAGTCGTCGACAAGGATCACCCGCTTGCCCTGAATGAGCGCGCGGTTGACGTTGAGCTTCAGGCGCACGCCCATGTTGCGGATCTGCTCGGTCGGTTCGATGAAGGTCCGGCCCATGTACTGGTTGCGGATGATCCCCATGCCGTAGGGGATGCCGCTCTCATGGGCAAAGCCGATCGCCGCCGGGGTGCCGCTGTCGGGCACCGGGCAGACGAGGTCCGCCTCGACCGGCGCTTCGCGGGCAAGCTCCACACCGATCTGGCGGCGGGTCTCATAGACCGAGCGGCCACCGATGATCGAGTCGGGGCGCGAGAAATACACATGCTCGAAGATGCAGAACTTCGAGGGCTGCGGGCGGAACGGACGGCGGCTTTCGACCTTGCCACCCGAGATCACGACCATCTCGCCGGGTTCGATCTCACGCACGTACTCGGCGCCGATGATGTCGAGCGCGCAGGTCTCGGAGCTGAGCACATAGCCATCGTCGCCGACCTTGCCGAGCACCAGCGGGCGCACGCCCAGCGGGTCGCGCACACCGATCAGCTTGGTGCGGGTCATGGCGACCACCGAGAAGGCACCCTCGACGCGGCGCAGCGCGTCTTCCATCCGGGCCGGGATGTCGCGTTGCAGCGAGCGCGCCATCAGGTGGATGATGCATTCGCTGTCCGACGAGCTTTGGAAGATCGAGCCGCGCTCGATCAACTCGCGGCGCAGCGCGTCGGCATTGGTGATGTTGCCGTTGTGGGCGATGGCGGCACCGCCCATCGAGAACTCACCAAAGAACGGCTGAACGTCGCGGATCGCTGCGCCTTTCGAGCCGGCGGTCGAGTAACGGACGTGGCCGATGGCAAGCTGACCGGGCAGCGTTTCCATCAGCGAGGCACGGGTGAAGTTGTCACGCACGTAGCCGAAGCGGCGGGCCGAGTTGAACCCGTGTTCGGGGGCGTAAGAGACGATCCCGCCGGCTTCCTGTCCCCGGTGCTGCAGCGCGTGCAGGCCGAGGGCGACGAAGTTCGCCGCGTCGGTGACCCCGTTGACCCCGAACACGCCGCACTCTTCGTGCAGCTTGTCGGCATCGACGGCGTCGAAATCAAAGGGATGAGCGGGGGGCATCTGGCGATCGGACAAGGGCAGCTCCGAATCCAATTAGGCTGGGGACAGCCCCCTCATACTGGCATGAAGGGCCTGTGTCACGGAAGCTTCGCATATGCACGCCGCGCCGCGGCAAGGCAAGGGCTGCGCTAACACTTGTGCGCGACTGCGTGATCGTAGCGTCAAGCGTGCCCCTTTCGCCACGCACGCCGTCAAGCAGGCGTCAGGGCGGGTGTCGGGGCAGGCCGCCGCGCAAGAAAAAGCCACGCCCGAAAGCGCGGCCATGTTCGTCATGTGGTCGTGTAGGCCTGATCCCAGCGCTGCCCCGCGAAGGGCCCGCGGCTCAGGCGTCGCTGCCTGCCGGTGCTTCGCAGATGCCCACCAGCTGCTCATACTGCAGGGTGATCCAACCAAGCGCCGCCTCGGGGTTCTGCTCTTCGATACGGTCGGTGAACTGCGAGAAGACCGCTGCCGAGCGCGAGTCGTCGACCATCGGGATGTCCTGCGAGGTGATCACCGTGTCGTAGACGAAGAAGGCGATCGCCACGAGCAGCACGCCGCGCGCCACGCCGAAGAGAAAGCCGAGCCCCTGATCCAGCCCGCCGAGCGCCGAGCGCTGCACGAGGCTCGAGAACACCGGGGTGAAGAGCGAGACGATCACCAGCGCCAGCGCAAAGACCGCCGCAAAGGCCGCGATGATCGAAAGCTCGCAGCTGTCTGCGAGGAAATCGCCCAGAACCGGGATTTCCTTGACCAGCGGCTGCACCTGCGGTGCGAAGATGAAGGCAAGGATCGCCGCGACGATCCAGCCGAGGATCGCCAGTGCCTCACGCACCAGCCCGCGCGAGTAGGCGAGCAGTGCCGACAGCACGATGACGAGCGCGACCACCCCGTCGATGATAGTGAATCCGTCCATGCGCCTCGCGCCCCTCGTCTTGTAATATCTGATCGGTGCCGCGCCTTATCCGGCGCCGAACACCTCTCCCACCAGCGTGACCAGATCGGGCATCTGACTGAGCGACATGCCGCTCTTGCCCGTGGCCTTTCCGCCTTTTGGCAGGATCGCGTTGGAAAAACCAAGTTTTTGCGCCTCTTTCAACCTGTTTTCGGTCTGGCCGACCGGGCGCAGCGCGCCAGAGAGGCTGATTTCCCCGAAAACAACGGTTTCCGGGGGCACCGCAATATCCTCGCGGGCGGAAAGCAGCGCGGCCGCAACGGCGAGATCCGCCGCCGGCTCGTTGATCTTCATGCCGCCCGCGACGTTGAGATAAACGTCGAGCCCGGCAAAGGGGATGCCGCAGCGCGCTTCGAGCACCGCTAGGATCATCGCCAGCCGCCCGCCGTCCCAGCCGACCACCGAGCGCCGCGGCTGCGATTGCGGGGTGGGGGCGACCAGTGCCTGAAACTCCACCAGCACCGGGCGGGTGCCTTCGATGCCGGAAAACACCACCGAGCCGGGGGCCGGGGTGCCGCGCTCCGAAAGGAACAGCGCCGAGGGGTTGAGCACCTCGGCAAGCCCGCCGCCGGTCATCTCGAAGACGCCGATCTCATCCGCCGGGCCGAAACGGTTCTTCACCGAGCGCAGGATGCGGAACTGGTGGCCACGCTCGCCTTCGAAATAGAGCACCGTGTCGACCATATGCTCGACCACCCGCGGCCCGGCGATCTGCCCGTCCTTGGTGACATGGCCGACCATGATCACCGAGGTGCCGTGGCGCTTGGCGAAGGTGGTCAGCTCATGGGCGGCGGCGCGCACCTGCGCCACCGAACCGGGCGCCGATGCGACATTGTCCACCCACATGGTCTGGATCGAGTCGACGATCACCAGCCCGGGCTTTTCCGCCTCCAGCGTGGTGAGAATGTCGCGCAGGTTGGTCTCGGCAGCCAATTGCACCGGCGCTTCGGCGAGCCCCAGACGCTGGGCGCGCATACGCACCTGCGCGCGCGCCTCTTCGCCCGAGGCGTAGATCACTTTTTGCCCGGCGCGCGAGAAGGCCGCGGCCGCTTGCAGCAGCAGGGTGGATTTGCCGATGCCCGGATCGCCGCCCACCAGAATGGCCGAGCCCGGCACCAGCCCGCCGCCCAGCACCCGGTCAAGCTCGTCGATCTTTGAGGCGGTGCGCGGCGGCGCGGCCTCGGTGGTGGCGAGATCCGAGAGGGCCACCTTGCGGCCCCGCGTTGCGCCAAGCGCCTTGCCCGAGGGGCCCTGCGACAGCGGCACCTCTTCGGTGATGGTGTTCCATTCTCCGCAGGCATCGCACCGCCCCGACCATTTCGAGGTGATGTTGCCGCAGGACTGACAGACGAAATTCGGGGATGCTTTGGCCATGCGCGGTTTCTGCCCGCTTGCCGCGCCCTGCGCAAGCGCTGGCATGTGGGGCCAAGATCTTCTTCTCTTTGAAAATAGGCCGGGGGTGAATGCGGCGCAGCCGCAGAGGGGGCAGCGCCCCCGTTTTTATTCGCGACTTTGAAGTGAGGGGTCATGGTCCGGCGGGGGCATCGCCCCCACCGCCACAGATCATTCCGCTGCGCGCGGCAGGGTCACGACGCGATCGGGCTGCGGCGCCTCGATCTCTTCGGGCGCAGGGCCGTCAAGGCTGACGGTCGCTTCAGGCAGGATCTCAGGCAGGATGTCCTCAAGCTCGTCCACCAGCCGCGCCAGCTGCGCCTGCGCGATCGACTCGTCCATCTCCAACCGGTCGTGCCAGCGCCGAATCTCGACGGCAGCGGCCTTGGCCTTCTCGATGCGCTGGTTGAAATCCTCGACCTCCTGCTGCCGCGCGATGAGAAAGTCCTTCGCGCGCTCGACGTTACGGTCGGAATAGGTGCGGGCAAGATCGCGCGAGACATGGCTCATCTGCGCCGCCACTTCGAGCACGGAAGGCTCGAGCTCAGCCAGATCGGGGTGATCGCGCAGATAGGCGATGCGCTCCCGCACCGAATCGAATTCGGATTGAAGCTTGAACGCCCCCTCGCGGTCGGCGCGATGCGACATCGTATAGGCGCGGGCGATATCGCGCATGCCGATCTGAAACGATCGGTGCGAACGCTCCAGCGCCATCACATGCGCCGCGTTGGGCAAAAAGGACATCAGGACGAGGGCAATACCAGCAAGAGTGCATTGGACCCAGAGCCCCGCGTTCTCAACCGGTTGACCGCCGAGACTGAGATCGATCTCAAGCCAGGGCGCGAGCCCGGCCAGAGCGGCACCTGTCCAGATGAGTAGAGCAAGACCGACAACACCTACAGTGATGAATGCCAGCCTTTGCAGGATGTAGTGCAGGGCAAGACCTGCGTCGCGAAGTTGGGACACCATGCGGGGACTCCCAAGAAAAAGCCAAAGAATGAACCGTTTGTGATTAGAATAGGTCGAGTGTACCGAAAGGAGAGAAAAAAGTTAACTTTAATGAGATGTCGGGGTTCAGGGCGAACAATCCAAGTGGCAGAATTGCAATTGTTCCCAAAAAACTTTGCTGTTCAGGCCTCTAAAAGGCATGTTTCATGCAGTTCTTGCGAAGAAATTTAGCCTGAGTTTTTTTCTCGGATTGAATGCGAAAAATTTTCAGATTTTCTCACTCGGCGGCGTGTGAAGGCGCTTCGAGGAGCCTTTTGCGGCTCTCGCAGAGCCCGACCAGCAGCGACGCGAGGACACAGAATGTGAAGAGATAGAGGCCCCAGCCGGTCTCGATCCGTCCCACGCCCATGCCCTTGATCAGCGTCACATAGACCGCCACCAGAAAGATGTCGGCCATCGCCAGCTTGCCCAAAGCGTTGATCAGCGGCAGATGCTTTCGGGGCAGGTGGCCGAATTGGATTAGCGCGAGGCCGCCCAGTTTCAGCATCGGCGCGACCAGCGCAAAGACCACCACCACCAGCGCAAGAAAGATGTCGCTGCGCCGGAGCACCGCGATGCCAGACAGCACGCTGATTTCCGACAGGCTGAAGAGCGGCAGCAGCCCGGCGCGCATCAGCGGCGCGGTCCAAGCGATGGGGTAAAGCACGAAGAGCGCGAGATTGGCGTATTTCAGCATGGGCAACCGAGGGCTACGGGAAGACAGGGAAGACAGGGGGGGCGCTGCCCCCTCTGCGGCTGCGCCGCATTCACCCCCGGCGTATTTGGAAAGAGAAGAAGGCGAGGAGGCGCGGCTCAGATGTAATGGGTGGCGAGCCAGAGGCCAAGGAGGGCGAGGACCAGCAGCAGGTGCAAAGCATCGATCCAGCGCCAGCGGCGGCCGCCGAGAAAGGCGCTGAGCGCGAGCGGGGCCGAGGCGATCAGCAGGGCGGGCAGCCCCTGACTGAGGGCCAGCGCGTGCGACAGCGGCGGGTAGAGCGGATTTTGCGTGAGTTGCAGCGCCGGCGCGAGACCGGCGTAAAGCACCAGCGCAGCCATCAGCAGCGAGGGCAGGGCCGCAAGCTGCGCCGGGCCGCGGGCCACCAGCGCGCGCAGCAGCGACAGAAGCGCCAGAACCGCAGGATAGCCAAAGCTCTTCAGCAGGATGAAAGAGAGCAGCAGCGGCGTGGGTTCGAAAAGGCTCATCGCACGGCCTCAATGGGGCCGTCGGCGCGGCCATGGATGAATTGCTGCAGGTAAGGGTCTGTGGCACCGTCCATCTCGCCGACCGGCCCGCTCCAGTGGATCGTGCCCGCATGCAGCATGGCGACCTGATCGGCGATGGCGCGCACCGAGCTCATGTCATGGGTGATGGTCAGCGCGGTGGCGCCCATCTCGGTGACGATCTCGCGGATCAACGCGTTGATCACCCCGGCCATGATCGGGTCGAGACCGGTGGTCGGCTCGTCGAAAAAGATGATCTCGGGGTCGGCGGCGATGGCGCGCGCGAGGCCGACGCGCTTTTGCATGCCGCCCGACAGTTCGGCGGGCAGGCGGTCGGCGACTTCGGGGCCGAGGCCGACCCGGGCGAGCTTGGCGATGGCGATCTCGCGCGCCTCACGGCGCGGGCGGCGCTGCGGGCCGCGGAGCAGGCGGAAGGCGACGTTCTGCCAGACCGGCAGCGAGTCGAAGAGCGCGGCGCCCTGAAACAGCATCCCGAAGCGCGGCATCAGCGCGTCGCGGGCACCGCGAGTTCCTTGGGTGACATCCTGCCCGTCCACCTCGATGCGCCCGCTGTCGGAGGTGGTGAGGCCGAGGATGCATTTGAGCAGCACGGACTTGCCGGTGCCCGAGCCGCCGATGATCACCATCGAGCTTCCCTTGGGCACAGCGAGGTCGACGCCGCGCAGCACGGGCGTTCCGTCAAAGCTCTTGTGCAGGTTCTGAAGACTGATCATGCCGAGAAGAACACCCCCGTGAGCAAAAAGTTCGCCGCGAGAATGAGGATTGCCGCCGCTTCGACCGAGGATTTGGTGGCGCGCCCGACGCCCTGCGCGCCGCGGCCCGAATGCATGCCGTAATAGCACCCCAGCAGCGCGGCGATGCCGCCAAAGGCCGCGCCCTTGGCAAGCGAGGAGAACACATCCAGCGGCTCGAGGAAATCGAGCGTGTTCTTGAGGTAGGCCACCGGGGTAAAGCCGAGCGAGCTTGTGGCCACCGCGTAGCCGCCGGCGATGCCGATGACATCGCCCACCGCGACCAGCAGCGGCACGGTCAGCAGCGCCGCCAGCAGGCGCGGCGCGACGAGGTATTTCATCGGATCGGTGGAGAGCGTGACCAGCGCGTCGATCTGCTCGGTGACTTTCATCGTGGCGATCTCGGCGGCGATCGAAGAGGTCACGCGGGCGGCGATCATCAGCCCGACCAGCACCGGGCCGAGTTCGCGCACCATGCCGATGGCGACGATCTGCGGCACCACCGCCTCGGCGTTGAAACGCGCACCGCCGGAGTAAATCTGTAGCGCCAGCGCGCCGCCGGTGAAGATCGCCGTCATGCCCACCACGGGCAGCGACAGCCAGCCGATGTGCAGCAGGGCCTGCAGAACCTCGCGGCCATAGAACGGCGGGCGCAGAATATGGCTGAGCGCCGATAGACCAAAGAGCGTCAGCCGCCCGGCAGAGGCCAGGCCGCGCAGCACCGCGCGCCCAAGCGCGCCGAGCGCAGCGATCACCGGCGCGGCGATGGCGGCGCCAAGGCTCATCCGCCGCGGTAGACCCGCGCGTAGCGGTTGCCGAGCGAGGTGAGGATCTCGTAGCCGATGGTGTCGATATGGCGCGCCAGATGGTCGACGGTCTGATGCGGGCCGAGCAGTTCCAGCGTTTCCGGCACCTGCTCGACGGCGGTCACATCGACGGTGATCAGGTCCATAGAGATGCGGCCCAGCAGCTTGCAGCGGGTCTCGCCAGCCCAGAGGTAGGTCTTGGGCGCAAGCGCGCGGATCAGGCCGTCGGCGTAACCGGCAGAGATCGTCGCGACCTTCATCGGCGAGCGCGCCACAAAGGCGTTGCCATAGCCCACCGACTCGCCGGTCTGCACCTCGCGGGTTTGGATCACCGGGATGTGCAGCGCGGCGACACGATGCGCCTCTTTGAAGGGCAGGCCGCCATAGAGCCCGATGCCGGGGCGGGTGACGTCGAAATGATAATCCTTGCCCAGCAGGATGCCGCCCGTGGCCGACAGCGAGCGCGGCGCGTCCAGCCCCTCGGTCATTTCACGGAAGTTGCGCAGCTGATGGGCGTTCATCCCGTGGTTCGGCTCGTCGGCGCAGGCCAGATGCGACATGATCAGCCGCGGCTTTTGCTTCATCGCCGTGTCACGCAGGGCCAGCCACTCGTCGGCCTCGAGCCCCAGCCGGTTCATGCCGCTGTCAAGCTGGACGCCGAAGGGATGGCCGGGAAGGCTTTCGGCGTGGCGCAGCATCTGCTCGATGGAGTTGATCATCGGGGTCAGCGCCGCGTCGCGGATGAGCGCCGCATCGCCCGCCATATGGCCGCCGAAGACGTTGATCTCGGGACCCTGGCCAAGTGCCTTGCGCAGGTCCGCGCCTTCCTCGCAGGTGGCGACGAAGAACCGCCGCGCGCCTTCGCGCGCCAGCATCGGCGCGACGCGATCAGCGCCGAGACCGTAGGAGTTTGCCTTGACCACGGCGCCGGTCTCGCAATCGGAGAGGGCGTCGAGGGTGCGCCAGTTGGCGCGGATCGCATCGAGATCGATGGTGAGCTGTGCCTGTGCCATGGCGCGTTGATTGCCGCGCGGGCAGGGGGCGTCAAGAGGGAAAGCGCCGAAGTCGGGCGCGAGGTGGTCCTGCTGTGGGGGCAGGGCCTCTGGCGCGGGCAGGCGGGGGGCTGGCGCGGGGGGCAGGCAGGCGGGGCGGGCCGGAGAGTGGGCGTGGCGAGCCAAGGCCCTGCGGGGGTTTCACACCCCCGCACCCCCGTGGGATATTTTTGCCAAGAGGAAGAGGCGGCCCTTAGAAGTTGTCGCCTTCGCCGTTCTGCCAAGGACGCACGAGGTTGCCGAAGCGGGTGAATCGGCCCTCGAAGCTCAGCTCGACGGTGCCAATCGGGCCGTGACGCTGCTTGCCGATGATCACCTCGGCCTTGCCGTGCAGGCGCTCCATGCGTTCCTGCCAGGCGGCCATTTCGTCGAGCCGGTCGTCCGAGGGTTTTTCGCGCTCCACGTAATATTCCTCGCGGAACACGAACATCACCACGTCGGCGTCCTGTTCGATCGAGCCCGATTCCCGCAGGTCCGACAGCTGCGGGCGTTTGTCGTCGCGGCTTTCCACCTGACGCGAGAGCTGTGACAGGGCGATCACCGGGATGTTGAGCTCCTTGGCGATGGCCTTGAGGCCCATCGAAATCTCGGCGATCTCGTTGACGCGGTTCTCGGCGGTGCCGCGCACCAGCTGCAGGTAGTCGACCATCAGCACGTCGAGACCATGGGTTCGCTTCAGGCGCCGCGCACGGGCGGCAAGCTGGGCGATCGGGATGGCCGGCGTGTCGTCGATGAACAGCGGGCAGGCCTCGAGGCTCTTTGCCGCGTCGACGAAGCGGCGGAACTCGGTCTCGGTCATGTCGCCGCGGCGGATCTGCTCGGAGGGCACTTCTGCGGCTTCCGAGAGGATACGCGCGGCCAGCTGCTCGGCGCTCATTTCGAGCGAGTAGAAGCCGACAACGCCGCCCTCTATCGCGCCTTCGGTGCCGTCGGGGCGGGTGCCCTTCTTGTAGGCCTTGGCGATGTTGAAGGCGATGTTGGTGGCCAGCGAGGTCTTACCCATCGAGGGGCGCCCGGCGAGGATCAGAAGGTCCGACGGGTGCAGGCCGCCGAGTTTTTTGTCCATGTCGATAAGACCGGTGGAGACGCCAGCCAGCCCGCCCTCGCGCTGATAGGCGGCGTTGGCGACGTTTACCGCATCGGTCACGGCGCGCAGGAACGACTGGAAGCCGCCCTCGGTCTGGCCCTGTTCGGCCAGCTTGTAGAGCGCCTGCTCGGCCTGCACGATCTGTTCGCGCGGCTCGGATTTCACGTCGACCTTGGTGGCGCGGGCCGAGATATCGCGGCCCAATCCGATGAGATCGCGGCGCACCGCCAGATCGTAGATCATCTGCGCGTAGTCGCGCACGGCAAAGCTCGAGACCGCGGCGCCAGCGAGGCGGGCCAGATAGGCCGGACCGCCCAGTTCCTTGAGGCCCTCGTCGTCTTCCATAAACGCCTTCAGCGTCACCGGGGACGCGAGGTTGTTCTTGGCGATCCGCGCTGCGGCGATCTCGAAGATACGGCGGTGCACCGGGTCGTAGAAATGCTGCGGGCCGAGGATGGCCGCGACCCGGTCGTAGACATCGTTGTTGGTCAGGATCGCGCCCAGCAGTTGCTGCTCGGCCTCGATCGAATGCGGCATCGTGTCAGCCTGCTCGACCTCGACGCCCGTGGCGTTGAATACGCTGTGATCGTTCATGCCTGTCCCCTTGGCCCATGTCGCCATGGTCCGACGTCTTTTTGTCCCTTTGATGTCCCGCTGGCTCCCCCGAGTCCCGCAGGTTCAAGCGTCATAGCGCGCCGCGGGTCGCGGACCAATCTGGAAATCTCTGTGGACTATTTCGGGATAACCGGAAATGGGCCCGGCGCCCGGTTCTGCTCGTGAAGATATCGTAGCAGGATCGCGGGGTTTCGCAACATTTGGTGCGATGTGCCGGGCGAAGAGGCTGGCCCTTCGCCCGAAGAAAATGCGCTTATGCGCCGTTTTCCGCCTGCCATTTGCGCGGGTCTTCGAGGAAGGCCTCGACCGCCGCCAGCGTCGCGGGCTCGAAGCCGCCGCGCTCCTTGGCCTCGGCCAGCACATCGTGCCAGGTGCAGAGGTAGTGCAGGTCGACCCCGTGATCGCCGAGCGTCTTCGTGGTCTCGGGGAAGATGCCGTAGTAGAAGATCACCGCGGTATGGGCGCAGGTGGCGCCGGTCTCGCGGATCGCGTCGACGAAGCTGAGCTTGGAGCCGCCGTCGGTGGTCAGATCCTCGACCAGCAGCACGCGCTGGCCCTCGGTCATCTTGCCTTCGATGCGGGCGTTGCGGCCATAGCCTTTGGGCTTCTTGCGCACATAGGTCATCGGCAGCGCCATGCGCTCGGCCACCAGTGCGGCGAAGGGGATGCCCGCGGTCTCGCCGCCGGCGATGTTGTCGAAGGCCTCGAAGCCGGCGTTGCGCATGACGGTGACGGTCAGGAAATCCATCAGCGTCGAGCGGATGCGCGGGTGCGAGATCGGCGTCCGGCAGTCGATGTAGACGGGCGAGGGCAGTCCCGAGGCCAGCTTGAAGGGCGCGTCGCCCATGAAATGCACCGCGCCAATCTCCCAGAGCATCCGGGCCGTCAGCCGGGCCATTTCTTCTTGCGAGGGATAGGACGAGGGGATCATGGGGCAGCTCCTTTGAAAACCGCGCCCGCCTTAGCGCGAAATTTCGGGGTCGGGAAGGGCGCAGAGCGCTCAACCCAGCGTTTTCATCTTTCCCGAATACTCCGGGGGTGCGGGGGCAGCGCCCCCCGTCGTGCACAGCACGACAAACCAGAAGTGAGTGCGGGGGCAGCGCCCCCGCTGGCCTTAGTCCTCGACCCGCCAGTGCAGCGGCATGCCGGGATCAAAGACGGTCACCGGCCCGGCACCGGTCTCGATCTTGCCGGGGTATGTGACGGGCGCGCCCTTGGTCAGGGTCACGACCTCTTCGCTCACCGGCAGGCGGTAGAAGGCCGGGCCATTGCGCGAGGCGAAGGCCTCGAGCTTGTCCAGCGCGCCGTCCTGTTCAAAGACCTCGGCGAGGATCGACAGCGTATTGGTGGCGGTGAAGCAACCCGCGCAGCCACAGGCGCTTTCCTTGGCCGGATCAGCATGGGGCGCGCTGTCGGTGCCGAGGAAGAAGCTGGCATCCCCGGAGGTCGCGGCGTCGCGCAGGGCCAGCCGGTGCTCTTCGCGCTTGGCGACGGGCAGGCAGTAGTAATGCGGCTTGATGCCACCAACGAGGATGTGGTTGCGGTTGATCACCAGATGGTGCGTGGTGATCGTCGCGCCCAGATCGTCGCCATCGGCGCGGGCGTAATCGACGCCCTGCTTGGTGGTGATATGCTCCATGACCACGCGCAGACCGGGCGTGCTGCGGCGGATCGGATCGAGCACGCGGTCGATGAACACCGCCTCGCGGTCAAAGATGTCGATGTCGTTGTCCACCACTTCGCCGTGCACGCAAAGCGGGATGCCGCGCTCGGCCATCAGCTCGAGCACCGGGCGGACCTTGTCGAAATCGCGCACGCCCGAGGCAGAGTTGGTGGTGGCGCCTGCGGGGTAGAGTTTCAGCGCGGTGATCAGCCCGCTCTCATGCGCCGCCGCCACATCCGCCGGATCGGTGGTCTCCGTGAGGTAAAGCGTCATCAGCGGGGTGAAATCGCTGCCTTCGGGCAGGGCCTTGAGGATGCGCTCGCGGTAGGCGGCGGCGTCATCTCCGGTCACCACCGGCGGCACGAGGTTGGGCATGATGATCGCCCGGCCGAAGTGGCGGGCGGATTCGGGGGCGATGCCGGCCAGCATCTCGCCATCGCGGAGGTGCAGGTGCCAGTCGTCGGGGCGGCGGATCGTGATCTGGGTCATGCGCGCGGAGTACCACGGCGCCGCGGTCTGGGCCAGATACCTTGCGCGGCCTTGCCAGTGCTTTGTGACACACCGAGTGCCTGAGAGAGTGCCTGGCGGAGCGGCAGGAGGGGGCGCTGCCCCCGTCCGCTGTCGCGGACTCCCCCGGCGTATTTTTAAAGAGAAGAAGCAGGGGTCAGTGCAGGGGCCTTCTTCTCTTTCCAAATACGCATGGCGCGCCATGGCGGCCGGGCGGGGCGGCACCGGGTGGGGCGCCGCGCCGGGTTTTCAAAGGTCTTCAGTTTTTTGTGGCGGTGAGTGCCACATCGACCGCGACCTCGAAGCTCAGCTGGTCGGGGTCGTTCATGCTGCCGCCGATCTCATAGTTGCGGCGGTCGAGCGTGGTGCTGCCCTGCATTGTGGCCGTGCCATTCTCCAGCGTCAGATCGAAGGGCAGGGTGACCGGCACCTCAGCGCCTTTGAGCGTCAGAGTGCCCTGGGCCTCATAGCCGCTGTCTGCGCGCAGGATATCGGCGGTGAAAGTGGCGGTGGGGTAGTCTTCGGCGTTGAAGAAATCCGCGCCCAGAGCCTGTTTGCTGACCGAGCCGAGGGTTAGCGTCGGGATGGCGATCTGCACGGTGACCTCGCCTGCCTTGCCCGGGGTCTCGCGCGGTTCGAAGGCGATCTCTGCGGTCCAATCGGCAAAGCTGCCCTCGATCTTCTTGCCCATCTGCACAAGGCTGATGGCAAGCGTGCCCTCGGTGACCTGCCAGTCGGACTGGGCCTCGGCCAGTTGCGGCGCGGCGGAGGTCTCTTCGGTGCTGAACATGCCAGCCGCCGCGCCGCCGCCGATCACCGCCACCCAAGCGGCGAGGGCGAGGGCCACCGGGCGCAGCACCACATGCGACGCGCCATGGCTGCCGCCCTCGGCGCCGCGCAGCATGCGCGCCAGCGTGCCGTCACGGTCGATCACCGCGTGTTTCAGCGCCCCGGCCACATGCAGCGCCAGCGCCGCGACCAGCAGCCATTGCGCCAGAAAGTGCACCGAGGCGGCGGTTTCGGCGACGCTGTCGGAGTTTGGCACGAAGGGCAGGTCCTGACCGAAGGGCCAGAGGATCGGTGCGAAGCCTTCGGTAGCGGCATGTTCGATCCAGCCCGACAGCGGCACGATCACCAGCGTCGAGTAAAGCAGCCAGTGCACGCTTTCTGCCGCCAGCACTTCGGCGCGGCGCTCGGGGTGCAGCGGCGCGGGTTTGGTCTGGGTCAGCGCCCAGAGGATGCGGAAGAGCGCGATGAAGAACAGCGCGACGCCGATGGTCTTATGCGCCGAGAAGAGCTGCGCTTTCACGGCGAGTTGCGCCTCAGTCTCCCACGGCGCGAAATGGGCGATCCAGCCCAGCGGGATCATGATCAGGATGCCGAGCGCGGTCAGCCAGTGCAGACTGCGCGTGACGGCGCCATAGGCGGTCTTGGTGTTGGCGAGGGACATCAGGGTCTCCGGGGCTCGGGAAGCGGGTTTGGGGCTCGGGAAGCGGCTTTCCGGAAGATCGGCGATGCCGCGGCGCAGCGCAATTTGCACGGATGCACAGATCCCGTGCGCGCCGTTCGTTCAAGCCTCGTAGCTGTAGCCGAGCGCCGCCTCCAGCGGCAGATCAAGGCGGCTGCGCAGGAAGGCGAGGTCCGCCTCGGACAGATGCGCCGGGGTCTGCGGTCGCGGCTCTTCCACGGCGGGCAGGAAGCGGCTGCCGAGGCGTTTGTGCACCGGGCGGAACGGCCCCTCGGGCGCGGGCAGGCCGAGGCTGCCCCGCAGCGCCGTCAGGAAATCTTCGGGCGCGGCCTGCACCGCCTCCAGACGGCAAAAGAGCAGCGCGCCGCCGCGGTTGAAGAAGCTCAGCAGCCCCTGCAGCTTTGCGCGGCGCAGGGCGAAAAGATCGGGGAAAGGGGCGCCGGTGAGCGGGTGGCGGTCATGTTGCAACGGCTGACCCACGCCCCCCAGCGCCGCGACTTGCGGGAAATAGCGGGGCCGGTCGGCGATGGTGGCCCATTCGGCGCGCAGAAAATCAGATAACGGCAGGCGCTGCATCTGCGCCGGGCAATGCCACGGGCGCGCATGCATCGAGCGCGCCCAATCGGCGGCATTGCGCGTCACGCACAGGATCAGCGTGTCCTGCGGGATGGCGGTCATCTGCGGGAAGCCGTGCTTCCAGCCCAGATCCTCTGTCGGGGTAAGAGGCGTGTTGCGACCGATCAGTCGTTTGAGGAAGTTGGTGCCGGAACTGCGCTCGCCAAACACCTGATAGCGGGTGATCGCGGGAGAGCGGGGGATGCCGGGCGTCTGCGGCGCGGGCAGATGGAACTGCCAGCCGGTGCTGCGGAACTCCTGCGTGATCATCTGGGCCTCGTGCTTTGCATGGCACGATAACGGCGGCGCGGTCGATTGGCGATTCTCTTTTTACCACAAGGCGCTATGCTCGGGCTTTACAGGGGCCGCCGGGGCGGCAAAGCGAGGAGACTGACATGCAGACCGTGGCCGCCGCTGTCACCATGGTGCGCGACGATAGCTTCTTTCTGGAGGCGTGGCTGCGCCATTACGGGCGTCTTTTGGGGCGTGAGAACTGCTATATCGTCAACCACGGGCGCAGCGCCGAACTGGCGGAGCTGGCGCAGGGCTGCAACCTCATCGGCATTCCCGGCGATCCGCATCCGAACTTTGACATGAAGCGCTGGCGGCTGCTCAACGGTCTGGTGAACGGGCTGCGCAGCTACTACCGGCATGTGATCGTCGGCGATGTGGACGAGTTGGTGGTGCTGGACCCGGCAGAGGGCAATCTGTTGGATTTCCTCGCGCAGCAGCCCATCCGCCGGGTGCTGACACCGGTCGGGCTGGAGGTGGTGCACCGGATCGACCGTGAACCGGCCGAGCTGACGGACAGCATCCTTGGCCCGCGCCGCCATGTGCGGCTAGCGCCGCATTATTCCAAGCCCTGCGTGCTGTCGCTGGGCACGAAGGTCGCGCGGGGCGGACACTACACGCAGGCGTCGAAACTGTTCACGCCGGAGCCGCTTTATCTTTTCCACCTAAAGTACTGCGATTTCGCGCAATATGTGGCGGCCATGGACCGGCGCAACGCGGTGACAGAGGCTGTCGGCGTCGGGGTCAAACAGGCGGCAATCGGGCGGCATTGGTTTGCCGAGGCGCGGGGCGAGGATCGGGCGCTGTTCGAAGGATTTGCCGAGCTGCCGATGCAAGAGGGGTTCGACTTAGCTCAGGTTCGGCGGCGCATGCATCGCAGTTGGGCGCCGCGCGGCGAGACTGGCTATTGGCAGTTCGACCGACCCGAGGACGCGCGGCAGTATTGTCTGCCCGACAGGTTCTTCGGCCTGTTCTGAGCCGCGCTCTGAGGGGTTCGTTAAATAGGGCGTGAGCGGTGGTCTTATCCGGCTGGTCTACTCCGGGTAGTATTCTTCGGGCCGGGGTCCCCCGGCGCGGTGGATCAGTTGCCCAGCGAGCTGAGGAACGTGGTGCCGCTGATCTCGAGGCCCGCCGGGCCGCGCACCGAGTTACCGGCGGCGAGCATCACATTGCGGGAGTTCTCATCAAGCAGGCCAAGGCCGGTTTCATAGACTTCGGCAGGCACTTGCGTCAGGACCACGGCGGCGACGATCCCGGTGACGAGGCTGAGCGAGTTGCCGCGCTCCCCGGCGCGACGACCGACGCAGCGCAGCAGGTGCATGACCGCGACCACGCCGGAGACGGCGAGCAGCGCTGCGAGCATTCCAAAGACGTAGACGTGATATTCCTGCGGCAGGCTGCCCTCGGCGAGGCTGGCTGCGATCTGGCCTTGGTTGCGGGCGACGGCGATGACGATCCCGGCCCAGACGAATCCGACGAGACCTGAAAGGATCGGGCGCTTGGCGGCGCGCGCGGTGCCGGCGGCGGTGGCCTGATGCCCGAGGCGGGCGAATTTCGGATCGACGCGCTTTACGCGGGCGTCGAAGTCGGCGTGGGTCATCTTGCGGATGGCGTAGGCTCTCATCAATTCCCAGCTCCTTCTGCCAGATTCGTGCCGGCTTTCTGCCGACCGGGGCGGTCGTGACGCTCCCGTTAGAATCGACGGTAGGAATGGATTGTGGCGAAATGTGGCGGCGAATATGGCTCGGGCTGGATATCTTCTTGGCGAAAATGGCGATCCGTTCGCGCCGCTCACCTATCCCTTCGGATGGGTGCGTCAGAGAGCCGTAAAAATAAGGGCTTTGAGATGTGTCGCCTGTCTGACAAGACGTCACTAAAATTCTTGCAAACACGGGGGTTGGCGGGGCGAAAATTCGTCGCCCCGCCGAAAATATTACCTAAATCTTAAGCAGCATTGGCCATCGCATCGAGGATCCGGGCCCAGCTGCGAATCCCTTTGTGGAAGGATTCGAGGTCGTATTTCTCGTTCGGCGAGTGCAGCTGGTCGTCGTCCTTGCCCCAGCCCACAAGCATCGCATCCATGTCGAGGATGTTCTGGAAGTAGCCAGCGATCGGGATCGAGCCGCCGCAGCCCGCATAGGCCGCCGGATCGTCCCATTCGTCGCCGAGCGCTTTGCGCGCCGCCTCAAACCCGGGGTGGGTGGTGTTCATCTCGGACGCGGGCGAGCAGCTGTGGTCCTTCCATTCGACCGAGCAGTCGGACGGCACCTGCGCCTCGACCCAGGCGCGGAAGTTCTTGCGGATCGCCTGCGGGTCCTGCGTGCCGACGAGGCGGAAGCTGATCTTGGCCGAGGCTTCGGCGGGCAGCACGGTCTTGAAACCAGCGCCGGTGTAGCCGCCCCAGATGCCGTTGATCTCGGCGGTGGGGCGCGACCAGATCATCTCGATCGGCAGGTGATCCTTCTCGCCCGCAGGCTGCGACAGGCCGACGCCGCCAAGGAAGGCCGCATCGTCGAAGTTCAGCGATTTCCACTGATCGAGGATCTCGGGCGGCAGGTCGGGCACGCCTTCATAGATCTCGGGCACCTGAATCGTGCCGTTCTCATCGAAGAGCCCGCCGAGGATCTTGGTCAGCACGCGGATCGGGTTCATCGCGACGCCGCCATACATGCCCGAGTGCAGATCCTTGTCGGCGGCCTTGATGGTCAGCTCTTCGCCCAGCAGCCCGCGCAGGCGGGTGATGATCGCCGGGGTCTTGGACTGGAACAGCCCGGTGTCGCAGATCAGCGCGATCTCGGCTTTCAGCTCTTCGGCGTTCTCCTTCATGAAGGGGATCAGCGAGGGCGAGCCGCTCTCTTCCTCGCCTTCAAAGAAGAAGGTGATCTTGCAGGGCAGGGTGCCATGCACCGTTTTCCATGCGCGGCAGGCCTCGATGAAGGTCATCAGCTGGCCCTTGTCGTCCGACGAGCCGCGGCCGCGGATGACTTTGCCCTTGGGCGTTTCCTCGATGGCCGGATCGAAGGGGTCGCGGTTCCAAAGGTTCAGCGGATCGACCGGCTGCACATCATAGTGGCCGTAGAACAGCACGTGCGGGCCCGGTCCGTCCACATGGCCCACAACCATCGGATGGCCGGGGGTGGGGCGCTTGCTGGCTTCGATGCCGATGCTGGCGAGATCGGCGACCAGCCAGTCCGCGGCCTTGTCGCAGGCGTCCTTATACTCGGGGTCGGTCGAGATCGAGGGGATTCGCAGCAGGTCCAGCAGACGATCGAGCGAGGCCGGAAGGTCGTTGTCGATTTTGCTGAGCACAGTGTCGAGAGACACGTTTTCTTGAGCCATGGGGCGCTCCTTCTTGAGAGTTGCGCGGAGCCTACCACCCGGCCCGGCACTGTCCAGAGCGCGCAGGCGGGAGGGTTTTCACGCCTCCGAGCGCAGAACGGGCGTTGAAAGCAGGGGGCAGTTGCGGGATTTCATGTGCCGCTGCGGGCGTTTCGCCGTGGGTGCGCTCGGGTCACAGGCTGCGCTGATGCGCGTCACGCGAACAGTATGGGAAACCCGACCTTGAAACATTACTCCGAAAGTCTTGATTCAAATCAAGGGCGCGACGCTTAGTCTCGTTCTAAAGCGTGGACATGGAACGCCGTGATCGGTATCCAATCCAAACCGTGAATGTGGCCCTGAGACCACATGGGCGCCGCGACAAACGCGGCCAACAATAGATGAAGGAAGGAGATACCGGTGGACTACACCGCGAAGCTCGACGAAGCCCTTGACCGCCTGCATGCCGAGGGCCGCTATCGCACCTTCATCGACATCGAACGCAAGAACGGCCGTTTCCCCCACGCGACGTGGCGCAAAGCGGACGGCAGCGAGATGCCGATCACCGTGTGGTGCGGGAATGATTACCTCGGGATGGGGCAGCACCCGGTTGTGCTGGCCGCGATGCACGAAGCCATCGACGCCACCGGCGCCGGGTCTGGCGGCACGCGCAACATCTCTGGCACCACGGTCTATCACAAGCGGCTCGAGGCTGAACTGGCCGACCTGCACCAGAAGGAGGCCGCGCTGGTCTTCTCCTCGGCCTATATCGCCAATGACGCGACGCTCTCGACGCTGCCGAAACTGTTCCCCGGCCTGATCATCTATTCGGACGAGTTGAACCACGCCTCGATGATCGAGGGCATCAAGCGCAACGGCGGTGCCAAGCGCATCTTCCGGCACAATGACGTGCAGCACCTGCGCGAGCTGATGGAAGCGGACGATCCCGCCGCGCCGAAGCTGATCGCCTTTGAATCGGTCTACTCGATGGACGGCGACTTTGGCCCGATCGAGGCGCTTTGCGATCTCGCCGACGAGTTCGGCGCGCTGACCTATCTCGACGAGGTGCACGCGGTGGGCATGTATGGCCCGCGCGGCGGCGGTGTCGCCGAGCGCGACAACCTGCTGCACCGGCTCGACATCATCAACGGCACGCTGGGCAAGGCCTTTGGCGTCTTCGGCGGCTATATCGCGGCCTCGGCGAAGATGTGTGACGCGGTGCGCTCCTACGCGCCGGGCTTTATCTTCACCACCTCGATCCCGCCTGCTGTGGCGGCAGGGGCGGCGGCGTCCATCGCGCATCTCAAGCAGGATCAGGAGTTGCGCGAGCGGCACCAGACCCAAGCGAAGATCCTCAAGCTGCGGCTCAAGGGACTTGGCATGCCGATCATCGATCACGGCTCGCACATCGTGCCGGTGATCGTCGGCAACCCGGTGCACACCAAGAAGCTGTCGGACATGCTGCTTGACGGTTTTGGCATCTATGTGCAGCCGATCAACTTCCCGACCGTGCCGCGCGGCACCGAGCGCCTGCGCTTCACCCCGTCGCCGGTGCATGGTCCCGACGAGATGGACAAGCTGGTGCGCGCCATGGACGAGCTTTGGTCGCATTGCGCGCTCAACCGTCAGGAACTCAGCGCCTGAGCGCGATCGCGTTCGGCACTAACTCAACCAATGCGGTCCCTGCGGTTTCCTAAATCGCGGGGACTTGTTTTGTTCCGGCGTTGCCACAAGTTGATTGTGGAAAACCCGCGCAGCCTGCGCAGATCAACGCCGATGTAACCCTGAAATTCTGTCATTTTAGTTGTTCTGTGCTAACCTACCATCAATAAAGGCCGCGACCCGAATCGCGAGCCCGTGATTTGGCAGGCGCAGTCTGGGACGGTGGAGCACAAGGCGGAACGCATGATAGGGCGTAATTCCCCTCGTATGTCTGATGAACAGCTCGACGCGGAGACAACTCCGCGGGGCTTCGATGATTTTACGTTGCAACTTGGTGATGTGATGCGCGGCGAACGCGCGACGATGGGCAAATCCCTGCTCGACGTGCAGCGGGAATTGCGCATCAAAGCCAGTTACATCGCCGCCATCGAGAACTGCGATCCCTCGGCATTTGACACGCCCGGCTTCATCGCTGGCTACGTGCGCTCCTACGCCCGTTACCTGAATATGGACCCGGACGAATGCTATCGCCTCTTCTGCGAAGAGAGCGGTTTTGCCGTCGCGCATGGCATGTCCGAAAAGGCCTCGACGATCCGCAAGGGGCAGGGCGATCTACCCGCGCCGATGGCCCGTGACATCTTTGAACAGCCGCGCATGCCCTTCGTGCCTGCGGGTGACAGCTTTTTCTCGCGGATCGAGCCGGGCGCCATCGGCTCGCTGCTGGTGCTTGTCGCCCTGCTGGGCGGGATCGGCTATGGCGGCTTTGCGGTGCTGCGCGAAGTGCAGCGCGTGCAGGTTGCGCCGGTGGATCAGACCCCGCTGGTGCTGAGCGATCTCGACCCGGTGCAGGGTGCCGAGGAAATCACCGAAGACGCGGGCGGCGAAGACGTCGCCAGCGCCGAGGGGGCAGGGCCTTTCTCGCCGCCGTCGAATGAGGCGCTGGACCGGCTCTACCGGCCCAAGGCGCTGGACGTTCCGGTTCTGGTGGCCCGCGATGCGCCGATCTCCTCGCTCGATCCGTCGACCGTGGGCGCCTTCGCGCAGGCCGCGCGCAACCAGTTGCCGCAGGTCGATACCAATCCCGCCGATGCGGCGCTGCAGGTGGCCGGTCTCGCTGGCCCGGCGGCGCAGCCCGGCGCCACTGCGCTGCCGCGCACCGTGCTGGACAGCAAGAGCGTGACGCTGCTTGCCGTGCGTCCCGCGTGGGTGCGCGTGCGTGGCGACAGCGGCAACGTTCTTTACGAGCGGGTGATGGAGCCCGGAGACACTTGGACCGTGCCCGAGGGCCAGCAGAGCGCCAAGCTCACCGTTGGCGAGTCGGGCGCGCTCTATCTGGCGACCAATGGTCAGACCCTCGGCCCACTTGGACCGAAGGGGCAGGTGACCCGCGATGTGGAACTGGTGCCCGAAGTGGTGAGCGCCGCCTATCAGCCTGCTGAACCGCAGCAGGATGGCGATCTGCAGCGCGTGCTTGCCAAGCTGAACGAAAGCATCATGCCCGCCGCCGCGCCGCAGGTTCAGCTTGCGCAGGCCGGTGCCGAGGTCGCAACGCAGCCCGGCGCTCCGAAGGTGCTTCAGGACAGCGCGCCCGGTGTGACGATGATCGCCGTGCGCCCGGCATGGGTGCGTGTGCGCGCCGCCGATGGCTCTGTGATCTTCGAGAAGACCATGCGCGCCGGGGACACTTGGACCGCGCCTGCCACGCAGGACCCTGCCAGCCTGCGCGTCGGCGAGTCGGGGGCTGTCTACTTCGCGGTCAACGGCCAGACCTACGGCCCGGTCGGCGCCAGCGGCACGGTCACCAAGAACCTGCAGCTTTCGGTCGATAACCTGACCCGCGCCTATAAGGTGGCCGACATCAGCCGCGACGCCGATCTCGAGCGGGTGGTGGCCGAGCTTTCCAGCGACGTGCGGGCCGACTGAGCGCATCCGGCCCGCCACACGCTCACGCCATCGCGATCCTTTCCCTTGCGGACGAGGCGGGGCCCCTCTGGTTTCATGACGCCGCGGGGGCTATGTTGCATGTGAGTATTAATGACTGCCCTCAGGAGGGTCCTTCCGCATGAGCCACAACCCGATCCGCCCATGGCGCAGCATCGAGCGTCGCAAATCCCGGCAGATCATGGTGGGCAACGTGCCGGTGGGCGGGGATGCCCCGATCTCGGTGCAGACCATGACCAACACCGTCACCACCGACGTCAAGGCGACTATTGAACAGGTGCAGCGCGCCGCAGAGGCGGGTGCCGACATCGTTCGCGTCTCGGTGCCCGATGAGGCCAGCTCGAAGGCGCTGAAAGAGATCGTACGCGAAAGCCCGGTGCCGATCGTCGCCGACATCCATTTCCACTACAAGCGCGGCATCGAAAGCGCCGAAGCTGGCGCCGCCTGCCTGCGCATCAACCCCGGCAACATCGGCAGCCCCGAGCGCGTGCGCGAAGTGATCGCTGCCGCGCGCGACCACGGCTGCTCTATGCGCATCGGGGTGAACGGCGGATCGCTCGAAAAGCATCTGCTCGAAAAATACGGCGAGCCGTGCCCCGAGGCGATGGTTGAATCCGCGCTCGATCACATCCGCATTCTGGAAGACAACGACTTCCACGAATTCAAGATCAGCGTGAAAGCCTCGGACGTGTTCCTGTCGTCCGCCGCCTACATGGGGCTGGCGGAAGCCACCGACAAACCCATCCACCTTGGTATCACCGAGGCGGGCGGGCTGACCTCGGGCACCATCAAAAGCGCCATCGGCCTTGGCCAGCTGCTGTGGATGGGCATCGGCGACACGGTCCGCGTCTCGCTCTCGGCCGATCCGGTCGAAGAGGTGAAGGTTGGCTATGAGATCCTCAAGTCCCTCGGCCTGCGCCACCGCGGCGTGAACATCATTTCCTGCCCGTCCTGCGCGCGTCAGGGCTTTGACGTGATCAAGACGGTGGAAACGCTCGAAGAGCGGCTGGAGCACATCAAGACCCCGATGAGCCTGTCGATCATCGGCTGCGTGGTGAACGGACCGGGCGAGGCGCTGATGACCGACGTCGGCTTTACCGGCGGCGGTGCGGGTTCAGGCATGGTCTATCTGGCGGGCAAGGCCAGCCACAAGATGTCCAACGAGCAGATGATCGACCACATCGTCGAAGAGGTCGAGAAGAAGGCCGCCCAGATCGAGGCCGACGAGGCCGCCAAAGCGCAGGCTGCGGAGTAGTCTCGTGCAGCGGGCGAGTGCACTCGAAGGGGTCATCCCGCCCGCCGGTCAGCTGTTGGATTTCACCGCGTTGCGCAGCCTCGAGGGGCTGCGGCGCGCGCAAGGGCTGCTCAGCGTCGCGCTGATCAGCCTCGCCTCTCTGGCGATCTGGGCCTTCATGGATGTGCCGATGATGCTGCCGTGGCTGGCGGGCATGATCCTGATCTTTGGCCTGCATTTCCTCGCCGTGACCACGCTTCCAGACACCGGCTATCGCCTGCGGCTGCTGCTGCCGGTGCTGACGCTGGTCCTTTCGGGGCTGAGCTATATCGCCGGGGGCATGATCCTGTGGATGCAGGGCGAGCCTGCGCTGTCGATCCTGTCGCTGATGTTCGTCTTCGTCGCGCTGCTGAACACGCTGTCTTACCGCGTGCACCTGCGGCTTTTGCTGGTGCTGGATCTGTCGCTGATGGCGGTGGGTATCCTTGCGCGGGCGGGCTGGCTTTGGCACGTCGATCCCGGCACCCCCGACACGGTGCTGATCAGCGCGGCCTTGGTGATCTGCTATGTCTACTTCTGCCGCGTCGCATGGAGCGCGCTGCGCACCCGAGAGGCGCTGGAGATTGCCGCAGGCGAGGCGCTGGCCAAGGCGCGGGGCCGGGCGCTGGAACAACTGACCGGCGGCGTTGCGCATGATTTCAACAACCTGCTGACCGCCGTTCTGGGCAATCTGGAGCTGGCGCGGCTGACCGGCAGCGCGGCAGAGCGTGATGAGTTGCTGGATGAGGCCGAGCGCGCGGCGCGGCGCGGGGCCGATCTGACCGGGCAGTTGCTGGCGACGGCCAGCCGTGCGCCGCTCAGCCCGCTGGCGGTGCTTCCGGCCAGTCAGGCGCGCGAGGTGCAGCGCCGCGCCCTTGCGGTGCTGGGGCCGGGCCACAGGCTGACGCTGAGCGTCGCGCCCGATCTGCCCGATGTGCATGTGGACGCGCCGCGGCTGCAGGCCTGCCTTCTGGAACTGGTCAAGAACGCCTGTGACGCGATGCCGACGGGTGGCACGCTCGAATTGGCGGTTCTGCGGCGCGGACGGTCCGTCTGCTTTGAACTGAGCGACAGTGGCCCCGGCATTGCCGCCGATCTGATGCCGCTGGTCTGCGAGCCGTATTTCACCACCAAGCCGGTGGGGCAGGGATCGGGTCTGGGTCTGGCGATGCTGCGCGGATTTGCAGAGCAGTCGGGCGGCAGCTTCGAGCTCGCGTCCGGGCGCGGTGGTCGCGGCACCTGCGCAAGGCTCTGTCTGCCGGTGCGGAGCGTGGAGGCTGACGCAGGTGCCGCGGCGGAAAGGACGCCGCAGGCCGAACGTGGGGTGCGGTCGGCGACCGGGGTCGCCGACGCGGCAGAGTAGGGCTCAGCCCTCGCTGCGGATCTGATCGACGATCTGGCGCATCCCGTCGATCGGCACATAGCCGCGCAGCATCTGGTCGCCAAACACGAAGGTCGGCGTGCCGCTGATCTGCAGGCGCTGCGCCAACTCGTGGGTTTCCTTGATGCGGCGGTCCACCTCAGGATCGCTCATCTTGGCAAGAATGGCCTCACCATCCAGCCCAAGCGTGTCCGCCAGTTTCGACAGCACCGGCTCACTCGGCTCCTGCTTGAGCGAGATCAGCGCGTCATGCATTTGCTTGTAGGCGTCCGGCCCCTCGACCAGCATGGTGGCCAGCGCAAAGCGCGACGAGGTCACGCTGTCCTGCCCGAGGATCGGGAATTCCTTGATGACGATGCGGATGTTGCCATCGCTTTCCACCAGCTGCTCGACCTCGGGGAAGGCCTTGCGGCAATAGCCGCAGCGGTAGTCGGAAAACTCCACGATGGTCACGTCGCCGTCGGGGTTGCCGCCCACCCAGCTGTAGCCGTCATCGAAGAGCGCGCCAGCGTTGGCGGCGACGAGGTCTTCGTCGGCGGCGGCCTGTTGCTGCTGCTGCTTGGCTTCGAGCGCGCTCACCGCCTCCATGATCACTTCGGGGTTGTCGAGCAGATACTCCCGCACCTCGGCGCGGAAGGCCTCGCGCTGCTCGGGGCTGAGGTTCTCGAGATCAAAGCTCTGGGCCGCCACGGGCTGCGCCATGAGCCCGGTGGCCACGGCCAGCGAGGCGGCGGCGCGGCGAAAGGCGGTGCGTCGGGTCGAAAGGGATTGCATCTTGTCTCCGTCGGTCAATTGCGCCCGCAGGGGGCGGTGTCAGCGTTTCCTTGCGGCGCGCTCGGATGCGTCTAGCACATCCTGCGCCCGGCGCCACGGGGCCGAGCCGCGTGGCAGTAAATCCAATGCACGTTTTGCGTGAATGGCGGCGTCTTCCATCCGGTTCTGCAGCGCGTAGCGCTGCGCCGTGGCCTCCGAGGCCATGCCGGTGTTGCCGGCGCGGGCGTAGGCCACCGAGATGTCGCGCAGGATGCGCGGATCGGCCCAGTCGCGACCGCGCGCCGCTTCCAATGTCTGCAGCGCCGGGGCGTATTGGTTTGACGCCAGCTGCGCCAGCTGCGCCCGGCCCAACCCGCCAAGGACCTGCGCGTTGCGCGGGGCCAAGCGCCGGGCCTGCTCGCCGACGCGGGCGGCCTCTTCGGGGCGGCGCGATTCCAGCAGGATCTGGCCCTTCAGGTCGCGATAGAAGGGATCATTGGGGCGCAGCGCGATGGCGCCGTCGATCGCCCGCAAGGCGCCGCCGAGATCGGACTGGCGGTGGCGGGCGACCGCCTCGCGCATCAGCGCGATGTCTTGGCTGCCGCTGCGGTCCAGCCGGTCCAGCGTCCAGCCCGGCGCGCGCAGGAAGGCGGTGAGCTTGCCGCGCGCCCGCAGGAACCAATATTGCGCGGCGGGATCATCGGCTTCGGCCATCTTAGCGCCCGCAACCAGCGCCTCGAGGCTGCGGAAACGGTCGCGGGTCAGCGGATGGCTTTGCATATAGGGATCCTGCCGCCCGACGTTCAGCGCCTCTTGCCCGAGGAACAGCTCCTGCGCCTGCAGCGCGCCGCGCGGGTCGATCCCGGCGGTGACCAGCGTGCGCACCGAGGCGATATCGGCCGAGCTTTCCTCGGCGCGGGTATGGCCGAGGAAACTGCGCAGCGCCGAGCTTTGCGCGCCGATCAGCAGCCCGGCCGCGGCGTCGGCACTGCCCGAGGCGGCACCTGCGGCGACCGCCAGCACCATGCCCAGACCGGCGGCGTTGCGCGCCGCCCGTATATTGCCGAGCCGCCGGGTGATGTGCCCACCGGTGATATGCGCGGCCTCATGCGCCAGCACCGCCTGCAGCGCCTTGGCGCTTGGCAGTTTCATCAGCAGGCCGGAATTCACGAAGATATGGCTGGGGTCGGCGACGAAAGCGTTCAGCCGGTCGTCCTGCACGACCATCACCTGCACCTGTCCCGGGCTCAGCCCGGCGGCGCGCAGCACCGGAGCGCTCAGCTGGGTCAGTGCGTGTTCGATGTCGGCGTCGCGCAAAAGCGTGGCGGAACGCGCAGAGGGCGCCACCAGCAGCAGGGCCAGGGCGCAGAGCGTTGCAACCAAGCGCAGCGTGGCGCGCGGCATTGACCCTCCCTTTGAAGCTTCGTACTCCGCCCGGAGGCGTCGTGCCGGGTCACCATGGGAGAGAGACATGCGAAACTCAAGCCGCGGGGCAGTTGATCCCTTCATCGTGATGGATGTGATGGAGCAGGCCCGCGCCGCCGAGGCGGCAGGCCGCCACATCATCCATATGGAAGTGGGCCAGCCCAGCTCGCCCGCGCCCGAGGCGGCCCGCAAGGCGCTGGCCGACGCGATGGAGAGCGATGCCCTCGGCTACACCGTGGCGCTTGGCATTCCCGAACTGCGGGCGCGCATCGCGCGGCTTTACGGCGAATGGTATGACGTCGATCTGAACCCCGAGCGGGTGGTGGTCACGCCGGGCTCTTCGGGGGGCTTCATCCTTGCCTTCTCGGCGCTCTTCGACGCGGGCGACCGGGTGGCACTGGGGGCGCCGGGCTATCCATCCTACCGGCAGATCCTCAAGGCGCTGGACCTGCGCCCGGTCGAAGTGCAGACCTCCGCCGAGAACCGCTATCAGCTGACCCCGCAGGACCTAGCCGGGGTGGGCTATGAGGGCGCCATGGTCGCCTCGCCCAGCAACCCCACGGGCACCATGCTGGGCAAGCCCGAACTGGCGGAGTTGGTCGAGGCGGTGCAGGCGCGCGGCGCGTCGTTCCTGTCGGACGAGATTTACCACGGCATCGACTACGACAAGAAGCCGGTGACGGCGCTGCAGGTCTCCGACGATGTCTGCGTGATCAACTCCTTCTCGAAGTATTTCTCGATGACCGGCTGGCGGGTCGGCTGGCTGGTGGTCCCCGAGGCGCAGGTGCGTCAGTTCGAGCGGCTGGCGCAGAATCTTTTCATCTGCGCGCCCAACGCCTCGCAGGTCGCCGCACTTGCCGCGATGGACGCGACCGAGGAACTGCAGGCCAACCTTGCGGTCTACGCCAAGAACCGCGCGCTGATGATGGAGGGGCTGCCCAAGGCGGGCTTTGATCGGATCGCGCCGCCCGATGGCGCCTTCTACGTCTATGCCGACGTCAGCCATCTGACGAGCGACAGCCGCGCCTTTGCTGCCGAGATCCTCGAGAAGGTCGGTGTCGCGGTAACGCCGGGCCTCGATTTCGATCCGGCGCGCGGGGCGGGGACGCTGCGCTTTTCCTATGCGCGCGGCACGGCAGAGATCGAAGAGGGGCTGGCGCGGCTCAAGACCTTCATGGCAAGCCGAGGCTGAGCCGCACCAGCCCCGCCGCGCCGCAATGTGATCATCGCACCCGCCGCGAAGCTGGTGCGAATCCGGGCCGGGACTGCTAGGCTCTAGCCCAACCACAAAAAGACAGACAGGCGGATGAGCAGTATTTTCCGGATCATCGCGGCGGGCGTGTTCTGCGCCATGCTTGGCACCACGCCCGGCCAAAACGGCGCGCAGGCGCAGAGCGCCGGGCTTGGCGGGCAGGCGCGTCTGCTGGACGGCGGCGCCGAGGATCATGGCCGCAGCGGTGCCGAACTGACCCTCGATCTGAGTCAGGGCGTGCCGTGGCGGGCCTTCACGCTGACCGATCCGGCGCGGCTGGTGCTGGATTTCCGCGAGGTCGACTGGACCGGCGCGGATGCGGCGGCGATGGACCGCGCCGAGGCGGTAAGCGCGCTGCGCATGGGGCCGTTCCGCTCGGGCTGGTCGCGGCTGGTGGCCGAGCTGTCGCAGCCGATGATCATCGACAAGGCAGGGATGAAGGTCTCGGAAGAGACCGGGGCCGCGACGCTGCGCCTGACGCTGGCCAGGGCGAGCGCCGCCGAGATGGCCGCGCACTCCGGCGTGCCGCGCGATCCGCGCTGGGACCTGCCGCCAGCCAAGGCCAAGGCCGCGCCGCTGCGCAACCCGGGCGCGCCGCTGCGCATCGTCCTCGATCCGGGGCACGGCGGCATTGATCCGGGCGCGCAGCGCGACGGGCACGCCGAGGCCAACCTCATGCTGACCTTCGCGCGCGATCTGCGCGACGTGCTGCGCCGGGCGGGCTATGAGGTGCTGATGACCCGCGATGCGGATGTCTTTGTTTCGCTCGAAGGGCGGGTGGCGCTGGCGCATGACGCACGCGCCGATCTCTTCATCTCGCTGCATGCCGACGCCATCGAGCAGGGCATCGCCCATGGCGCCACGGTCTACACGCTGGCCGAGGATGCCTCGGATGCCGCCTCCGCCGCGCTGGCCGAGCGCCACGACCGCGACGACATTCTTGCCGGGCTCGACCTTTCGGGTTCCGACGACCGGGTCGCCAATGTGCTGATGGATCTGGCGCGGCTCGACAATGCGCCCCGCGGCAAGGCGCTGGCACGGCAACTGGTGTCGGGCATCCGCAACGCGGTGGGGCAGGTGCACAAACGCCCGCTGCGGCAGGCGGGCTTCTCGGTGCTCAAGGCCGCCGATATCCCCTCGGTGCTGATCGAAGTGGGGTTCCTGTCGACCGCCGAAGACCTAAATCATCTGCAGGATCCGGCATGGCGCGCGGGCATGGCGGCGGGGATCCGCGACGGGATCGACGCATGGGCGATCGAAGACGAAGCCTTGGCGCGCCTGCGGCGGCAATAGGCGGCGGTATTAGGACGGCATGAGGCGATGCGACTGGGCGCGTGAACGGCGCGCTCCGGCATGAGACCGCCGTTCCGGGCTGCCCTCTGGCAGCCTTGTGTTTTGACCTGAGCCCGCGCGTTGTATAATGGGGCTGCAATCCAAAGGGGCATTGCTTGTGACCAGGTTCATTCTCTCGTTCTTCGGGGCCATCTTCAGCGTCATTACTCTGGGAGTTATGGCGGTCGCGCTGTCTATCGGCGCGGTCTTCTGGATCTATGGCCGCGACCTGCCAAGCCATGAAAGCCTTGCGCAATACACGCCGCCGACGATCTCGCGCATCTACTCGCAAGAAGGTCAGATCATTGACGAGTTTGCGCAGGAGCGGCGCCTCTTCACCCCGGCCGACCAGATCCCCGATCTCGTCAAGGAAGCTTTCATCTCCGCCGAGGATAAGAACTTCTACGAGCACCACGGCTATGACGTGCGCGGCATCGCCGCCGCCGCCTTCGACGCGGTGCGCACTCGTGGCCGCGATGTCCGCGGCGCGTCGACCATCACCCAGCAGGTGATGAAGAACTTCCTGCTCTCTGGCGACCGCAAGATCGAGCGCAAGATCAAGGAGATCATCCTAGCCTCGCGCCTCGAAGAGACGCTGAGCAAGGACAAGATCCTCGAGCTTTATCTCAACGAGATTTTCCTCGGTCAAAACTCCTATGGCGTGACCGCTGCGGCGCAGACCTATTTCAACAAGAGCCTTTCCGAGCTTGCCCCGCATGAGGCGGCGATGCTCGCCTCGATGCCGAAAGCGCCGTCGGACTTTCACCCGGTGCGCAACAAGCAGCGCCTGCTCGACCGCCGCAACTACGTGCTGCGCGAGATGCGCGAGAACGGCTATATCGACACGGCCACCTATGAGACCGAGGTCAGCCAGCCGCTGCGCTCGGTGCAGAACGGCGATTTCGAGCCCTATCAGAAGTCGCTGCCGCCGCGTGATTATTTCACCGACGAGATCCGCCGCCAGCTGACCACCGAGTTCGGCGAGGGCGAGTTCTTCTCGGGCGGCCTGTCGGTGCGCGCGACGCTCGACCCCGAGATGCAGGTGGAGGCGGCGCAGTCGCTGCGCATCGCACTCGAGGATTATGACCGCAGCTTGGGCCGCTGGCGCGGCTCCGGCAAGACCATCCCCGAAGAGAGCCTCGGCTCGGAAGAGGACTGGCGCGCGGCGCTGGCGTCGGTGCCGATTGCGCGCGACATCGACCTCGAAAGCCAGTGGCTGCCGGCGGTGGTGCTGGAGGTGGGCGACAGCCAGATGCGCCTTGGCATCGAGGACACACCGGACACGGCGGAGCGCCCCTCGGTGGTGCCGCGCGAAGACATCTCTTGGATCCGCGGCAGCTTTGCCGACAATTTCAAGCGCGGCGACGTGGTACATGTGCGCGCCATGGTCACCGATCAGGATGGCTCGTTCATCCGCTGGACGCTGCGGCAGGTGCCGCGCGTGCAGGGCGCCTTCATGGCGATGGACGTGAACACTGGCCGGGTGATCGCCATGCAGGGTGGCTTCAGCTACCAGAACTCGGTGTTCAACCGCGCCACGCAGGCGCTGCGCCAGCCCGGTTCCAGCTTCAAGCCCTTCGTCTACGCCGCGGCGCTGGACTCGGGGTTCTCGCCCTCCACGGTGATCATCGACGCCCCGATCGAGATCGACACGCCGCAGGGCGTCTGGCGGCCGAAGAATGCGTCGAACACCTACTACGGCCCGACGCCGCTGCGCACCGGCATCGAGCAGTCGCGGAACCTGATGACCATCCGTCTCGCACAAGAGATCGGCATGGACACAGTGGGGCGCTACGCCGAGAAGTTCGGGGTCTATGACCACATGGGCCGGGTGCTGGCCAACGCGCTCGGGGCGGATGAGACCACGCTCTACAAGATGATCTCGGCCTATGCGATGTTCGCCAACGGCGGCGAGCGGGTCGAGCCGACGCTGGTTGACCGGGTGCAGGACCGTTATGGCCGGACGGTCTACAACCATGAGTATCAAAAAGGCAACGAGCGCAGCTGCCTCGATTGCGCCGATCCGAACCTGCCGCCGGGCCGTGGCCCGGACATCCGCAACAACCGCGACCGGATCATGGATGCGGTCACCGCATATCAGCTCACCTCGATGATGCAGGGTGTGGTGCAGCGCGGCACCGCCTCGCGCACGGTGAACCTGCCGGTGCCCACCGCGGGCAAGACCGGCACCACCAACGATGCCAAGGACGTGTGGATGCTCGGCTTCACCTCGAACATCGTGGCGGGCTGTTACATCGGCTATGACACGCCGCGCCCGCTGGGTCGGGGCGCCTCGGGCGGCGGCATGTGCGGGCCGGTGTTCAACCGTTTCATGCTCAAGGCGGTCGAGAAATACGGCGGCGGCCAGTTCAAAGTGCCGCCCGCCTGTAACTTCCTCAACATGGACCGTTTCACCGGCGCGCGTCTGGGGCCGGATGCTTCGGGGCCGAACGTGGTGGCCGAATGTTTCCGCTCGGGCGAAGAGCCGCTCTTTGGCATCCAGCTCGACGGCGGCTGGGCGATGTCGGGCAATTTCGACATGATCCAGCCCGACGGCTCGACCCGCCCGCGCGAGGTCACCACCTCCACCGGGCGCAAGGCGACGGTGGGCCCGAAGGCCTCCTTCGGCACGCTCAGCTCCGGCGGCCTCTACTGAACGGCGCTACGGTTTAACGGGATCGATAAGGCGGAGGGGAAACCCTCCGCCTTTTTTCCGAAGGCTCTGCCGATGGCGGGGCGTGGAGGGGCGCTGCCCCTCTTGGCCTGCGGCCAATTCACCCCGGCGTATTTTCAAAGAGAAGAAGGGACCAGGCGCGGCTTTAGGAGACAGGGTCTTCTTCTTTTTCCAAATACGCATCTTCTGCAGTGCCGACTATGCAGCGCCGGGAGAGGGCAGGACGCGCACGAAAAAGGGGCGGGAGGCTCGTGCCTCCCGCCCCGATAGCGGACCCTGCTGGCGCGCCGCTCAGCGGCCGCGGATGCGTGGGTCGAGCGCGTCGCGTAGGCCGTCGCCGAGGTAGTTCACCCCCAGCACGGTCAGCGAGATGGCGATGCCGGGCAGGATCACCCGCTCGGGGAAGTCTTCCATCCGCGCCACCGCGTCAGCCAGCATCTTGCCCCAGGTCGGGAAGTCCGACGGAAAGCCCACGCCGAGGAACGACAGGGCGCTCTCGGTGATGATCGCCGTGGCGAGGCCCAGCGTCGCCGAGACCATGATCGGCGAGAGCACGTTCGGCAGCAGGTGGCGCTTGATGATCTGGAACGGCTTGGTGCCGATCGAGCGCGCCGCGAGCACGAACTCGCGCTCTTTCAGCGCCAGCACGTCGCCGCGCACGATGCGTGCCGTGGGCATCCACGAGGTGATGCCGACAACGGTGACGATGAGGATGAACATGCCACCCTCGGGGCCGAAGTTGGCGCGCAACGGCTGGCGGAACAGCGTCACGGCCACCAGCAGCAGTGGCAGGATCGGCAGCGACAGGAACAGGTCCGTCAGGCGCATCAGCGGGCCGTCGAGCTTGCGGAAATAGCCCGCCAGCACGCCGACGCCCGCGCCGATCACCAGCGACAGGATCATCGCCGCCCAGCCCACGGCCATCGAGGCGCGCCCGCCCGCGATCAGCTGCGAGAGGTTGTCACGGCCCAGCTGGTCGCTGCCCAGCGGATGCGCCCAGCTGGTCTTGGCGGTGCTGTCCCAGAGTGCGGTGTAGACCGGGCGCATGTCCTTGGCGCGGATGTCCAGCGCCTGCGGATCGAGCGTCCACAGATAGGGGCCGATCAGTACACCCAAGGTGATGAAGATCAGGAAGAACCCCCCGATCATCGCGCCCTTGTGCTTGCGGAACTGGCTCCAGACGTCCTTCCACTTCGAACGCGGCGGCTTGTCCGGACCCTTGTCGCGCAGGGCCTCGATCGGGGCGGGGGATGCGGGAACGGGCTCAGTCATAGCGGATCCTCGGGTCGAGAAGGCCATAGAGGATGTCGGCGATCAGGTTGAAGGCCACGATCAGCACGGCAAAGATGAAGGTCAGCGTCATCACCATCGGCAGGTCATTGGCGAAGAGCGCGGTGATCAGAAGCTGGCCGATGCCGTTCACCTTGAAGACGTTCTCGGTGATGATCGCGCCGCCGAAGATCGCCGGGACGCCAAGCGCGATCACGGTGATCACCGGGATCATCGAGTTGCGCAGCACGTGGATCATCACCACCACGGCCTCGGACAGGCCCTTGGCGCGGGCGGTGCGCACATAGTCCTGATTGAGATTGTCGAGCATCGAGGCGCGCATGTAGCGCGACAGCTGCGCGGTGGTCTGCAGCGCCAGCACCATCACCGGCATGATCATCTGCAGAAGCTGGAACTTGAAGCTTTCCCAGTCATTCACCACGTGGGTGGTGTCGTAGATCGACGGGAACCAGCCAAGGTAGACCGAAAAGATCACGATCAGCAGCGGCCCGGTGAAGAACGGCGGGATCGAGAAGCCGACCATGGTGATGAACGTCCCGGCTTGGTCAAAGACCGAATACTGCCGGTAGGCCGAGTAGATGCCGATCGGCAGGGCGATCAGCACGCCCACGACATAGCTCAGGCCAACGACCCAGAGCGTCTGCGGGATACGCTGCAGCACGATGTCCATCACCGGCGAGCGGGTCTGCCAGGAGATCACCCGCAGCTCACCCTGATAGAGATGCGTGTCGGGCAGCCATCCAAGCAGCCAAGTGTCGCGGGTCAGCCAGTCGATAAAGATTTTCGGCTCGGTCCAGAACACCTGCACCAGCCATTTCCAGTATTGCACCAGCGCCGGCTCGCCGACGCCAAGCGCCTCGCGCATCTTCTGCTTCACCTCGGGCGGCACCGTCAGCGGCACCTGCGCCATGGGATCGCCCGGCGCAAGCTGCAGCAGCATGAAGATCACGAAGCTGATGAACAGCAGCGTCGGGACCGAAAGGACGAGGCGTCGGATCGCATAGGTCAGCATGTGCGGACCTCGCGGGCGAGGCGGCGGGCGCGTCCTTGCTGCGAATGCAGCGCGCGCGTCCGGCACCGGTCATGGATGCGGGCTGTGTGCGTCATGAATTCCGTGTCTTTGTTGTGGGGCCCGTGCGGCGGAACCGGCTGTCGCCGTGAGGCGGCAGCGGCCGCGTCAGTGAACCGGGGCAGGGTGCCGGGGTTCGGGTTCCGGAGAGGTGAGGTCACGGGCAGACCTTCCGAAAAAGGGCACGTCCCCGCGCCGGGCGGGGACGTGCGTGTCAGGGGATCAGCCTTCGGTGCGATACCAGTCGGCGGCGTTCCAGAGCTCGCTGTCCCAGGTGTTCAGGATGACACCGCCCAGCGTGTTGGAATGCGCCGACACGCGGCCACGGTCGACCAGCGGAACGATGGTCATCGTCTCTTTGGTGATGATGTCGTTCAGCTTCTTGGCCAGTTCGCCGCGCTTTTCCAGCTCGCCGGTCTGCGCCAGCTCGTCGAGCAGAGCATCATACTCTTCGTTGCAGAAGCGGTTGATGTTCTCACCCTGCCACTGCGAGGACGGCTTGGGCTCGTTGCCGCAGCGGTACATCTGCAGATAAGACTGTGGGTCGGTGCCGTCGAAGTTGTTCGCGTACATTTCGACGTCGGCATAGAACTTCTGGAAGGTGTCGGGCGAGCCCGGGTCACCGCCGAAGAACACCGAAGCGTCGACGTTGCGCAGTTCGGTTTCGACACCGATCTGGCGCCACCAATCCTTGATCAGGGCCTGGAAGTCCTGACGCACGGCGTTGGTCGAGGTCTGGTAAAGCAGGCTCAGCTTCTCGCCGTCCTTCTCACGCACACCGTCGCCATCGCTGTCGGTCCAGCCCGCTTCTTCGAGCAGCGCCTTGGCGCCTTCGAGGTCCTGGGTCAGACATTCGGTGTTGTCCGAGGCGTAAAGCTCGGGCGCGGGCACGAGGTTACAGGTGGCGCGGCCAGCCTGACCATAGCCGATCTCGGTCAGCAGGTTGCGGTCGATGGCCATCGAGAGCGCCTTGCGGACTTTGAAGTCGGACAGGATCGGGTGCGGATGCGCGACGGTGGCGCGCTCGCCCTCGGGCAGGTCCGGCGACGGGTCGGTCATGTTCATCTCGAGACGTTCGACCAGGGTGCCGAAAGCAGAGACGGGGGTGCCAGCGCCGCCTTCAGCCATGGAGGCGAGGACGTCGGGGGCCAGCTGCAGGTTCCACGCGTAGTCGAACTCGCCGGTCTGCAGAACCGCGCGGGCCGCCGATTCCGCATCGCCGCCGCCCTTCAGCGTGACGGTGGCGAAAGCGGGCTTCGCGGGGTCACGGTAGTTGGGGTTTGCAGACAGCGAGATCACGTCGTTCGGCTTGAACTCGTCGACCACGAAGGGGCCGGTGCCGATCGGATTGAAGTTGGCCTCGGTGCAGGTCGAGGCTGCCGCGCCCACGCAGTTCTCGAACTGCGCCTTTTGCAGGATCGGGGACTGGCCGCCCATGAAGGGGCCGTAGGGGTTCGGCATGGCTTTGTCGAAGCTTACCACCACGGTCAGATCGTCAGGGGTGTCGATCGAAGTGATGTGGTCGAACTTCGCCAGCTGCGCGCAGCCGCCTTCGGGGTTCATGCAGTAGTCTGCGGTGAATTTCACGTCAGCCGAGGTCACCGGCGAGCCGTCGGACCACAGCAGGCCCTCTTTCAGCTTCCAGGTGATCGACTTCAGGTCTTCCGCCACGCCGCCGTTTTCGACGGTGGGAATCTCTTCAGCCAGGAACGGGACCAGCGCGCCGGTCTCGGTGTAGCGGCCCAGCGGCTCGAGCACGAGCGACGAGGCTTCGATGTCCTTCGTGCCGCTCGACAGGTAGGGCGTCATGATCGACGGCGCCTGCCAATAGATGATGTTCACATGCCCGTCGGAGCCGCGCTCCGCCATTGCGGCGGGGGCCAGAGCAAAGCTGGCGGCAGCCCCGAGCAGGAGGGTCTTGAGTTTCATAGGTCACTCCCTGTTATCGACCTAAGACCATGTTGGCCTTTCATCGACCGTTTGGTCTCTTCTTTGTATCAGCGGGAAAACCGTGAAACGCCGGACCCTTGGTCTCGGCGCTTGCACTCGTCTCATCCCGCTTGGGCCTCATCGAAACAGAACGCGCGCAAAATGCAAGCATTGCCTTGGGGTCAGGTGGGCCTTGGGTTTGACACTTTGACAAAGGTGCCTTTAGCGTTTGCACGGACCCATACGGAGAGGCCCTGATGCTGGACACCCCCATTGCGCGGATCGAACGCCTGCGCGTTGAATTCGAGACAAAAGACGGCCCGGTGGCCGGTGTCGAAGACGTAAGCTTCGAGATCAATGCGGGCGAAACCGTTTGCGTCGTTGGGGAATCTGGCTCGGGTAAGTCGGTCAGTTCGCTGTCTCTGATGCGGCTGATCGAGTTCGGCGGCGGCGAGATTGCCAACGGGCGCCTAATTTTTGATCGCAAGGACGGCGGCGAGACCGATCTCGCCAAGGCCAGCCAAGATGTGATGCGCGACATCCGCGGCAATGAGATCGGCATGATCTTCCAAGAGCCGATGACCGCGCTGAACCCGGTGTTCACCGTGGGACGTCAGCTGACCGAGGGGCTGCGCGTTCACCGTGGGCTGAGCAAGGATGAGGCCGAGGCGCGGGCGCTGGAACTGCTCAAGCAGGTGCGCATTCCCGAGCCCGAGCGGCGGCTGAAGCAATACCCGCACGAGCTGTCGGGCGGGATGCGGCAGCGTGTGGTGATCGCCATGGCGCTGGCCTGCAAGCCGCGCCTGCTGATCGCCGACGAGCCGACCACGGCGCTCGACGTGACCATTCAGGCCGAGATCCTCGCCCTGATGGACCGCCTCAAGCGCGAGACCGGCACGGCGGTGATGTTCATCACCCACGACATGGCGGTGGTGGCGCAGATGGCCGACCGCGTGGTGGTCATGTTCCGCGGCAACAAGGTGGAAGAGGGCACCGTCGAGGAGATCTTCGAGCGGCCCCAGCACCCCTATACGCAGGCGCTGCTGGCGGCGGTGCCGAAGCTGGGCGAGATGCGCGGCAAGGCGTTGCCCGAGCCGATGAAGCTGCTGGGTCGCGAGCAGGGCGAGATCAAACCGATCCCCGGCACCGACACGCCGCTGCTGGAAGTTGAGGGGCTGACCACGCGCTTTCCGGTGAAGGGCGGTTTCTTCCGCCAGACGGTGGCGAATGTGCATGCGGTCGAGGACGTCAGCTTCACCGTGAATAAGGGCCAGACGCTGAGCCTTGTGGGGGAATCAGGCTGCGGCAAGTCAACCTGCGGCCGTTCGATCCTGCGTCTGGTGGAACCCGACAAGGGCCGCATCGTGCTCGACGGTGTCGACGTGATGGGGCTGGGGCCGAACATGCTGCGCGACGCGCGGCGCGAGATGCAGATGATCTTTCAGGATCCCTTCGCCTCGCTGAACCCCCAGATGAACCTTGCCGACCAAGTCGCTGAACCGATGCGCAATTACGGCTCTCACAAGGGCAAGGAGATGATGGACCGCGTGGCCATGCTGTTTGACCGTGTGGAATTGCCGCGCAGCTTCATGCGCCGCTTCCCGCATGAGCTTTCGGGTGGTCAACGACAGCGGATCGCCATTGCGCGTGCGCTGGCGCTCAACCCCAAGCTGATCGTGGCGGACGAGGCCGTGTCGGCGCTCGACGTGTCGGTGCAGGCGCAGGTGGTCAATCTGATGATGGAACTGCAGGCCGAGCTTGGACTGTCCTATCTTTTCATCAGTCACGACATGGCGGTGGTCGAACGGGTCAGCCACAAAGTCGGGGTGATGTACCTTGGCCGGATCGTCGAAATCGGCCCCCGCGCGGCGGTTTTCGAGAACCCGCAGCACCCCTATACCAAGGCGCTGATGTCGGCGGTTCCGATCGCCGATCCGCGCCGCCGGAAGTCGGAAAAAGACCTCAATTTCAAGCCCATTCCCTCGCCCATTCACCCGGTTGGATACGAGCCCGAGACAAACGTGTATCAGCAGGTTGGGCACGATCATTTCGTGCTCACCTCTGCCAGCGGCTACTAAGGGTTGTGGCGACCCATACGGCGCTTCTCTGCCTAAAAGGAGAAAATTAGGGCTTGGAGGTGGATCTGTCGGCGTGTGATGATTATGCACGATCGGAACGAAGCACAGACACGAATCTGTGCCGGGCCCGAGAGCAGAAGGCAGAGACCAAGCGTGCAGACAGACGTCGCCAGCGGCAACACCGAAGGTGTCGGAACGACACTGAAACCCTTCCAGTTCCGGGGGCGGTTCCTGACCGCACTGGCGTTGCGCCTGAGCACGGCGCCGGACGCCCGGTTCTACGAGATGCTGGCGGACCGGCTGGAGAAGACACCGAACTTCTTCACCGACGCGCCGGTGATCATCGACCTTGAACAATCGCAGGCTGAGGTGAGCGCCGAGGCGCTGACCGAGCTTGTCGCCGACCTGCGCCGCCGTGACCTCGCGGTCTTTGGTATTCAGGGCGGCGGCGAGACCCTGAAAGAGGCGGCCGCGGGGCTGGGGCTGATCACCGTGACCGGCGGGCGCGATGCGCCGCTGCGCGGGGCGCTGCCCAGTTCCGAGCAGAAACGCCCGCAGCGGGTCATCCCCGAGCGCGCGCGCCCCGAGCCGACCCCGGCACCGGAAGCGGCCCCCGAGCCGCAGCCCGCGCCGGAGCCGGTGCGCATGGCGCCGGAGAATAAGATCGTCACCATGCCGGTGCGCTCTGGCCAGACGGTGATCGCCGACAAGGGCGATCTGACGGTCGTGGGTCCGGTGAGTTCCGGCGCCGAGCTTTTCGCCGCCGGAAACATCCACGTCTATGGCCGCATGCGCGGTCGCGCCTTTGCGGGCATCGACGGGGACGAGAATGCCCGCATCTTCTGCCAGTCTCTCGATGCCGAGCTTCTGGCGATCGCCGGTCTTTACCGGACATCCGACAGCCTTGGCGCCGACGTGCGTCACAAGATGGTGCAGATTTACCTCGAGGACGAGCGGCTGATCGTTTCGCCGTTCGCCTGACCTCGACATTTAGACAGGAGCCGCCAGTGAGCAAAGTAATCGTTGTGACCTCGGGCAAGGGTGGCGTGGGCAAGACCACGTCCTCGGCTGCCATCAGCGCCGGTCTCGCGTCGCGCGGGCACCGTACCGTCGTGATCGACTTCGACGTGGGTCTGCGCAACCTCGACATGATCATGGGCTGCGAACGCCGCGTGGTGTTCGACTTCATCAACGTGATCCAGGGCGACGCCAAGCTGAACCAGGCGCTGATCCGCGACCGCCGGCTCGACAATCTCTACGTGCTGCCGACCTCGCAGACCCGCGACAAGGACGCGCTGACCCAAGAGGGCGTCGAGAAGGTGCTGAACGAGCTTCGCGAAGAGTTCGACTACATCATCTGCGACAGCCCGGCGGGCATCGAGCGCGGCGCGCAGCTGGCCATGTACTACGCCGACGAGGCGGTGGTGGTGACCAACCCCGAGGTCTCCTCGGTGCGCGACAGTGACCGGATGCTGGGCCTGCTGAGCTCGAAGACCGCCCGCGCCGAGCGCGGCGAGGAAGAGCAGATCAAGAGCCACCTGCTGCTTACCCGCTTCGACCCGAAACGCTCGGGCGAGGGCGAGATGATGTCGGTGGAGGACGTGCTGGAGATCCTCGCGATTCCGCTTCTGGGTGTGATCCCCGAAAGCCCCGCGGTGCTGCGCGCCTCGAACGTCGGTGTGCCGGTGACGCTGAACGAAAAATCCCGCGCCGCCACCGCCTATGAGGAAGCCGTCGCGCGCCTCTGCGGTGAAGAGGTGGAGATGAAGATCGAAGGGGAGAAGGTTCCCAGCTTCATGTCGCGGCTCTTTGGGAGGAGCGCATGAAGGTTTTCGGCTTTACCTTCAACCGCAAGCCCAAGTCGTCGGCACAGGCCAAGGAGCGGCTGCAGATCCTTCTCGCGCATGAGCGCGGGTCGGGTCCGAAGGCCGAATTCCTGCCGCTGCTGCAGCGCGACATCCTCGAGGCGATCAAGCGCTATGTCGAGGTGAGCGACGACGCGGTCGGGATTCGCATGGATTCCGTCGGCGACGTCTCGAGCCTCGAGATCAACATCGAACTTCCTGCGCAGGAAAAGAAAAAGGTCGCGGCAAAGGGCTGAGCCCTTTGCCGTTTGGCACGCTCGCGGCACCGGTCTTTAGGGACATGGCCCGCGCGGCTAAGGGGGCGCTGCCCCCGTCCGCCAAGGCGGACTCCCCCGGGATATTTTCATCTAGACGAAGCGGCGGGCGTTTGGGCCTTGCTCCGCTCCGCGCTTTTCTGTAGCCGGGCGCCTTTCCACCGCGGAGGTTGTCATGGACAGTGCAGCATTTGCGTCGGGCGACGTTCTGGCGATCGACTTCGGAACCTCCAACTCGGCGGCAGCGATCATCGAGCAGGGCGCGGTGCGCCGCCTGCAGATCGAGGCTGGCAGCGAGACCCTGCCCACCGCCGTGTTCTTTCCCGCAGACGGCGGCATGCTGATCGGCGCGGCGGCCTCCGAGGCGCTGATCGCTGGCGACGAAGGGCGCTATATGCGGGCGCTCAAGAGCGTGCTGGGCACGGCGCTTTTCCACGAAAAACGGCTGATCGGCGGCAAGCGGCGCACGCTGGCCGAGATCGTCACCGCCTTCTTGAAGGAAGTGAAGACGCGCGCCGAGGCCGAGGCCGGGCGGCGCTTCGACCGGGCGCTCTCGGGCCGGCCGGTGCATTTCCATTCCGCAGATCCCGAGCGCGATGCGCGCGCCGAGGAAGACCTGCGCGGCTGCTACAAGGCGGCGGGTTTCAAGCACGTGGAGATGATGTTCGAGCCCGAGGCGGCGGCGCTGGCCAGCGCGGTGGCCGAGGGCACCACCGGCACCGGGCTGATCGTCGACATCGGCGGCGGCACCTCGGATTTCACCCTCTTCCGCAGCGAGGGGACCGGCATCGCGATCACCGCCAGCCACGGCATCCGGCTGGGCGGCACGGATTTCGACCACGCGGTCTCGATGCGCCATGCCATGCCGCTGCTGGGGCTGGGCGGGCGGTTGCGGCGCGACTTCGGCGGCGGGCTGCTGCCGGTGCCCAATGCGCTTTACGTCGACCTCTCCACATGGGCCAAGATCGCCTTTCTCTACAACCGCGACACCGAGCGGGCGGTGGAGGATCTGCTGCGCCATGCGGAGGCGCCCGAGCAGATGCAGCGCCTGAAGACGGTGATCGAGGACGAGCTGGGCCATGAGCTGGCCTTCGCGGTGGAGCGCGGCAAGATCGACGCCAACAGCGGCGCGGGGGCAGAGATCGACATGGGGATGATTGCGCCGGGTCTGGCGGCGCGGGTCACGCCCGGCACGCTCAATGCGGCTCTATCGGACATGCGCGAGGCGCTGCGCATGGCGATCTATGAGACGCTCATGCTGGCGCAGATCTCGCCCGCGCAGGTGGACAGCGTGGTGCTGGTCGGCGGCTCGAGCCTGATGGCGCTGGTGCGCGATGAGGCGCGGGGCGTCTGCCCGGGCGCGGCGCAGCGCCGATCCGAGGCGTTCACGGCGGTGGTCGACGGGCTGGCATGGGCTGCGGCGGGCCGGGGCGTCGCCCGCGCCTGAGGTTGCGCTGAAATAGGGCGCTTTGCGCAGCGCTTGGCTGGCGTGAGGCTGCGAATGCGCCCCGGCCCCCTTGTGGCTGGCGCGCAGGCGGGATTAGGTCGGCACCGAAGACAGACCAAGGACGCCCCATGACCACCCGCCTTTCGCCGCGCGAGCTGCTGGAAAAGCTCGTCTCCTTTCCCACCGTCAGCACCGGCAGCAACCTCGATCTGATCGGCTGGACCGAAGACTATCTGGCCAGCCATGGCATCGACAGCCACCGCCACGCCAAACCCTCCGAGCCCGAGCTGAAGGCGGCGCTTTTCGCCCATGTGGGGCCGGAGACCGAGGGCGGCGTGGTGCTGTCGGGCCATACCGACGTGGTGCCGGTCGAGGGGCAGGCTTGGGACAGCGACCCTTGGGTGCTGACCGAGCGCGAGGGGCGGCTCTACGGGCGCGGCGCCACCGATATGAAGGCTTTTGACGCGCTGGCGATCTGGGCGCTGGTCGAGGCCAAGCATCGGGGCGTGAGCCGGCCGCTGCAACTGGCGTTCAGCTATGACGAAGAGATCGGCTGCGAGGGGGCGATCGATCTGGTCGCTGCGATGCAGGGTGTCGTGCCAAAAGCCTCTGCCGTGATCGTCGGCGAGCCGACCATGCTGAAGCCTGTCACCGGCCACAAGGGCGGGCGCAGCTTCGAGATCCATGTGCATGGGGTCGAGGTGCACAGCTCGATCCTCGAGACCGGCGTGTCGGCGATCATGTGGGGTGCCAAGCTGATCGAGTGGTGCAACGAGGTGAACGCCGAATGTGCCGCCGCCGAGCCGGGCCCGGTGGCGCAGCTGTTCACTCCGCCGCACACCAATGTGCATGTGGGGCAAATCCGTGGCGGCACGGCGCAGAACATCACCGCCAAGGACTGCTGGTTCCCGCTTGGCTTCCGCGTGGTGCCGGGCGAGGACCCCGAATATTGGACCGGCCGCATGATGGACAAGGTCGCCGAGCTGACCGCACAGATGCAGGCGGTGCGGCCCGAGGCGTGGATCGAGGTCAAGGATGCCTTCAACCTGCCGCCCTTCGCGCCGACCGACGACAACCGCGCCGAGGAGCTGGTGCGGCAGATCACCGGAGACAACGCCAAGCGCCACGTCAGCTATGGCACCGAAGCGAGCCATTTCCAGAACGGCGGCTATGATGTGGTGGTCTGCGGGCCGGGCGACATCGGCATCGCGCATCAGCCCAATGAATCCATCGCCGTCTCGCAGCTGCAGGCGGGGCAGGCCTTCATGGAGAAACTTCTGGAGCGACTGGCATGAGCGTGGTGTTTCCCTTCCGCGACGAGGGCCCGGTCGAGCATCAGGGCGCGCTGCCCGAGGCGGCTGATCTGGTGGTCATCGGCGGCGGCGTCATCGGCACCTGCACGGCGCTCTTTGCCAACCGCGCCGGGCTGAAGGTTGTGCTGCTGGAAAAGGGCCGCATTGCCGCCGAGCAAAGCTCGCGCAACTGGGGCTGGATCCGCGTGCAGGGCCGGGACATGGCCGAGATCCCCGTGGCGCTCGAGGCGCAGCAACTCTGGCAGGAGCTCGACACTCTCTGCGAAGGACGGCTGGGGACGCGCACCGTGGGGGTGGGGTATCTCGCCAAGAGCGCATCCGAGATGGAGGCCTTTGCCAGCTGGCTCGAAGAGGCGAGGCCCTTGGGGGTCAGCTCCGAGCTGCTGGATGCCGAGGCCACCAAAGCGCAGCTTGGCGCGACCAACAGCCCTTGGGTCGGCATGCTGCACACGCCCACCGACATGAAGGGCGAGCCGTGGCAGGCGGTGCCGGAACTGGCGCGGCTGGCGGCCTCCGAAGGGGTGATCGTGCGTGAGCGCTGCGCCGTGCGCGGGCTCGAGCGCAGCGCAGGCCGGGTGAGCGGCGTGGTGACCGAGGCGGGCACCATCCGCTGCGAGCGGGCGGTGCTGTCGGGCGGGGCGTGGTCGGGGCTGTTCCTCAAGCGGCATGGCGTCACCATCCCGCAGCTGTCGGTGCGCTCCACCGCCATGGCCACCGCGCCGCTGCCGCAACTGGTCAACAAGGCGGCGGTGGATGATGTGCTGGCCTTCCGCCCGCGCGCCGATGGGGGCTACACGCTGGCGCCTTCGGCCTTCTCCGAGCTCTTTCTCGGCCCCGATGCCGTGCGTCACGCGCGGCCCTATCTGACGCTGGCCCGGCAGGGCAGTTTCGACGTGCATTTCCGTACCAAGGCGCCCGCAGGCTATCCCGACGCCTGGGGCACGCCGCGGAGCTGGCGCGACGATGAAGAGACCCCATTCGAGCGGATGCGCATCCTCTCGCCCGCGCCCAACGCCGGCAAGGTCGCCTCCACCCGCGCGCAGTTCGCGCAGCATTTCCCCGAGATGGGCGAAGTGCCGCTGCAGGCAAGCTGGGCGGGGATGATCGACGTGATGCCGGATGTGGTGCCGGTGGTGGATCACGTGGCGCAGATCCCGGGGCTGATCGTGGCGACGGGCATGTGCGGGCATGGCTTCGGCATCGGGCCGGGCTTTGGCCGCGTGGTCGCGGATATGGCGCAGGGCAGGGACCCGGGGCACGACCTCACACGCTTCCGCCTGTCGCGCTTTTCCGATGGCAGCAAACTGGTGCCCGGGCCGAACCTCTGAGGAAGGGCGTCCGGGGAGCGGGGCGCGTGTCTCGCTTCCTGAGAGGGCAGCGAGCGGCTGTCTTCCCTCGGGTCATACTCCGCCGGAGCTTGCCACTGTCATGGCAGGGTGGCAGGCTCCGCGGCAAATATGATCAAACAACAGGGACCCATCCCCATGCCCGTCAAGAACCGCTTTGCAGAGCTGCAGTCCGAGATCACCGAATGGCGCCGCGATCTGCATGAGAACCCCGAGCTGCTGTTCGACACGCATCGCACCTCGGCGCTGGTGGCCGAAAAGCTGCAGGCCTTTGGCTGCGACGAGGTGGTCACCGGCATCGGGCGCACCGGCGTCGTGGGCGTGATCAAGGGCAAGGCGAGCGGTTCGGGCAAGGTCATTGGCCTGCGCGCCGATATGGATGCGCTGCCGATCCTTGAGGACACCGGGCTCGATTATGCCTCCAAGACCCCCGGCGCGATGCATGCCTGCGGTCATGACGGGCACACGGCCATGCTGCTGGGGGCGGCGAAATACCTCGCCGAGACGCGCAATTTCGACGGCACCGTGGTGGTGATCTTCCAGCCCGCCGAAGAGGGCGGCGGCGGCGGCAAGGAGATGTGCGACGACGGCATGATGGCGCGCTGGGGCATTCAGGAAGTCTATGGCATGCACAATTGGCCCGGCGTGCCGGTGGGCCAGTTCGCCATCCGTCCCGGCGCCTTCTTCGCCGCGACCGACATTTTCGAGGTGACCGTTGAAGGCAAGGGCGGCCATGCCGCCAAGCCGCATGAGACCATCGACCCCACCGTCGCCTCGGCGCAGATCGTCACCGCGCTGCAGACGATTGCCAGCCGCAACGCCGACCCGGTGAGCCAGATCGTCGTCTCGGTGACCAGCTTCGAGACCTCGTCGACCGCCTTCAACGTGATCCCGCAGCGGGTCACGCTGCGCGGCACCGTGCGCACGTTGGCGCCACAGAACCGCGATCTGGCCGAGACTCGGATTAACGACATCTGCACCGGCATGGCGGCGGCGCTCGGCTGCGTGGCAGAAGTGGACTACACGCGCAACTACCCGGTGATGGTCAACTCCGAGGAGCAGACCGAGTTTGCCGCCGATGTGGCCCGCGCCGTCTCCGGCGATTGCGCCGATGCGCCGCTCGTGATGGGCGGGGAGGATTTCGCCTTCATGCTCGAAGAGCGCCCCGGCGCCTATATCCTCGTCGGCAATGGCGACACGGCCGCGGTGCACCACCCGCAGTACAACTTCAACGACGAGGCCATCCCGGCGGGCTGCTCGTGGTGGGCCGAGATCGTCGAGCGCCGCATGCCGGCGGCTTGAGCTGACTGGGGCGGGAGGGGGCGCTGCCCCCTCGCCGCTGCGCGGCTCACCCCCGGCGTATTTTCAAAGAGAAGAAGCGGGGTCGTGCGGGTGCCCGGGCGGGCGCTGGCGCGGACCTCTGGCGCGCGGGGTAACGGGGCGAGACGACAGGCATATTTTGATGCCGGCAGATTTTGGCTCTGGCAGATTTGCGATTGCGGAGGCTTCCGCTTTGTTCTAAGACCCGCCGCAGGCACCCGTAGCTCAGCTGGATAGAGCGCTGCCCTCCGAAGGCAGAGGCCATAGGTTCGAATCCTATCGGGTGCGCCACTCCTCTCTCAGACCATTGTTTTTTGCGACTAGGACGGCTTGCGCGGCTTGGCCTGCGTTGTGCCTTGCGCTTTGACGGGGTGTCCGCCTTGGGACGACATGAAAAAGCCGCGCTGTTTTCAGCGCGGCTTTTCCAACTCTTGTGGCGCGGTCAAGCTCAGGCGGTGCCGCCCTCTGCCGCGTCTTCCATGCGGACGCGGAAGGGCTGGGTCTCGCCCTGTTTCGACTCGCCCAGATAGATGGTCTGATGCGGAAAGGGGATCTCGATGCCGCGGGCGTCGAACACCTCTTTCAGCACGCCGTTATAGGCCCGGCCCACGCCCCATTGCGTGCCCGGCACGCATTTGATCCGCGCGCGCACGACCACGGCGCTGTCGCCGAAGGCGTTGATGCCGAACCACTCCAGATCGCCCATGATCGACTTGGCCTGCTCGGGATCGCCGCGCAGCTGCTCGAACCCGTCGAGCATGGCCTGTTTCACCTCTTCGATGTTCTCGCGGTAGGCAACGCCCATGTCGCAGACGAAATAGCCGAACTCGCGTACGTAGTTGGTGACCATATCGACCGAGGAGAAGGGGATGACGTGGAAGGCCCCGGTGACGTCGCGCAGGCTGACCGACCGGATTGTCAGACGCTCGACCACGCCGGTTGTGCCGCCCACGGTGACCACATCGCCGACGTTCATCGCATTCTCGAACTGGATGAAGATGCCGGTGATGATGTCCTGCACCATCTTCTGCGCGCCAAAACCGATGGCAAGGCCGAGCACCCCGGCGGAGGCCAGCAGCGGCGCGATGTCGAGCCCGACCTCCGACAGCACGAACATCAGCGTGATGACGATCAGCGCGATGGTCGCGGCGTTGCGCAGCAGGGTCAGCAGCGTGCGCTCGCGCGCGGTGGCGACCGAGCCGAACTCGGGGTTGAGCCGGTAGTCGACCCAGGACGTTAGCGCCACCCAGACCGTGAAGGACACCAGCAGCACCGCGGCGACCGAGAACAGAGTCGAGGTCAGTTGCAGGCCGATCTGGCTGGCCAGCCAGCCGCGCAGATCGATAAGGCTGATCGCATTGAGCGCGAAAACCACCACCAGCACGAAGATCACCAGCCGCAGCACGAAGAGCGTCTTTGGCACGAAGGTGTTCAGACGTTTCTCCAAAAGCGGCAGCCGCGCGGTGACGGTCTCGGGCAGTTGCACGCCGCGCACCATCACGCGGGTCAGCACGCCCGAAAGCACCATGCCGAGCAGTGCCACCAGCAGAACTTGGCCGGAGTTCAGCAGCGAGCGGAAGGCCGCGTCGCCGGGTTGCACCAGCACCAGCACCAACATGGTCAGCAGGTAGAGCAGGGCGGGCCAATGCCAGTGCTGCACAAGAAACGCAAAGGCGCCGCGCTTCTTTTTCGGCTCCGGCGTGCTGTCGGCCATGGGAAACTCTTCGGGCGCGGCGGAGGTCGGGGCCTCGGCGGCCTCGGCCTCTTCGGCGAGACGCATTTCTTGCGCGTGCTCGGCCTCGGACTGCCCGCCTCGTTCCAGCCAGTCGGCCACGGCACGGCGGTTGCGCAGCACCAGCCAGATCGCCAGCCCGACGACGATCAGCGCGATTAGCGCCGAAGTGGCGCGTCCTGCGGAGACCGAGACATTGGCGTTGATGATCGGCACGATCAGCAGCTGGCCGTAGCCCACCAGCCCGACCATCAAGTTGAGGCGGCTGGCGAGATATTTCGCCGCCACGTCAGACACCGGCAGTGGGCGCAGGTTGCGGGCCGAGGGCGAGAGCGCCAGGCGGACCACGACTTTCGACAGTTCGACCAGCAGGAAGGCGTTGAGATAGAGCGTCTGGCGGATGCCGATCTGTCCGAAGTTGCCAAGCAGCAGCGTGGCGATCAGATAGCCGACGGCCCATGCGATGATCACGATCGCCGCGTCGATCAGCGCCGAGGCGACGAACAGCATCGCGGTGCGCAGCGCGCCGGCTTCGCGCGCCGAGGCGCCCATACGTGCGTAGAGCGCCTTGCCCATGCGGCGCAGCACCAGAAACACCGCGACCGTGGCGACGATGATCAGCGCCAGCTCTTTCAGCGCCTCGAGCAGCACGCCCGCTTCGCTGCCGTCGAGCCCTTCGAAGACGCGCGGCGCGCGGGTGAGCTGCGTCCAGCCCACTTCGGCCTGCGCGGCGACGCCTTCGGCAGCCTCTTGGGTGATCAGCGCGATGCGGCGGCTGAACGACAGGCTTTCGGCGGGGGCGGCCTCGTCGCCGGCCAAGGTTTCGACGATCTGGTCGCCGGCGCTCTGGTCGCTTTCGGTCTGCGCCGCGCGCAACTCGGCGATCAGCGCGTCGCGGCTCTGGTCGTCTTCGATCACTTCGAGCAGAAGGTCGAGCTTGCTGGGCTGTGCGGAGGCGTCAGAGGAGGCTGTTTCAGAAGCGTCTGCGCCGGAACTCTGGGCCTGGTCTTGGGCCTGGGCCACTGTCGGGGAGACGGCGCTGAACGCCGAGGCGGCTAGGATCAGCAAGGCTGCGATCCCGGATCTTAGTACTGTCATGTCACCACGTTCGGTTACCAAAATTCACTGCGGCGTCCCTGCGTCAATCGGGCGGGAATGAACACCGCCGCTGGGTCACGCCGTCGTGAGCGCGGGGAGGAGGAGGGCTGCCTGTGCTCGTTGCCAGCTAGCCCGGCGCGGCGCGATGGCCAGCGGGGGCATCGTGCAAATACGCCGTTGAAAAAAATGTCATCTCCGGGGAACCGGACGGCTGCGGCTGGCGTTAGGGACAGTGGCCGCCAATAAAGATATAAGCAGGGACAGGGCAGACAGGGTGAAAGACCTTCTCGACGATCCGGATGTGATCCGGGACAGCAACCTCAGGGATGCGCTTCGTAGTGCGACCTCTGCCCCGCACGCCCGTCTTGATGGACAGCTTGCCGGGCTCGACCTGACCGACCCTCGGGCGCGCCGTGACTTCTGCGATGTGCAGAGGCGCGGCTTTTCGCGTTTGGGCGAAGCGTGCCACTGGCACGCCGCCGAAGCCAGCGATGCGCTGATCGCGACCTTGCGCGCGCTTGACGTGGATCTTGGCCGACCGCTGGAGCGATCCGGACCGGGCAGGGATCTGCCGTTGCATTCCGACGCGGTGGCCTATCTGCTGCTCGGCTCGCAGCTCGGCGCGGCGATGCTCCGCCGCTCGATGCCGGAGCCGCCCGAGCGCGGTTATTTCGCGCTCCCGCCCGCGCGCGGCGCATGGCGCGCCCTCTGCCAGCGGCTTTCAGCCCAACCTGCCCGCTGCCCCGAAGCGCAGCGCGTGCTGCGCGACGCCATCCGCGCCTTTTCCATTTTCGAATACGAGGCGCGCGCCGTGCTGACCGCGCCCACCGCCGGAGCAACATGAACGATTCCTTCATCTCGACCGACACGCCCGTCGATCTGACCAATTGCGATCGCGAGCCCATCCACCTTCTGGGCAATGTGCAGTCATTTGCTGCGCTGATCGCCATCTCTGCCGACTGGATCGTGCAGCATGTCTCGGACAATACCGGCGCATTGCTTGGCCTTGAGGCAGAGAGCCTGCCCGGCGTCAGCCTTACCGAGAAACTTCCGCGCGACACGGTGACCAAGCTGCGCGAAAAGCTTGGCGGCACCAGCCACGACAACGCGGTAGCGCGCATCTTCTCTATGGATGTTTTCGAAGACGGGCGACTGTTCGACGTCAGCGCGCATCAATCCGGGCCGAGCTTTATCTTCGAGTTCGAACCCAAGGTGCGCGACGCCGAGGAGGACGAACTGGCCCTTGTCACGCCGATGCTGCGCCGGGTTTCGGCGCAGAAGGATCTGGTCAGCGCCTCCGAGGAAGCGGCGCAGCAGTTGCGCGCCCTGACCGGCTTTGACCGGGTGATGGTCTATCAGTTCGGCCCCGAGGGCGACGGAACGGTGATCGCCGAGGCCAAGGACGGCGCGGACGCCGAAACCTATATGGGGCTGCATTTCCCCGCCTCCGACATCCCGCGTCAGGCGCGGGCACTTTATAAGCGCAGCCTGCTGCGGCTGATCGCCGACGTGGATGACGAGGTCTCGCCCATTGTCCCGCAGCAAAGCCCCGAGGGGCGACCGCTTGATCTGTCGCTTTCGATGTCACGGGCGGTGTCGCCGATCCATCTAGAGTATCTGCGCAACATGAAGGTGCGCGCCTCGATGTCGGTGTCGATCATCATTCGCGGCGAGCTTTGGGGGCTTTTCGCCTGCCATCACCGCGCGCCGCTGCATGTCGACTACGAGCGCCGCACGGCGGTGGAGCTTCTGGCGCAGTTCTTCGCCTATGAGCTGGAGCGGCAGGAAGCCAAGGCGACCAGCGACACGGTGGGGCGGGCGCAACGCCTGCATGACCGGCTGATGATGCAGGTCAGCTCGGGCGAGGGGCTTGCGCACAGCTTCCCGAACATTGCGCGAGAGATCGGCAAGGTGATCCCTTTCGACGGCATCGCGCTTTATTCCGACGGTGATTATTCGACGCAGGGGTCCGCCCCGTCGAAAGAGCAGTTCCAGACCATCGCGCGGTTTCTCAACACCGCTGCGGCCAGCCGGGTCTATGCGACCGACTGCCTGTCGGCGCGGCTGAAGTCTATGGACAGCCTGCTGCCCGATTGCGCCGGTATCCTTGCCATTCCAGTCTCGCGCACGCCGCGCGATTACATCGTGCTGTTCCGCTCCGAGGTGATGCGGCAGGTCAAATGGGCGGGCAATCCCAACAAGCCGGTCGAGGTCGGCCCGATGGGCGCGCGGCTGACCCCGCGCAAGAGCTTCGAGACGTGGAAGCAGGATGTGGCGGGTCGGTCCGAGACTTGGTCGCAGACCGCGCTGAAGGCCGCCGAGGCGATCCGCGTGACGCTGCTTGAGGTGGTGCTGAAGCTGTCGGACGAGGTCAACGCCGAGCGCAAGCGCGCACAGGACCAGCAGGAACTGCTGATCGCCGAGCTCAATCACCGGGTGCGCAACGTGCTGGGGCTGATCCGCTCGCTGGTCGGCCAGTCGCGACGTTCGGCGCAGACCATCGAAGAGTTCACCGCCGCTGTCGACGGGCGTATCCACGCGCTGGCGCAGGCGCATGATCAGTTGACCTCGACCGAATGGCATCCGGTGGCTTTGCGCGAGCTGCTGAAGGTCGAACTGGGGGCCTATATCGCGGGCGAAGAGCACCGCGTGACGATCACCGGAAAGCCGGTGCTGCTGGCGCCCGAGGCGTTCTCGACCATGGCGCTCGTTCTGCATGAGCTTGTCACCAACTCGGTCAAATACGGTGCTCTTTCGGTGCCGGCGGGCCGTGTGGATGTGGCGCTCGAGCGGCTGCCCGACGGGCTGCAGCGCATCGCTTGGACCGAGACCGGCGGCCCTGCCGTGCGGGCGCCCGAACGGCGGGGTTTTGGCACCACGATCATCGAGAAATCCATTCCCTTCGAGCTCAAGGGCAAGGCCGAGGTGCATTTCGAGGTGACCGGCCTGCGCGCCGAGTTTCTGCTGCCAGAACGCTATGTCACCGAGGCGCCTGATCCGGCCCCCATCGAGGCGGCGGCGGCACCGGAGGCCCCTGCGGTCAGCGAAGACGGCATCTCGGGCGTGGCGCTGGTGGTCGAGGACAATATGATCATCGCCATGGACGCCGCCGATATTCTGTCGGACCTCGGAGCCGAGACGGTGCACACCGCCTCTTCGGTGGCCGAGGCCATGCGCATCATCGACGCGCATCCGGTGCAGGTGGCGGTGCTCGACGTGAACCTCGGGTCGGAAACCAGCCTGCCGGTGGCCGAGATGCTGGCGGCGCGCGGTGTGCCCTTCGTGCTGGCCAGCGGCTATGCCGGGCAGTCGGATTGGCTGTCGCGCTTCCCCAAAGCACCGATGACCAGCAAGCCCTTCACCATTGAGACGCTGACCAAGGCGGTGGCGCGGCTGGCCAAGTGAGCTTGGTCGCGGGGCGCGGATAGGTCTGGTCTCAAAAAGGTAAGTTAAAGCTGCGAGGGCAGGGATAGGTCAGGCCAAAAAGGTCAGGCCGCCTTGCCCTCGTTCTTTTTGTCGCTGCCGATCTGCGCGCGCATGCTGTCCACCGCGGCGGCGGCTTTCTCCCCGGCGTCCGTCAGCGCGTCGGCCAGCGTCTCCGCCCGCTCGGGATCGACGCCACGGCGCAGGATGTTGGCGGCGCTGGTGGTCACGGCGGTGAGATTGCTCAGCGTGTGGAAAAGCTCGCTTAGCGAGGTCAGCATGCCCCGGTCTTCGAAGGTCTGCTCGCTGCGGTTGCCGCCCGGGGCTTGGCCGACCATCAGCGACGACAGCGCCAGAACGCGGCTGACCTTGCCGTCCTGCCAGTCGAGCGGGACGATCTCGACCTCCCAGATGCTTTCGCCCGTCGTCGGCCCGCTGAACGCGCCGATGAAGCTTGCGGGCTTGCCGTCGAAGGCGCTGCGCACGGTGGCCTCGGCCTTGTCGCGCTCGGCGCCATCCCAGAAGGTCGTCCAGACCTGACCGCAGATCGTCTCTGCATCGACGTTCAGCAATTCGAGCCCACGCTTGTTGATCGCCAAGACCTTACCGTCACTGTCGAGGATCTTGGCGCAGACGGTGCAGCGCTGCGCGAGATAGCCCATGGCTGTGGACAGGGCAGAGGCTTCGAGGCTGCTGTCGGCGAGAATCATTTCCAAAGGTCCGGGAGTGGAGAGGGTTAGCCGTTTACCGATAGTAAACATAGCCGCTGCCATAGCAGTCTCGCAACACTTGTCCCGTAGTGACTGAGCATTTTTTCGGCAAACGGGATATTGCACGAAAGTTACCAGCTGTGGCCTGAAAAGGGTGAGGGGATCAGTGAAAGTCCCTGCTGGGAAAGAGCTTTTTCGCTTGATCCCGCGGGTGCCTCGCACTGCCGCCGACCGGCCTGCGCGTCTCATCGGCGCGCCCGTCGTTGGTTTCTATGGTGGCTCCGATGGGGATCGGCCCGCCCAGTTCCGACAGCAGAGGCGACAGGTCCTCGACGTGTTCGGCGATCAGATGCGTGACCACGCCCTCGCGCTCGAGCCGGCCAGTGACGCGCAGCAGGCGGCCCGCGATCACCGCCTTGCGGAAGGTCTCGTAGATCTTCGTCCAGACCACCACATTTGCGGTGCCGGTCTCATCCTCCAGCGTCAGAAAGATCACCCCCGAGGCGGTGCCGGGGCGCTGGCGGGTGATCACCAGCCCGGTGGCGGTGATGCGCTGGCGGTGTGGCACGCTGCCGAAGCGTTCATGCGGCAGGCTTTCCGGCAGCCGCGGGCGCAAAAGCTCCATCGGGTGGGCGCGCAAGCTCAGGCGCAGCGAGAGGTAATCCTCGACCACCTCCTGTCCCAGCGTCATGGCGGGCAGCACCACATCGGGCTCGGCGGCGCCTTCGCCATCCTCGCCAAAGAGCGGCAGGGGTTTGGGTGCGCGCAGCGCCTTGGCGGCCCAGAGCGCATCGCGCCGGGTGAGGCCGATGGCGGCAAAGCCGTCGCCCTCGGCCAGCCGCTCCAGCGCCGCAGGCTTCACCCCGGCGCGGCGCCAGAGGCTTTCCACATCGGGATAGCCGTTGCCGCGCGCCGCGACGATCCACGCCGCATCCTCCTCGCGCAGCCCCTTGATCTGGCGAAACCCCAGCCGCAGGGCGAGGCTGCCATCGGGGCGCGGCTCGAGCGTGTTGTCCCAGTCGGAATGGTTCACCGACACCGGCCGCACCTCGACGCCATGCTCGCGCGCGTCGCGCACCAGCTGGGCAGGGGCATAGAACCCCATGGGCTGGGCGTTGAGCAGCGCGCAGGTGAAGATCGCCTGATGGTGCTTCTTCAGCCATGCCGAGATATAGACCAGCCGCGCGAAGCTGGCGGCATGGCTTTCGGGAAAGCCGTAGCTGCCGAAGCCCTCGATCTGAGTAAAGCAGCGCTCGGCGAAATCCCCGGCATAGCCGCGCGCCAGCATCCCGGAAACGAAGCGGTCGCGGAAGGCGCCGATGGTGCCCATGCGCTTGAAGGTGGCGAGGCTGCGGCGCAGCCGGTCGGCCTCGGCGGGGGTGAAACCGGCGGCGACCACGGCGATCTGCATCGCCTGCTCCTGAAACAGCGGCACGCCGTAGGTGCGGCCCAGCACCTCCATCATCGCCGGGCCAAGGTCTTCGACCGGCTCCTTGCCCTGACGGCGGTTGATGAAAGGATGCACCATGCCGCCCTGAATGGGGCCGGGGCGCACGATGGCGACCTCGCACACCAGATCGTAGAACCGTCGCGGCAGCATCCGCGGCAGGAAGTTCAGCTGCGCCCGGCTTTCCACCTGAAACACCCCGATGGCATCGGCGCGGCAGAGCATGTCATAGACCTTTGGATCTTCGGTGGGAACATTGGCCAGCGTCAGATGCTGGCCCCGGTGCTGCACCAGCAGGCCAAAGGCCTTGCGGATGCAGGTCAGCATCCCCAGCGCAAGGATATCGACCTTCAACAGCCCCAGCGCGTCGATGTCGTCCTTGTCCCATTCGATCACCGTGCGGTCGTCCATCGCCGCGTTCTCGATCGGGCACAGCTCGTCGAGCCGCCCGTGGGTGATGACGAAGCCGCCGACGTGCTGCGACAGATGCCGCGGAAAGCCGATGATCTCTTCGATCAGCTTGGCGGTCATCAGCACCCGGTCGTCGCTCGGGTCGATCCCGGCGTCACGCATGCGGTCCTCGTCGGGGGCGGAGGATGACCAGCCCCAGATCTGCCCGGCGAGCCGCGCGATCACGTCCTGGCTCAGCCCCATCACCTTGCCCACCTCGCGGATCGCCGCGCGCGAGCGGAAATGGATCACCGTGGCGGTGAGCCCGGCGCGCTCGCGCCCGTAGCGGTCATAGATCCACTGGATCACCTCCTCGCGGCGCTCATGCTCGAAATCCACGTCGATGTCGGGCGGCTCGCCGCGTTCCTTCGAGATGAAGCGCTCGAAGATCAGCGTGATGCTCTCGGGCGGCACCTCGGTGACGCCAAGCAGGTAGCACACCACAGAGTTCGCCGCCGAGCCGCGCCCCTGACACAGGATGCCGCGCGAACGGGCAAAGGCGACGATGTCATGCACGGTCAGGAAATAGGGCGCATAGCCCATCTCGCCGATCAGCCGCAGTTCCTTTTCCACCCGGTGCACGATCTTCGGCGGCGGCCCTGCGGGGTAGCGCCAGTGCAGCCCCTCGCGCGAGAGCCGCTCCAGCCGGTCCTGCGCGGGCTCGCCGTTCTGCGCCTCGTCCGGGTATTGATAGCGCAGCTCGTCGAGGCGGAAGGCGCAGCGATCGGCGATCTCGGCGGTGCGGCGCAGGGCGGCGGGGTAGCGGTGGAAGAGCCGGGCCATCTCGGCGCCGGACTTCAGCCGCCGCTCGCCATTGGTCAGCCGCCGGGTGCCGATGTTGTCGATGGTGCAGCCCTCGCGCAGGCAGGTCAGCACATCGGCCAGCGGACGCCGGGCCGAGCGGTGCATCAGCACATCCCCCACCGCCACCAGCGGCAGGCCGGTCTGCTGCGACAGCCGGGCAAGATGGTCGAGCCGTATCTGGTCGCGCCCGTCATAGACCGGGGCTGCGCCGATATAGGCCCGGCCCGGGCAGCGCCGCAGCATCTCGCGCAGCTCAGGGTCAAGCTGCCGGCTGTCGGGCTCCAGCGGATCGGGCGGCAGGGCGATGAGGATCATCCCCTCGGATGCGGCGTGCAGATCGGCGCGGGTGAGATGGCACTCGCCTTTTTCGGCGCGGCGCTTGCCCAAGGACAGCAGCCGCGTCAGCCGCGCCCATGCGGCGACGTCGCAGGGCAGGGCGAGCCAGTCGAGCGCGCTGTCGGTCAGCACCAGCCGCGCGCCCGCGATGAGCCGGGGCAAGGGGCGCTCGGGGGGCAGCATCGGGGCCGGGCCGGGGGCGGTCTGCGCCACGCGCTGGCGGCTCGACGGGTCGGTCAGCGACTGCGAGCGGATCGCCGGGGCCTCGCGCGCTTCGGCCTGCGCCGCCTCCAGCGCCTCACCGCGCAGCCGCTCCAGCTCCTTCAGCGCCGAGAAGGCGCGCACCACCCCGGCCACCGAATTGCGGTCGGTGATGGCGATCGCCTCGAGCCCCAGCTCGGCGGCGCGGGTCACCAGCTCCTCGGGGTGCGAGGCGCCGGTGAGGAAGGTGAAATTGCTGGTCACGCACAGCTCGGCATAGGGGGTCATGGCGCGTCCCTCATGCGAATTCCCCCTGCACGAACCAGTCCTGCGCCCCGCCCGCGTCCCAGCCCGCCACCTGCGGCGTGTGAAAGAGCCACAGCCGCGGGCCCTCGCGCGTCTCGATGCGCCAGTAGTCGCGGATGCCGGAGCGCCATACGGGATCGTCGAACCACCATTCAGGGGCGATCCGCTCGGGCCCGGTGGCGCGCAGGGTGGAAAAGCGCATGTTGCGCCAGCGGAACTGCGCGGGCGGATGGCCGGGCTGCGCGCCGCGCGCGCCGGTGACCATCTCGGGCGGGAACAGCAGCAGCGGGCGCGGCGGGCCGCGCCGGGGCGGCGGCGCTTCGGCCTCGGAATAGGCGGCGGGGGCGAGCAGGAAGCTGCGCTCGGGGATGTCGCTCTGCGCGGGCAGCAGACGCTGCACCTGCTCAAAGCCCAGCCGGTTGCCGAGCCGCGAGATGAGATCGGCCAGCGCATCCTCGCTGCGCGGCTTCGGGCCGCCCAGAGTTTTTCCGGACCCAAGCTGTTCGGGCGGCAGCGGCTCGGTGACCTCGGCGCAGAGCCGCATGGCGTCGATGCCGAAACCGGCCTCCACCTCGCCCACGCCCCTTTCGAACAGCGCCGCGATGCGCGCGGGATCGCGCATCGGGCGGGCGAGGCCGACGCGGACCTGCGCGGTCTCGCGGTCGACGCGGTGCAGCTCCAGCAGCAGGCGGCGCGCGCCGTGCTGATGCGTGCCGAGCTTGTCGCAGAGCCGTTCCAGCAGGCGGGTCAGACCGGCCATCACATCCTCCTGCAGGCCGATGGGATCGGGCAGGGTCATGCGGACGCCGAAATGCGGCGGCTCGGGCGCGGCGTCCACCGGCTCGGAGCGGGTGCCGAGCGCCTGATCGAGTCGCATCACCAGCGCCGGGCCAAAGCGTTTGGCCAGCGGCGCGCGGGGCAGCGGGATGAGATCGGCGATGCGCCCGAGCCCGACGCGGGAAAGCGTCTCGGCGGTGTCATGGTCGATGCGCAGCGCCGAGACCGGCAGTTTGCCCAGCCCCTCGGCCAGCGCGCCCTCGGGGAGGATGCCGCCGCCGTGACGGGCGAGGGCGAAGGCCCCGCCGCGGCTGCCGGCGATGGCGCTTTGCGCCGCCAGCCCGATGCGCGCCAGCCGGCCATGCAGATCGGCGCGCAGCGCTGCCTCGCCGCCGAAGAGATGCGGCACGCCGGTGACATCGGCGATGAGCCCGTCACTGCCGTCCCGCGCCACCAGCGGCGCGTAGCGCCCGGCCCAGCGAAGCAGGCCCGAGAGCGCCGCCGCCTCGCGCCCCAGATCGGCGGGGCGGGTGGCCAGATCGGGGCAGAGCGCCCGCGCATCGGCCAGCGCCATGCCGCGCGCCAGCCCCTGCGCCTGCGCGCGCGGCGAGACGCAATGCAGATGATCGGCATTGCCCGACCGCAGGGTCAGGGCAAAGGGCCCCTCAACGGGCCGTCTGCGCAGGCTGATGTCGCTGGCCAGCCGCGGAAACCAGATGGAAAGCAGCCGTTTCGCCATGCCAGTCTACGGTCCAGAGTCTTAATGTTCCCTTTTTGTTCTTTATAAGTTCCCAGCCGTGCAGAGTCGAGTCCGCTGCTGGCGCGGGCAATTGTTCGCAGGCCCAGCGTGTCTCGGCGGCATTGCTGCCCTGACCGCTCTGGATCAGCATCAGCCCGGTGGTCTGCCCGGCCTCGGCGGCCAGTTGCAGGCGGCGCCCGGCCTTGAGCGACAGCACCTCCCCGGGCTCGGCCACCACCAGCCCCACGGCGGTGCAGCGCAGCGCCTCTTCGGCGGCCCAGAGCAGATCGGCCTCGCTGTGGGTGCGCACCAGATGCAGCCGCGCGCCAATGCCTTCGGGCAGGCCGCGCAGCAGCGGCAGTTGCGGCGCGTGCTGCGGGGTGATCCAGATCAGCGGCCCGGCGTGGCGGCTGGCCTGAAACAGCGCAAAGCCGCGCCGCGCACGCCCTTCGGCCTCATGCACCCGGGCGGGGCAAAGGGCGAGCGGATCGGCCTCGGCAAGAGGCGCGCTGGCGGGCAAGGGGCGCATGATTGGACCTGTGGCAGCAGAGTCGGTGTGCGGGATGTTCAGGAACATTGCCAGAACATCCGCGCCATGGGAAGCGTGCCGTAGTGCGTATTTAACAAAGAGAAGAAGGACCGGGCGCGTGTCATGTGCTTCTTCTCTTTGAAAATACGCCGGGGGTGAGGCGCGCAGCGACGAGGGGGCAGCGCCCCCTCCTGACACGCCAAGGCAAATTGGAGCGCATGGCAGCGGCGCGCCTTGGGCTTCCTCTTGGCAAAAATATTCCCGCCGGAGGCAGGATCGCGCCGCGATCCTCCAGCGACGTCCCGGTTCAGCCCCGGCTGTCGGGCAGCGAGATATTGGCCACCTGCTCGGCGATCGGATCGGTGCTCAGCGGGTGGGTCTCGGAGGCGTAATCATCATCGCCACGCATCGGCTCCCACCGACCGCGGCGGTAGATCTCCAGCGCCGAGAATTGCGCCTTGTAGCCCATCTTCGGCGAGCCGGGCACCCAGTAGCCCAAGTAGACATAGGGCAGCCCGGCCTCGCGCGCGATGTCGATGTGATCGAGGATCATCCAGGTGCCGAGCCCGGCCTTGGGCAGTTCGGGATCGTAGAAGGAATAGACCATCGACAGCCCGTCATCGAGCACGTCGGTCAGGCACACGGCGGCCAGATCGCCCCGATCGCCGTCGGTGTATTCCACCACCCGGCTGCGGATCGGGGTCTCTTCGATCATCGCGGCGAACTCGAAGATGTCCATGTCCGCCATGCCGCCATCGGCATGGCGCGCGTCGAGATAGCGGCGGAACAGCTCGAACTGGTCCTCGGTGGCCCAAGGGCTCGAGGCGCGGCGTTGCAGGAAGGCATTGCGCTTCAGCGAGCGGCGCTGGCTTTTCGACGGGGCGAAGCGCCGCACGTCGATCCGCGCCGAGAGACAGGCCGAGCACTCCGAGCAGGACGGGCGATAGAGCACATTCTGCGAGCGGCGGAAGCCCTGCTTCGAAAGACTGTCGTTGAGTTTCTCCGCGCTGTCGCCCTGCAGCGCGGTGAAGAGCTTGCGCTCCATCCGGCCCGGCAGATAGGGGCAGGGTTGCGGCGCCGTGACGTAAAATTGCGGCGCGAGGGGCAGCGAATGGCGCATTTCGAAACCGTCCGGGCTGGTTGAAAGGAAAACGTAACAACGAATTTCCCAGCCGCCAACCCCGCGTAACCCGACATATGCGCGTTTCACGATCTTGCTATCCGTAAAGCGCGGAAGATCGCCGGGCCCATTGCCACATGCGGGGCCGCCGGGGCCTCGCGCATCGCCGCATCCGGCACCCGTGCAAGACGGCGGACCAAGAGCAGGGCGAGGTCAGCTGGCGGGGATACGCAGCACCTGTCCGGGATAGATCTCGTCGGGGTCCGAGAGCATCGGCTTGTTGGCCTCGAAGATCTCGGCATAGCGCGCGCCGTCACCCAGCGTCTTCTCGGCGATCTTCCAAAGGCTGTCGCCGCTCTCGACCGTGTGGAAGTTGGGCGCTGGGCCCTCGGCCTCATCCTCTACCTCGGCCACGCCCTCGATATTGCCCACCGCGAGGATCATCTTCTCGCGGGTTTCCTGATCCTTCGGCTGGCCGGTGATCGTCACCTTCGCGGATCCCGGCTCGACCTTGATCGAGGTGCCGCTGGTGTCGAGGCCGAGATCGTCGAGTTCCTTGGCCAGCGCCGCCTCGGCGGGTGGGGTCTCGGGGGCGGCCTCGGCCTCGAGCTTCTTACCCTTGCCTTTGAGAAAACTGAAAAGTCCCATGGTCGGCATCTCCCGAAGAATGGCTTGAATTGAATGCGCGCAGTTTGGCGCAGCTTGAGCGGTCGGGCTACCGGAAGATGTCAGCTTTGGCGTGTGGTGCGCCGCCGCTTGGGAGGCGGGGCGGGGCGGGGAATGCTAGGCGTTGTTTAGAAAGGGAAAAACGTATGGGTAGGTGAGGTGGTCGGCCCCATGCCTTCGGCTCAATTCCGCGCAGCGAGGGCCGTTCAATGCAAACCGCCCTCGCACGGGTGGCGAGAGCGGTCACTGGCTCAGGAGGTGCCCGGCGTCACAGGACGCGGCGATTGAGCGCCCCGTCACATCGCGCGGCGGTTCAGCGCCACGGTACCAAGCGCGAGGTCGGTGAGGCCCTGACCGCGTTCGGTGGCCAGCATGCAGACGATCGAGACGATCTGCAGCGGCGCGATCGAGACCGAGACCGTATAGCCCAGCGTGTGCAGCAACGCCTGCGGCAGGCCGAAGCGCTGGCCCTGCCAGTCGCGGAATTCGATGGCCATCAGGCGCATGCCCCAGGTGGCCGAGCCATTGGCCAGCGTCGCGACGCGATAGCCGAAGCTGATCACCATCCAGATGGCGAAGAAGATGAACACGCCCAGAAAGGCGGTGAACAGCAGCGCGATGAAGACCAGCACGGCAACGATCATCGTATCTATGACCCAGGCCATGCCGCGCTTGAGCGCCACGCTTTCGTAAAAGGCGCGCTGGTGCACGGGGTCGGGAAGCTGCGAATAGGTCGCGTCGGAATACATCTGTCTCTCTCGCTCGGGGTTGCTGTCGCGGGCGCGGCTCAAAGGTGGGGATGGCGCCGGGCCATGTCCAGTCTGCCGTGTCCAGTCTATCGTTCTTGGCCCATGGCCCCCGGATCGGGGCCATGGAGCAGGGGTTGGGGAAGGGCGGCCCGCTATCAGGCCTCTTCGGTTTCGCCTTTTTCGCGCTCTTCGCGGGCGATGCGCGAGCGTTCGTCCATGAACTGGTCGAATTCGGCCTTGTCGCGGGCTTCGCGCAGACGCTGCAGGAAGTCCTCAAAGCTCTTCTGCTCGTCCTCGAGGCGGCGCAGCGTGTCGGCCTTATAGGCGTCGAAGGCGGCGTTGCCGCTGGGACGCATGGCGTTGAACCCGTGCTGGAAGGCGGTGTGACGCTCCGAGCGGCGGTGGCGGCAGGACTTTCCGAACATGCGTTTGCTCCAGATCATATAGGCAAGAAGGGCGAGGCCAATGGGCCAGAAAATCATGAAACCGAGGATCATGGCGACGATCCACGCGGGTTTGCCCCGCTGGTCGAGCCAGAACTCGGCACGTCTGAGCCAGCCGGGGTTGGCGGGCTGAGTGTAGTGCTGCGAGGCGGCGGTCATGGGTCGTTTCCTTTCGGTTCGGGTGATGTGAATGCTTTTCACATTACATCAGATCGGTATTCCCCCCGCCGCCTTCAAGGGGTGATGTGAAAGGTTTTTACATTTTTCGTGCGGGATGGTTTCGGCCGTAGGATTGTCCCGCTCAGGCCAAGGCGCGCGGCGTTGGGATCAGCCGAGACGCGCCGCCCACTCCGCAACCGCAGAGGCCGCGCTTTGCAGATTGTCCTCGTGATCCAGACCCGAGACCCGCTTGCGCGGTTTGAGATCGTGATCGCCGTCCTCCAACCAGTGCAGCGCGATCCGCTCAGACAGCTCGTAGCCAGCCACCTCTTCGCGCGTGCCGAAGGGGTCGCGGGTGCTCTGACAGATCAGCGTCGGCACCTGAAGCGCGGCCAGATGCTCGGTGCGCAGTTTCTCGGGCTTGCCGGTGGGGTGGAACGGGTACCCAAGACAGAGCAGCCCGGCGATACGTCCTGCAGCAAAGAGATCCTCCGCGATCAGGCTGGCGACCCGTCCGCCCATGGATTTGCCGCCGATGATCAACGGGCCGTCACAGGCCAGCGCCTGCACCGCCGCGCGATATTCCTCTTGCAGCAACTCGACCTTCGGCGGCGGGCGCTTCGATCCGCCCTCGCGCCGCTGCGCCATATAGGCGAACTCGAACCGCGCCACGCGCAGGCCCTGCGCGGCAAGCAGCGCTGCGATCCGCTCCATGAAGGGGCTGTCCATCGCCGCCCCGGCGCCATGGGCCAGCAGCACCGTCACCCGCGCCGCCGCGTCGCCGGTCATCACGAAATCCATGGCGCCGCTCACTCGGTAAACTGCGCGGGCACGGCGCCGGTCAGACCGGGCAGCACATGCGCGTCGATGGCAAAGAGGTGACGGGGCGTGCCCGCGGCGGCCCAGACCTGCGGGAACTCCAGCAGGCGCGGGTCGATCCACGCCCGGATCGGATTGAGATGCCCCACCGGCGAGACGCCCCCGATGGCAAAGCCGGTCTGGCCCCGGATCAACGCCGCGTCGGCCTTGCCCAGCGGCTCGCCCGCCACCTCCGAAGCTTTCTGCGCACAGACACGGTTGCTGCCCGCGGTGAGGAACAGCACCGCATCGCCGCTGTCCTCGGCGCGGAAGATGATCGACTTGGCGATCTGGTCGAGCGCGCAGCCCACGGCCTCGGCGGCCTCCTGCGCGGTGCGGGCCTGTTCCACCTCGACGATCTCCACCGGCAGCCCGGCGTCATCCAGCGCCGCGCGCACCCGTTTGAGGCTCTTGCTCATATCCGTCTCCTGTCTCTTCCGGCCAAGGGATAACGCCCGATGCGGCGGCGCGGCAAGCCGCTGATCGTCACTTGGGATTGCACAATGGCGCCACTCGTGGCCATCTGCCGCCATGAGTTTCGAAGCCGCCATCACCCGCCTGCCGCATCCTTTCGAGCCCGATCTCGGCGACGAGGCGCTGGCCGCCGCGCCTTGGGCCAAGGGCCAGATCGCCGAGTTGATCCGAGGCACCGGCGGCTCCAGCCCCTATCTCGGCGGGCTGATCCGCAAGGAAGCGGGTTGGCTGGAGGGGGCGCTCGACAATCCGCAGGACACGCTCGCGGCGCTCTGGTCGGATCTGCGCGGCCTCGAGGGCGATCCCGGCGTGCCGCTGCGACAGGCCAAACGCCGCGTTGCGCTGCTGTCGGGGCTGGCCGATCTCGGCGGGGTCTGGCCACTGGAGCAGGTCACCGGCACGCTCACCGATTTTGCCGATCTGGCGGTGCAGATCGCTCTGCGCGAGGCGATCGGGCGCGAGGTGAAACGCGGCAAGCTGCCGGGCGCGACCGAGGCCGACATCGCCACTGCGGGCGGCATGGTGGTCTTTGCCATGGGCAAGATGGGGGCGGGAGAGCTCAACTACAGCTCTGACATCGACCTCATCTGCCTCTTCGACGAAAGCCGCTACGGGCGCAACGATTACCACGAGGCGCGCGCCTCTTTCATCCGCGCCACCAAGCGCATGAGCGCCACGCTCAACGATCTCACCGGCGAGGGCTATGTCTTCCGCACCGATCTGCGGCTGCGCCCCGATCCCGCCGTCACCCCGGTGTGCATGGCGATGGAGGCTGCCGAGCGCTACTACGAAAGCCTTGGCCGCGCGTGGGAGCGCGCCGCATGGATCAAGGCGCGGCCCTGCGCGGGCGATCCTGAGGCGGGCGCGCGCTTCATCGACGCGCTGCGCCCCTTCGTGTGGCGCAAGCACCTCGATTTCGCCGCCATCAAAGACGCCCATGACATGCGCCTGCGCTACCGCGAGACCAAGGGGCTGACCGGGCCGATCACCCTGCCGGGCCACAACATGAAGCTGGGCCGTGGTGGCATCCGCGAGATCGAGTTCTTCACCCAGACCCGGCAGATCATCGCCGGGGGCCGCGATCCCGACCTGCGCGTGCGCGGCACGGTGCCGGGGCTGCGGGTGCTGGCCGAGAAGGGCTGGGTGCCGCCTGATGTGGCCGAAACCCTCACCGGCCACTACCGTGCGCACCGCGAGATCGAGCACCGCATCCAGATGGTGCAGGACGCCCAGACCCACGCGCTGCCCGGCAATGAAGAGGGCTTTGCCCGGCTCGCTGCGCTTGCGGGCCGGGACCTTGCGGAGCTGAAGGCCGACCTCAAGGCACGGCTCGAGGACGTGCACGAGCTGACCGAGGGGTTTTTCGCTCCCGAAAGCCGCAGCGAGCCGCAGGTGCCCTCGGCGCTGGAGCAAAGCCCGCTGGTGGCGCGCTGGCCGAGCTACCCGGCGCTGCGCTCGAGCCGGGCGGTGGAGATCTGGGGGCGGCTGCGCCCCGAGATCCTCAGCCGCCTCGGCCGGGCTGCCAAACCCGAAGAGGCGCTCACCGCCTTCGACGGCTTTCTTGCGGGGCTTCCGGCGGGGGTGCAGCTGTTCTCGCTGTTCGAGGCCAACCCGCAGCTTGTCGATCTGCTGGTGGATATCGTCTCGGTCTCGCCCGATCTGGCGCGGCACCTGTCGCGCAACGCGCAGGTCTTCGACGCGGTGATCGGTGGGGACTTCTTCGCGCCATGGCCCGGCGCCTCGGCCATGGCTGCCGATCTCGCTGCGCGGTTGGGGGCCGAAGATGACTACGAGCGCCGCCTCGATCTGGCGCGGCGCTGGCAGCGCGAGGGGCATTTCCGCATCGGCGTGCACCTGCTGCGCGGCCTGTCGGAGCCGCAGGAGGCGGGGCAGCATTACGCCGAACTGGCCGAGGCGGTGCTCGCCGCGCTCTTTCCCGTGGTGCAAGAGGAGTTCGCCCGCAAGCACGGGCCTGCGCCGGGGCGGGGCGCGGTGGTGGTGGGCATGGGCAGCCTCGGCGCGGGGCGGCTGCACGCGCGCTCGGATCTCGATCTCATCGTGATCTACGATGCAGATGGGGTAGAGGCCTCCGACGGGCCGCGCCCGCTGCCCGCGCGCACCTACTATGCGCGGCTGACGCAGGCGCTGATCACCGCCATGTCCGCGCCAATGGCCGAGGGCAAGCTCTATGAGATCGACATGCGCCTGCGCCCCTCGGGCAATCAGGGCCCGGTGGCGACCTCGCTCACCGCGTTTACAGAATATCAGCGCGAGAACGCATGGGTCTGGGAGCATCTGGCCCTGACCCGCGCGCGGGTGGTGGCCGGGCCGGACGATCTGGCTGCCGAGGTCGAGGCGCGGCGGCGCGAACTGCTGGCCGGCCCGCAAGAGCAGGCGCATGTGCTGGGCGAGCTGTCGAAGATGCGCGCGCGAATTGCCGCCGCCAAGGGCGGGGGCGATCCCTGGGATCCGAAGCTGGGGCAAGGGCGGATGCAGGATATCGAACTGGTGGGTCAGGCCGGGGCGCTGCTCTCGGGCAAGGCGCGGCGGCGCACCGCGCGTGGCCTCGCGGCAGCGGCGCAGGAGGGCTGGCTGACCCGCGAGGAGGCCGATCACCTCGCCGCCACCTACCGGCTGTGCTGGAGCCTGCAGATCGGCGCGCGGCTGATCACCGAAGGCGCGCTCGACCCAGAGGAGCTGGGCGTGGGCGGCTGCACCTTCCTCACCGGGCTGGCCGGGGTCGAGGGACCGGAGGCGCTGCGCGAGAAACTGGCGCAGATGTCGGGCCGCGCGGCGCAGATCATCACCGCCGCCCTGCCGGAGCCCGAGGCATGAAGGGCGACGCGCTCGACCCCAAGGCGCTGATCGCTGAGGCCTACCGCATCGAAGGCATCACCTCTGAAGAATGCCGCTCGATCTTCCTCGACTGGGCGCTGTCGCTGCCGGAAGGCGCGGATGTGCAGGCGGCGCTGTCGGGGCTGATCGCGCGCCATGGGGTGACCGGCCACCCGATGACGGCGGTGCTGAAGCAGGGGCTCGGCGAGGATAGGCCCCCCCGGCGGCGCGGTGGCCGCGCGGCACGGCGGCTCTGACACAGCAGGTCTGAAGAGCGCCTGCGGCGCGCGTATTTTCAAAGAGAAGAAGGCAGGACCGTCACGCCCTGCCTTCTTCGTCTTTTTCTTCTTCTCTTTCCAAATACGCCGGGGGTGAGCCCGAAGGGCGAGGGGGCTGCGCCCCCTCTGGCGCGATCAGCGCGGCAGCGCCGCGGCTTCCTTGGCGAGTGCCACGATGCCGTCCCAATCGCCCGCCTGCATGAGATCCTTGGGCGCGACCCACGACCCGCCGCAGCAAAGCACGTTCTTCAGCGACAGGTAATCGCCGACGTTCTTCATGCTGACGCCGCCGGTGGGGCAGAATTTGACCTGCGGGATCGGCGCGCCGATGGCCTTGAGCGCCGGGGCGCCGCCATTGGCTTCGGCGGGGAAGAATTTCTGCACGGTGTAGCCGCGCTCGAGCAGCGCCATCGCCTCGGAGGCGGTGGCGGCGCCGGGCAGCAGCGGCAGATCCGCCGCCTCGCAGGCGTCGAGGATCTTATCCGTCGCGCCCGGCGAGACGCCGAATTTCGCCCCGGCCTCGACCGCGGCTTTCACGTCCTCGGGGGTCAGCAGCGTGCCCGCGCCGACCACGCCGCCTTCGACCTTGGCCATCTCGCGGATCGCGTCGAGCGCCACCGGGGTGCGCAGCGTGACCTCGAGCACGGGCAGGCCGCCGGCCACCAGCGCCTCGGCCAGCGGGCGGGCATGGGCGACGTCGTCGATCACCAGCACCGGGATCACCGGGGCGAGCTTGCAGAGGGCTTCGTTGGAGCGGCTGGCGTCCTGGGGAGTCATGGGCGGGGCCTTTGTCTGGATGTCGGAAGGACCGGATCGGTCAGCTATTGAGTATTTTCAGAAAGATGAAAGGGCAAGGCCCGCGCATGTCCCGGGCAGGGTCAGACCACCACCGCCGCGCCGTTGGAGGCGAGGCCGACGTTCTGGCGGAAGGCCTCGAAGAGCTCGCGCCCGACGCCGTGGCCGTTGCCTGAGAGGTCCGCCGTGGCGCTCTCACGGTCCTCGAAGCCCTCGGTGAGACACTGCAGCGTACCGCTGCCCGCATCAAGCCGCACGATGTCGCCGTCGCGCAGCTTGGCGAGCGGGCCGCCGTCGGCCGCCTCGGGGCAGACGTGGATCGCCGAGGGCACCTTGCCCGACGCGCCGGACATGCGCCCGTCGGTGACCAGCGCCACCTTGAGACCGCGGTCCTGCAGCACCGCCAGCGTCGGCGTCAGGCTGTGCAACTCGGGCATGCCGTTCGACTTCGGCCCCTGGAAACGCACCACGACGATGGTGTCGGAGGTGAACTCGCCCGCCTTGAAGGCATCTTTCACCTGCGCCTGATCGTGGAAGATGCGCACCGGGGCCTCGACGACGTGATGCTCGGGTTTCACCGCCGAGATCTTCATGATGCCATGGCCGAGGTTGCCGATCATCTGCTTGAGCCCGCCGGTCTTTTGGAACGGATCCGAGGCGGGTCGGAGGATCTTGTCGTTCTGGCTGTCGCGCGGGGCGTCCTCGTAGACGATGGCGCCATCCTTGAGCTTGGGCTCTTGGGTGTAGAGGCTCATGCCGTCACCGGCGACGGTCTTGACGTCCTCATGCATGAGGCCCGCGTCCAGAAGCTCGCCGATCATATATTGCAGCCCGCCCGCGGCGTGGAAGTGGTTCACGTCCGCCAGCCCATTGGGGTAGACCTTGGCCATCAGCGGCACCGCCTGCGAGATCGCGTCGAAGTCCGACAGCTCCAGCGCCACGCCCGCGGCGCGCGCCATGGCCGGAAGGTGCAGCACGAGGTTGGTCGACCCGCCCGTGGCCATCAGCCCGACGATACCGTTGACGAAGGCCTTGGCGTCGAGCACATCGCAGACCGGGCGATACTCATTGCCGAGCGCAGTGATCGCCAGCGCCCGTTTCGCCCCGGCTTCGGTCAGCGCATCGCGCAGCGGCGTGTTCGGGTTGATGAAGGAACTGCCGGGCAGGTGCAGACCCATGAACTCCATCAGCATCTGGTTGGAGTTGGCGGTGCCATAGAACGTGCAGGTGCCGGGGCCGTGGTAGCTCTTCATCTCGGCTTCCATCAGCTTGTCGCGGCCAACCTCGCCGGTGGCGTACTGCTGGCGGACCTTGGCTTTCTCGTCGTTCGGCAGGCCGGAGGTCATCGGCCCGGCGGGCAGGAACAGGCCGGGGATATAGCCGAAGGTGGCGGCGGCGATGACGAGGCCGGGCACGATCTTGTCGCAGACGCCGAGGTAGACGGCGGCGTCATAGGTGTTGTGCGAGAGCGAAACGCCCGTGGCCAGCGCGATCACGTCGCGCGAGAAGAGCGAGAGCTCCATGCCCACTTGGCCTTGGGTGACGCCGTCGCACATGGCAGGCACCCCGCCCGCCACCTGCGCCGTGCTTCCGACCGAGCGCGCGGCGCTGCGCAGCAGTTCGGGGTAGCGCTCGTAGGGCTGGTGGGCCGAGAGCATGTCGTTATAGGCGGTGACGATGCCGAGGTTCGGAGCGCGGCCCGTCGCCAGCGCCTGCTGGTCCTGCCCGGTGGCGGCATAGGCGTGGGCCTGATTGCCGCAGGTGAGATGCGCGCGGCGCGGGCCTTCCTCGGCGGCGCGGCGCATACGGTCGAGATAGGTGCCGCGGAGTTTCTCCGAGCGGTCCTCGATGTCCTTGGTGACTTTGGCGATGGTGGCGTTGAGCGACATGAGAGGGAGCTCCTTTCGCTGTCCGGCTGGCCCAGCGTGGGCTGCCCGGTCTGGCGTCCTTGCCGTAGCATGTAGCCCGGTTAGCGCTATCAGTAAAGGTCGAAGAACCGCAGCGGGCTGCGGGCCAGGGCCTCCGCGCGAAATTGGGGCAGCGAGGCCGGGCGAGGGCTGATGTCTTTGGCGGGCGGGGAAAGACCGCGCGCCAGCGCGGGCCAGACCGCGAAGACGCTTCCCAAGTGCCGCCCGCGGCGCTAAAGGGGCGCCATGAGCACCCCTGATATTCCCATCGTCCGCCTCCTTCCCAAAACCAAGCCGCAGGCGCTGCGCCGTGGCTACCCTTGGGTCTATTCCAACGAGATGGTCCTCGACCGCCGCACCAAGAAGCTGCCGGCGGGCACCGTCGCCCTGCTTGAGGACAACGAGCGCAAGCCGCTGGGCCTTGTTGGGCTGACGCCGGATTCGAAGATCACCTGCCGGATGCTCGACCGCGATCCCGAGGCGGTGATCGACAAGGCATGGCTGGCGGCCAAGCTGACCCGCGCGCTGGAGCTGCGCACGCGGCTCTTCCCAGCGCCCTACTACCGGCTGGTGCATGCCGAGGCCGACGGGCTGCCCGGGGTGATCATCGACCGCTTCGGCGACACCGCGGTGATCCAGCCCAACGCCGCTTGGGCCGAGCTGCTGCTGCCGCAGCTGGCCGAGGCGCTGGCCGAGGTCACGGGGGTCAGGAATATCCTCAAGAACGCCGGGGGCCGCGGTCGCCAGCTTGAGGGCCTCGACGATCAGGACGCGGTGCTGCTGGGGCAGGCGCCCGAGGCGCCGCTGCCGGTGGAGATGAACGGGGCCACCTATATGGCCGACCTCACCGGCGGGCAGAAGACCGGGCTGTTCTACGACCAGCGCCCGAACCACGGCTTTGCGGCGCGACTGGCGAACGGGCAGAAGATGCTCGATGTCTTCTCCCATGTCGGGGGTTTCGCCTTGGCCGCGCTCGCGGGCGGCGCATCGAGCGCGCTGTCGGTGGACGGCTCGGCCTCGGCGCTGGCGCTGGCCGAGGAAGGCGCCAAGCGGATGGGCGCGGCGGAGCGCTTTGCCACCCGTCAGGGCGACGCCTTCGACACGCTCGAGGCGCTGGGACAGGAAGACGCGCGCTTTGGCCTCGTGGTCTGCGACCCGCCCGCCTTCGCCCCGGCCAAGCCCGCGCTGGAAGCGGGGCTGCGCGCCTATGAGAAGGTCGCGCGGCTGTCGGCGCCGCTGGTCGAGGAGGGCGGCTATCTGGTGCTCTGCTCGTGCAGCCATGCGGCGGACCTGTCGAGCTTCACCGGCGCCTGTCTGCGCGGCATCGGCCGGGCCGGGCGGCGCGCTCAGCTGCTGCACACCGGCTTTGCCGGGCCGGACCATCCGCTGCTGCCGCAGCTGGCGGAATCGGGCTATCTGAAGGCGCTGGTGTTCCGCCTGTGAGCCGGCCGGTGAAAGTCCTGCTCGACACCTGCGTCATCTACCCGACGGTGATGCGCGAGGTGCTGCTGGGCGTCGCCGCGCAAGGGCTCTTTCAGCCGCTTTGGTCGGCGCGCATCCTCGAGGAATGGGCGCTGGCCTCGCGCAAGCTGGGGCCGATGGGCGAGGTGCAGGCGCGCGGCGAGATCGCGCAGGTCCGGGCGGCTTGGCCGAATGCTGAGGTGCGCTATCAACCGTCCATGGAAGACCGGCTGTGGCTGCCCGATCCGGCGGATCTTCACGTGCTGGCGGCGGCGATTTCCGGCAGTGCGGACATCATCGTCACCGAGAACGCCAAGGATTTCCCGCGCGGCATCCTCGCCGAGGAGGGCCTCAGCCGGGTCGATGCCGACGGTTTTCTGCGCGGTATGTTCGAGGCCAATCCGGGCAAGGTGCGGGACGCCTGCGAGGGCGTTCTGGCCGAAGCGCGGCGGCTCTCGGGTGAAGACTGGACCATGCGCAGCCTGCTCAAGAAGGCCCGTCTGCCGCGGCTCGGCAAGGCGCTGGAGGCGGCGGGCTGAGCCGCCACGCTCCGTCGGGGTCAGTTTTCCGATTTCATTTCCGGCACGCTCGGCGTGTCTTCCTCGCGCTTGGCCATCGTCGCCCAGATGCGGTCGCGCGCCGGTTTCGGCAGCGGATCGCGCTGGTTCTGCAGATGGATATGCACCTTCGAGATGAAATAGGCCGAGACGGGCGCGGTCATGAAGAGAAACGCGATGATCAGCAGCTCGTGGTACGAGGGCGCGTCCGAGGCGAAAGCAAAGAGCACCGAGGCGAGCAGGATCGAGCCGACGCCAAGCGTCGAGGCCTTGGTGGGGGCATGCAGCCGCGCCATGGGGGCACGCAGCTTCAGCAGGCCCACCGAGCCCACCAGCGTGAACAGCCCGCCGATGACCAGTGCCGCGGCGATGGCGATGTCGATGTAGCCATGGGTCATTCGATGATGTCTCCCCTCAGCACGAAGCGCGCGACCGCCACCGTGGACACAAAGCCCACCATGGCGATGATCAGCGCCGCCTCGAAGTAAATCTGCGTGGCTCCGGCGATGCCGACAAGGATGATCAGCGCCACCGCGTTGATCGACAGCGTGTCGAGCGCAAGGATACGGTCGCCGATGTGCGGCCCCTTGATCAGGCGGATCATCGTCAGCAGCAGCGACAGGCTGACCGCGACGAAGGCGAAGATGAGCGCATAGGTGACGATCATTCGAAAATCTCCTTCAGGCGGCGTTCGTAGCGCTGCTTGATCTTGCGGGCGACCTTCTCGGGGTTGTCGGCGTGCAGCGCATGGACCAGCAGCGCGTGGCCCTCGTTCGACAGATCGACCGAGACGGTGCCCGGTGTCAGGGTGATCGTGCCCGCAAGGGCGGTGATCGCCTCGGGGGTGCGCACGTCGAGCGGGATGCTGATCCATTTCGAATGGATGTCGTCATTGCGCTTGAAGAGCACGATCATCGCCACGGTGATATTGGCGGTGATGATGTCCCACGCCACGATGAGGCCATAGGGGATGAGCTTCCACGGCCGTGTTACCTGCGGCCTGTCCGGCCAATAGGCCGCGGTGGCGAAGGGCAGCAGCACGCCAAGGATCACGCCGAAGACGAGGCTGTTGATCGACGGATCATTCGACAGAAACTGCCAGACGATCACCAGCGCCACCGACAGCAGCGGATGCGGGAAGAGCCTGCGGATGTAGCGGGTGGCCATCAGTGTCCTCCTTCCGTGCTTTGTGCATTGGCGTCCTCGCCGTGCAGCGCCTCGCCGTCATGCGGCGGGTCTTCGTGGGCTTCATCGGCGGGCAGGTGCTTGGCCTCATCCTCGCCGGTTTCCACATGGTCGTCGCCGTGCTCATCCCCGTGCTCATCTCCGTGCGCCTTGATCTCCTTGCCCGGCGTCTCGAGCACGGTGGAGATGTAGGGCTGCGGCGCAAAAAGCTGCTGCGCGGTGGCGTCGAGTTGCCGCGTCACCGGGCCGGAGAAGACGGTCAGCGCGACCAGCAGCGCCACCAGAAGGCCGATCGCGATCATCGGCAGCGGGTGATGGTCGTCGGCGGGGTCATGGACCTCGCGGGCGCCTTGTTCGTCCTCGGGATCATCGACGGTGCCGCAGTGTTCGACCGCCACCTGATGCGACTTCCAAAAGATCGTCGATCCCGCGCGCGAAAAGCCCACCACGGCGATCAGCGACGAGCCCAGCACCGCCGCCCAGACCCACCATGTCAGCGTGCCTTGCTGCGCGGCTTCGAGGATCAGCAGCTTGCCCAGAAAGCCCGACAGCGGCGGCAGGCCCGCCATCGCGATCGAGGCGATGAAGAACAGCCCGGCCACCAGCGCGCCGCCCGCCATGGGCAGGGTCTCTTCGATGGTGCCCGCGACGCTGCCGCGACGCTCGCGCACCACGTCGACGATCAGGAACAGCGCTGCCGTCGCCAGCGTCGAGTGCAGCGCGTAGTAAAGCGCGGCGGAAATCCCCTCGGGGGTGAACTGCGCCACCGAGGCCAGCAGCATGCCCATCGAGCCGACCACAGAGAAGGCTACCAGACGCCCGATCTCGCGCGTGCCCAGGACGCCGATCATGCCGATGACCAGCGTGATCAGCGCCAGCGGCAGCAGCCATTCCTCATGCGCGCCCTGCACCAGCGGCAGCGAGGGCGGGAAGACCAGCGTGTAAAAGCGGATGATGCTGTAGGCGCCGACCTTGGTCATAATCGCAAAGAGCGCGGCGACCGGGGCGGGGGCGTTGGCATAGCTCGACGGCAGCCAGAAGTGCAGCGGCAGCAGCGCCGCCTTCACCGCAAAGACCAGCAGCAGCAGCACCGCCGCGACGCGCAGCCCGGCGGAATTCTCGGGGTCCATCTGCTGCACGCGCAGCGCCAGATCGGCAAGGTTCAGCGTGCCCGCCTGCGAATAAAGCGTGCCGAGCGCGAAGAGAAACAGTGTCGAGCCCAAGAGGTTGTAGAGCATGTACTGCACGCCCGAGCGGGTGCGCGTGGCCCCGCCCGAGTGGATCATCAGGCCGTAAGAGGCGATCAGCAGCACTTCGAAGAAGACGAAGAGGTTGAAAGCGTCGCCGGTCAGGAACGCGCCCATGATCCCCATGATCTGGAACTGAAAGAGCGCGTGGAAATGCTGCCCGCGTTTGTCCCAGCCCGAGCCGATGGCATAGATCAGCACCGGCAGCGCCAGCACCGCGGTCAGCAGCACCATGGTCGTCGACAGCCGGTCGGCGACCAGCACGATGCCGAAGGGCGCCTGCCAATGACCCAGCTGGTAAAGCGTGATCGTGCCGTCCGAGGCCTGCATGTAGAGGCCGATGGAAATCGCCAGCAGCGCCACCAGCGAGCCCAGCGAGAACACCCGCTGCAGGCTGTCGTGGAAACGGGCGGCGAGGACGATGGTGGCAGCCATCATGGCCGGCAGCACCACGGGGGCGATGATCCAGTGCATCATGCGCGGGACTCCTTCTCGTCGGCCGGGCCTTCGGCTGGCTCATCTCCGGCGCGGCGTTCGCTGGCCAGAGCCTGCGCCTCGTCCACATGGTCGTCATCGGCGTTCAGGTAAGAGGCGAGGGCGATCATCACCACCACGGCGGTCATCCCGAAGGAGATCACGATGGCGGTCAGCACCAGCGCCTGCGGCAGCGGGTCGGTATAGCTTGTGGCATCGTCGCGCAGAATGGGGGGCTGGTTGATCACCAGCCGACCCGAGGCGAAGAGGAACATATTGACGGCATAGGTCAGCAGCGAGGTGCCAAGGATCACCGGGAAGGTGCGCTTGCGCATGACCAGATAGATCCCCGCGGCGGTGAGCACGCCAATGGCGGTTGCGATGAGGAACTCCATGGATCAGGCCTCTCCGGTTTCGGTGTCGCGCGACGGGTCGATGTCCATCGCGTGCTCGCTGGTCTCGGTATCGGCGCGGCGGGCGAGGCGCGAGAAGCTCTCGAGCGACAGCATCACGGCACCCACGACCGACAGGAACACACCCAGATCGAAGGCCATGGCGGAGGCCAACTCGAATTTCTCGAGCCCCGGCAGTTTCACGTAGCCGAAGGTCGAGGTCAGGAAGGGGCGGCTGAACAGCCACGCGCCGATCCCGGTCAACCCGGCGATCAGCACGCCCGCGCCGATCACCCCGTGATATGGGTAGCGCTGGCGGTCGTTGGCCCAGGAAAAGCCCGAGGCCATGTATTGCATCACCACCGCGATCGACACCACGAGGCCCGACACGAAGCCGCCGCCGGGCTCGTTATGGCCGCGCAGGAAGATGTAGATGCCGACCATCAGCAGCACCGGCAGCAGCAGGCGCGTGACCACCACCATGATCAGCGGGTGCGCGTCTCCGGCCTGTTTCTGGTCGGGCACGCGGTTGAGCAGGCGGGCACGGACGGGGCCGGACAGCAGCGCCTCGGTGACCGCGTAGATCACCAGCGCGGCAATCCCCAGCACGATGATCTCGCCGAAGGTATCAAAGCCCCGGAAGTCCACGAGGATCACGTTCACCACATTGGTGCCACCCCCGCCAGCGTAGGAATTCTCGAGCATGTAGTCCGAGATCGTGCCGAGCGAGAAATCGCGGCGCAGGATGGCATAGGTCAGCCCTGCGGTGCCAAGACCGGCGAGCACCGCCAGCGCACCGTCGCGGAGGCGGCGGGCCGAGGTGGATTCGATCGGTGTGGTGTTGGGCAGGAAGTTCAGCGCCAGCAGCAGCAGGATGATCGTCACCACCTCGACCGAGATCTGCGTCAGCGCAAGGTCCGGCGCCGAAAGGTAGTTGAAGGCGATCGACACCATGGTGCCGATCACACCCATCAGGATCAGCGCGACCAGACGGTTGCGGTGGAACAGCACGATCAGCGTGGTGGCGGTGAGGATGAGGATCCAGCCCGCCAGCGGCAGCGGCTGGATGGGCAGCATCTCGCGGGTGACCGGGCCGACGGATCCGGTGAACCACGCATGCGCGGCAGCGGCCAGCACGGTGACGGTGAAGATCGTCGCGTAGCGCGAGAAGCTGCCGTTGTGCATGCCCTGCGTCAGCCGCTCGGAGCCGCGCGCGCAGGCATCGACCAGCGCTTCGAAGATGCGCTTGGCCTCGGGGCGGGGCGCCGCGTCCCAGCCCTTCAGCAGCGGCGTGAAGAGCGCCAGCAGGATCAGGCCGCCGACCGTGGCGATCACCGACATGATCAGCGCCGGGGTGATCCCGTGCCACAGCGCCAGATGCGCGCCGGGCACTTCGCCCTCGGCGCCGATGACGGCTGCGGCCACGCGTTTCACCACAGGCTCGGCAAGGAAGGGCAGACAGCCCACGGAAACGACGATCAGGCCAAGAAACGCGGGCGGCCCCCACATGCCGAAATTCGGGTCATGCGGCTTGTGCGGATAGTCGTCGCGGGTCTTGCCAAGGAAGGCATGGGCGATGAAGCGGAAGCTGTAGGCGGCCGAGAAGATCGCCCCCAGCGTCGCCAGCACCGGCACCAACCAATGCGAGCCGAAAAGGACGGTGTGCGAGGCTTCTTCGAGGAACATTTCCTTCGACAAAAAGCCGTTGAACAGCGGAATGCCGGCCATGGCCAGCGCGCCGACGATCGCGATGGTCGCGGTCACGGGCATCAGGTGGCGCAGCCCGCCAAGACGTCGGATGTCGCGGGTGTGCGCCTCGTGATCGACGATGCCCGCCGTCATGAAGAGCGAGCATTTGAACGCCGCGTGGTTGAGGATGTGAAACACCGCCGCCATCGCGCCATAGGACGTGCCGGTGCCCAAAAGCATGGTGATCAGGCCAAGGTGCGAGACCGTCGAGAAAGCCAGCAGCGCCTTCAGGTCGTGCTTGAAGAGGCCGATGACGGCGCCCAGCACCATGGTCACCAGACCCGCCGTGGTGACGATCCAGAACCATTCGTCGCTGCCCGCCAGCGCGGGCCAGAGCCGGGCCATCAGGAAGATGCCCGCCTTCACCATCGTCGCCGAATGCAGATAGGACGACACCGGCGTCGGCGCGGCCATCGCGTGCGGCAGCCAGAAGTGGAAGGGGAATTGCGCCGACTTGGTGAAACAGCCCAGCAGGATCAGCAACAGCGCCGGAACGTAATAGGGCGAGGCTTGGATCACGTCGCGCCGCGCGAGGATCTCGGTGATCTCATAGGTGCCCGCCGCCGAGCCCAGAAGAAGCATGCCGCCGATCAGCGCCAGCCCGCCCATGCCGGTCACGGTCAGCGCCATACGCGCGCCCTGACGACCCTCGGGCAGATGTTTCCAAAAGCCGATCAGCAGGAAGGACGACAGCGAGGTCAGCTCCCAGAAGATCAGCAGCAGCAGGATGTTGTTCGACAGGACGATGCCCACCATCGCGCCCTGAAAGAGCAGCAGATAGGTGTAGAACTCGCCCATATTGTCATCGCGCGTCAGGTAGTAGCGGGCGTATATGATCACCAGCGCACCGATCCCGAGGATCAGCGCGGCAAACATCATGCCCAGCCCGTCAAGGAAGAGCGTCACGTTCAGGCCGATGGAGGGCATCCATGCGACCGAGGCGGTGACGGTCTCTCCGGCCCAGACGGCGGGCAGGTGGGTGATCAGGCCAAGCAGCGCTGCGAGGGTGACGAACAGGGTCGCCATTCCGCAGGCGCGCCGGCCCGCCTGAATCATCAAACCCGGAAGCAAGGCTCCGAGGAAGGGCAGGAGCGCGATGATAAATAGTGACATGAAACTCCCTGATCGTCGTTGGCGGCGTCGAGAGAAGGCAGCCGATTTCACACGGTATCACAACCCGAAAACGGCTACGCTGACGTGAATTTTAGTAAAGTTAGCCGAAATCTAACGGTAATGTCAGGATTAAAAATTCCACCGAACTATTGCGATTGTTACCCTCGGTTACTATGGCCATGAGGCCCGTGAGGACATGTGATGTTTCTGTGATACATCTTTTGGTTGCGCGGTCGGTGTGCGTATTTGACGCAGGGTTGCGGCGACCGACTCCGGTGGTGCTTTGCATGGAATTCTGCATTGCCGTGCGGCGGTTTGCGCGATCTCTCCCCCGTTAGCGCGTGGCAGGGCTGGCCGGGTGGCCCCTTCGCCTTGTGTGCCGCTCTAGGGGCTGCTACTTCGGCTTGTAAGCTCAATCCCCGATGCATTTCATCAGGAACAACGCGAGGCAGGCAGCAGTGGCGCAACCCCGTCTGGAGGTCCGAAATCTCGTCCGGCGTTTCGAGGGGCGCGCGGTTGTCGACGATGTCTCGCTCAGCATCGAGCCGGGTGATGTGACCTGCCTGCTCGGGCCATCGGGCTGCGGCAAATCGACGACGCTGCGGATGATCGCCGGGGTCGATATGCAGGACAGCGGCTCGATCCACGTCGACGGAACGCTTGTGTGCGACACGGTGTTTCGCATCCCGCCCGAACGCCGCGCCATCGGGCTGATGTTTCAGGATTTCGCGCTCTTCCCGCATCTGTCGGTGGGCGAGAATGTCGCCTTCGGCCTCAAGGGCTCCGCAAGCGCCAAGAAGGCGCGGGCGCTGGAACTTCTCGACCGGGTCGGCCTTGGGCATTTCATCGACGAATACCCGCACCAGCTTTCGGGCGGCGAGCAGCAGCGCGTGGCGCTGGCGCGCGCGCTGGCGCCCAGACCGCGCATCATGTTGATGGACGAGCCTTTCTCGGGCCTCGACAACCGCCTGCGCGACGGCGTCCGCGACGAGACGCTGGCGCTGCTGAAGGAAGAGGGTACCTCGGTTCTGCTGGTCACCCATGAGCCCGAAGAGGCCATGCGCATGGCCGATGAGATCGCCCTGATGCGCGGCGGCAAGATCGTCCAGCGCGGTGCGCCCTACAACATCTACAACGCTCCGGCGGACAAGGCGGCGGTGGCTTTCTTCAGCGATATCAACACGCTGAGCGGCAAAGTTCAGGGCGCGCTTGCGCAGACGCCCTTTGGCCCCTTCCTTGCGCCCGGCGTGCCCGATGGCGAGCAGGTGGACATCGTCTTCCGCCCGCAGCACGTGGGGATCGACTTTGACCGGGGCGGGCGCGGCCCGAACCCGACGCAGATGGCGGGCACCCCAGCGCGCGGCGTGGTCGAGCGCGCGCGCTTCATGGGCTCGGAAAGCCTTGTGGAGTTCCGCATGGATTTCGATGGCGGCATGATCAAGGCCACGGTGCCGAATGTCTTCCTGCCGAAACCCGGCACGCCGCTGTGGTTGACCGTGCGGCGCGACCGCTGCTTCGTCTTCCCCGCGACGGCCTGAGGCCGGATCAAAGCTCTTTAGGCCAGCGCGGCCAGCGACAGCAGCGATAGCGCGCTGGTCCAGATCGTCACCGCCGCGATGCGGTCGGTGCGCGTGCCATGCAGCAGCGCCAGCGCGAAGGCCATGGCACCCGAGGGTCCGGCGGCAAGCAGGGTGAACTGCGCCTGCCATTGTCCGGCGACGCCCATCAGCCACAGCGCCAGCGTCACCAGCAGCGGAAAGCCAAAGAGTTTCAGCGCCGCAAAGCTCACCACCACCGGCGAGGGCTTCAGGCTCTGTCCCGAGAGCAGCAGGCCGAGCGCGAAGAGCACCAGCGGCGCGGTGCCCGCCCCGGCAAAATCGCAGGCGGTGCGGATCGGTTCCGGCAGCGGCAGGCCCGAAAGGTTCACGGCGATGCCCAGCACGATAGAGATCAGCGTGGGATTGACCGACAGCCGCTTCAGCGCGGGCAGCGGTCCGGCCGAGGGGCGGGCGATCAGGTCGGAACTTATAATGAAGAAGGCAAAGGCGATCGCCGTGTCCCAAGCGACCACGGCAGTCACCGGCAGCGCGCCGCTTTCGCCGTAGATCAGCAGCGAGATCGGACGGATATAGAGCAGCGAGTTGACGAAGATCACCGTCATCGCCAGCAGCCACGCCTCGAGCGGCTCGCAGCGGAAAAGCCGCCGCGCCAGCGCGTAGCAGGCGGCGAAGGCTGCGGCCTCGCAGGCACCATAGGTGAGCAGGGCGCGCAGGTCGAAATCGGCGAAGGGCACGGTGGCGATCAGCGGAAAGATCAGCCCCGGTTGCAGCACCATCAGCGCGATGCGGTTCGCCGAGGCCGCGTCTTTCCGGGTGAAAATCTGCCGCCTGCCAAGGGCAAAGCCGAGCGCCAGCAGCGCAAAGACCGGCAGGATATCATGGGTGAGGACGGTGAGCATGGGGTTCCGGTCTTGGTATACCAAGGTTGGATCAGGCCCCGCGCGCCAGGTCAAGGTGCACTCAGGTCTGCAGTCAGTTCTGCGGAGCGCCCGGAAAATGCTTTGCCCGCAGGGCAGGCAGGTCCATGCGGCAGCGGCGCAGCAGCCCATGCTGGTCCAGCCGCGCGGTCAATTCGGGCGTGGCGGTGCAGACCTCATCATAGAAGGCGCGCAAAGCCTCCTCGCCGCCGGCCTCTTCGATCATCGCGAAAAGCTGGTGCAGGCTGATCGCCTCTGTCCCGCGCACCTGCGGTTTCAGCTCGGCCCGGTAGGAGCCGCGCGCCAGCCGAAAGCGGTAGGCCTCCAGAAAATGCGTCCAGTCGGCGGCGTGGAAGTGCCCCAGCTCGGTCTCGGGCAGGGGGCGCTCTCCGGAGTTCATCTGATCGCCGAGCAGGACGTTGTGGATGCGGATCTCCAGCCCCTCGGTGCCCGGGCGAAAGAACAGCTTTCCGGCAACATGGCTGAGGAAGCCGCCGGACAGATGCCGCCCCCATGTGGGAAAGCACGCCTCGGCGGCGCTCTGGCGGGCCTTCTGTTCGAGATGGAAGGCTTTGAACAGCGTCTCTGCTCCCTCATCTCCGGGCGCGGGGGACAGCGCCTCGACCGGACGGACGCGGGCGCAGAGGCAATCTTCGGGCAGGGCGGCAAGCTGATCGGCCAGCGGGCGCGCGGGCAGCAGAAATTCGTCCACATCCACATGCGCCAGCCAGTCGGTCTCGGGCTTGCGGTTACTCGCGTGCCGGGCGTTGCGGCACTGGCGGACCTGATGCTTGTCGGGGCGTTTGCCGCGCTTTTGCCACCACGCATCGTCGGTGGTGAAGACGCGCAGCTTGGGGTGGGATGAGAGCACCGCCTCGGCCTGCGGGTCCGGCGCGTCGAGGTAGATGTAAAGCCGGTGCGCGCCCTGCTCGAGATGCCACGCGGCAAATTCGAGAATGCGCGGCAGCGCGGCATTGGTGGTGGTGACCGTGCCCCAGCGGATCACGGCAGATCTCCGAACACGCGGGCGACTGCCGCATCGGGATCGAAGCTTTGCTCTATCAGCATGCCTTGCTGCGCGAGACGCGCCCGCAGATCCGGCGTGTCGGCGCAGACCTCGTCAAACAGCGCCCGCAGACCGGCCTCGCCCTCTTCGTCAAGCAGGTACTGGATCAGCTCGGCCTGACCCATCTCGGGCCGCTGCGAGCTGCGGCGGTAAGAGCCGAGGCTGCGGCGGAAGTCGAGATGCGCGCGGAAGCCCTGCCACGAGGGCGCGTGCAGATGCCCCAGCCAGACATCGCTCAGCCGGTGACGGTTGCTGGCTTCCTCGCCGCGGTACTTCAGCGTGTGAATGCCAAGCCGCGTGTCGTCGATCCCGGTGCGGGCAAAAACCTTGCCGGAACTGTGCGAGAGAAAGCCGCCGTAGAGATGCGCGCCGAAAGTGGGGTAGACGTCCTGCAGAACCGATTTCGGACGCCCGGCGTGCTTGTGGGTGGTTTTGAAGCGCTGCGGCAGACCTGTCTCGGGGGCCAGCGCCTCGGCAGGGGCGACGCGGGCAAAGGCGGCGCTCATCGGGACCTCGGCCAGAAGCTCGGGGATCGGGCGCTGCGACAGCAGGAATTCATCCACATCCACATGCGCCAGCCAGTGCAAGCCATGCCCCGCGCGCAGGCTTTGCGTGGCGTTATAGGCTTGGCGCAGCTGATGCGCCTCGGGGCGGGGACGGCCGGTCTGCGCCCAATAGGCGGTGTCGCACTGCACGATCCGCACCGAGGGGTGGCGGGTGAGAACGGCGGCGGTCTCTTCATCGGGCGCATCGAGATGGATGTGCAGCAGATGCGCCCCAAGCTCGATGTGATGCGCGGCAAAGCGGGCGATGTCGCGCAGCGGCGCGCGGATGGTCGAGGTCAGGCCCCAGCGCAGCGACTCGGGCGTCAGGTCGTGATGGCTTTGCGGCACCGGCGAGACATTGGCCGCGGCATTGCTTTTGGCGGGGGTGGCCTGCCGGCGCGTCTGCCGCTGCCGCATGGTGCGCAGGCGGCGAAACACCGTGCGCTCGTCGCAGATCAGAAGTTCCAGCAGATGGTGCGCAAGCGGGCGGATCACCGGATCACCCTCGGCCTCCATCCACAGCCGCCCGATCAGGTTCACATCCAGCCCGCCGCTGGGCAGCGAATAGCTGTCCATCTCCAGCGGCAGCGGGCTGCGCGCCTTACCGTCGAGCGCGAAGGGCCGGTCGGCGGCGAGCCCGGAATAGAGCCGCTCGGATTCATAGAGCTTCATGGTGCCGAAGAGCACGGTCAGCGCCAGCCCCACCGAGCGCTGCACGAGGCTGAGCCCATGATCGCCGAAGGTGGTGACCGAAGAGACCAGCCAGCGCGGATCGAGCTGCGCCAGCAGCGCCGCGCCCTCTTCGGCCCAGAGCCTCTGGAACAGCGCCGGGGCGTGCTCGGGGAAGCTGCGCTTGCGCAGGTGCGCGATGAGCAGCGCATTCAGGAACACCAACTCGGACCGGCCCGTCAGTTCCTTGCGCAGCGCGTGGCGCTTGCGGTGGTAGGACGAGCGGAAGGGCGGGGCTTCGTCAGGGTCGCCATCGGGATCGCCGATAATCCGATCCGCAAGCCCCGCTAGCGGCGTGTCATAGGGAGGCAGCGCCTCGCCGGGGGCATAGTCGATGGCATCGCGCCGGCCCTCCATCTGCGTGAGAATGGCCGCGATTCCGCCGGGATAGCTGGGGGTCTTGTCTGCGCTCATGGGCCGGAGACTGCCGCCAAGCGTGGACGCGCGCAATTGCCCGAGCAGCGGCGCGGCGCGCATGGCCCGCCCGCGTCGCCTTTCGGCCACGCTGGCGGCGGGGCCTCGGGCGGTCCGCCGCCTCACTCCCCTGCCGCCTCACTCCATGGCAAGGATCATGTTGCGCACCACCGGGTAGATCTCATTCTCCCACCTACGCCCGTTGAAGACGCCATAATGGCCGACATTGGCCTGCAGGTGGTGGCGCTTCAGATGCGGGCGTAGCGACGAACAGAGGTCATGCGCCGCCGAGGTCTGGCCGAGCCCGCAGATATCGTCGCGCCCGCCTTCGACGGTGAGCAGCGCGGTGTGGCGAATGGCAGCGGGGTTCACCTTGCGCCCGCGATAGGTGAACTCGCCCGTCGCCAGTTCGGCCTTCTTGAAGATGCGCTCGATGGTCTCGATGTAGAACTCCTCGGTCAGATCGAGCACGGCGAAATACTCGTCGTAGAACTCCTTCACCTTGCGCGCCTCTTCGGTCTCTCCGGCGGCGAGGTGATCGTAGAGCCGTTTGTGCTGCGCGCGGTGCCGCTCCATGTTCATCGACATGAAGGCGGTGAGTTGCACAAAGCCGGGATAGACCCGCCGACCGGCACCGGCATAGCGCAGCGGCACGGTGGCAATGACGTTGCGCTCGAACCAGTCGAGCGGCTTTTCATCGGCCAGCGCATTCACCATCGTGGGGCTTTCGCGCACATCCACCGGGCCCGCCATCAGCGTCATCGACAGCGGTGTCGCGGGGTTGCGATCCTCCGACATCACGGCGACCGCGGCCAGCGCCTGAACGCAGGGCTGGCAGACGCCAAGAATATGCGCGCCCGGCCCGATCTCTTCGAGAAAGCGGATCACATAGGCGACGTAATCCTCCACCCCGAAAGCGCCCGCCGATTTCGGCACATCGCGGGCGTTCTTCCAGTCGGTGATATAGACGTCATGGTCGCGCAGCAGCACTTTCACCGTGCCCGCCAGCAGCGTGGCGAAATGCCCCGAAAGCGGCGCGGTCACCAGCACCTTGGGGCGCGGCGTGTCGATCTCCTTGCGAAAATGCAGCAACTGGCCAAACGGCAGGTCGAGCGCCACTTCCTCGCGGACCGGCACGTCGCGGTTGCCATCGCGTACCGTGGTGATGCCGAAGGCCGGGCGCTCATGGCTGAGCCGGAACCGGCTGACCATCTCCAGCGCGGCGGCATTGTGCCGGGACAGCTGCGCGAAGGGCCCGGCAAGGCGCGGCATGAAAGTCAGCCCATGCAGCGCCGCCATGCGAAAAGGGGCGATAAAATCATCAAGTCCTTGGTAGCCTGCGTAGAGCACGTCGATTTCCCCTCGCTGCCTCGCGAAAACGCTAGCCAGGTCTGCGCGCACGATGCGACAAGAAACTGTGGTCTTGGCGCGAGTGACAGCGGGAGGAAGACGCATGGGGCAGGCAACGCTCACCATTTCATCGAAAAACTATTCCTCGTGGTCTTTGCGGGGCTGGCTGCTCTGCCGCATGGCCGGGCTGGAGTTCACCGAGGAGATGGTCGACACCACCGACGCCACCGCCCGGCAGGAGCTTTTGCTGCTCTCGCCCACGGTGCTGGTGCCTCGGCTGGTGCATGGCAAAGTGCAGGTCTGGGACACGCTGGCCATCGCTCAGTATCTCAACGAGATCCTGCCCGAGGCCGGGCTCTACCCCGATGACATCGTGGCGCGCTCGCATTGCCGGTCGATCTCTGGCGAGATGCATTCGGGCTTTTACAACCTGCGCTCGGCGCTGCCGATGAACCTCAAGGCGCGGCACCAGAGTTTCAAGATTTTCTCGGGCGCGCGGCCCGATGTCGAGCGGATCAAGGTGATCTGGCACGAGTGCCTCGACACCTACGGCGGGCCGTTCCTCTTTGGTGCGCGCCCCTCGGTCGCCGATGCCATGTACGCCCCGGTCTGCACGCGTTTCCGCACCTATTCGGTGGCGCTCGATCCGACGCTCGAGGCCTATGTCGAGACCATCCTGAACTGGGCGCCGATGCGCGAATGGACCGAAGGCGCGCTGGCCGAGCCCGACGAGATCGTCGAGCTTGAAGTGGAGTTTTAACGCGCCAGCTCGCGGGTGCCGCGGGCGATCCCTTCCAGCGTCATCGGCACCATGCGCTCCTCGAAAATCTCGCGGATCATCGCGATCGACTGGGTGTAGCGCCAGTGCTTCTCGGGCACCGGGTTGATCCACAGGTGATCGGGCCATTGCGCCCGGGCACGGCGGAGCCAGACCTCGCCCGCCTCCTTGTTCCAATGCTCATTGGCACCGCCCGGCACGGCGATCTCATAGGGGCTCATCGAAGCATCCCCGACGAAGATGCATTTATAGTCGGGCCCATAGGTGTTGAGCACCTCCCACGTCGGCAGTTGCGCGTCCCAGCGGCGGCGGTTGTCGCGCCAGACCCCTTCGTACAGGCAGTTGTGAAAATAGTAGTGCTCGAGGTGTTTGAACTCGGCCCGTGCCGCCGAGAACAGCTCTTCGACCACCTTCACATGCGGGTCCATCGAGCCGCCCGCGTCGAGAAACAGCAGCACCTTGACCGCATTGCGCCGATCGGGGCGGGTCTTCACGTCGAGATAGCCATGCTCGGCGGTGGCGCGGATCGTGCCGTCGAGGTCCAACTCATCCGCCGCCCCGTCGCGCGCCCAGGCCCGCAGCCGCTTCAGCGCGACCTTGATGTTGCGCGTGCCCAGTTCGACCTGATCGTCGAGGTTGCGGAACTCGCGCTTGTCCCAGACCTTCACCGCGCGCTGGTGGCGGCTTTGGTCCTGACCGATGCGCACGCCTTCGGGGTTGTAGCCATTGGCGCCAAAGGGCGACGTGCCCGCGGTGCCGATCCACTTGCTGCCGCCCTCGTGGCGCTTTTGCTGCTCGCGAAGGCGCTCCTTGAGCCCCTCCATCAGTTTCTCGAAGCCGCCCATCGCCTCGATCTCGGCCTTCTCTTCGGGCGACAGATGCTTTTCAGCCATCTTCTGCAGCCAGTCCGCGGGCAGCGCCACCGCCTCCAGAACCTGCTCGAAAGAGATCGCCTCGACGCCCTTGAAAGCCTCGGCAAAGGCGCGGTCGAACCGGTCGAGGTGGCGCTCGTCCTTCACCAGCGCGCAGCGCGCGAGGTAATAGAACCCCTCCACGTCATAGCGCGCCAGCCCGGCCTTCAGCGCCTCGAGAAAGCTCAGGAACTCACGCAGCGAGACCGGCACCTGCGCCTGTCTCAGGGTTTCGAAAAATCGCAGGAACATCCGCCACCTCCGGCCGCAATGATGCCGCGCCGAGCCAGCGCCCTCAACCCGGGTCTTCTTCTCTTTGAAAATACGCCGGGGGTGAATTCGCGCAGCGAAGAGGGGGCAGCGCCCCCTGAACCCGCAGGATCAGCTCAGAACGCCAGCTTCTCAACCGCGATGGTGACGATCAGCCCGACCAGCCCGAAGGCGATCGCATAGACCGCAACGAACTGCGCAATATCGGCCTTGTTGCCCTTGCGGCGCCGGGCGGTCAGCCCGCCGATGATGGCGCCCAGCAGGGCTCCGGCGATCACGATCATGCGCTGTCCTCAACTCCCGTTCATCGGATTGAGCGCTGCGATCTGTCGCAGCTTGGCCTGTGCCGCCCAATCCGGGCCGAAGCCGTAGCGCGCCCATCCCAGAGAGTCCAGCCGGACCTGCTCGGCTTCCGAGGCGCGCCCCGACATCTGCAGCGCCTCGGCGCGCAGCATCTTCAGCGTCGCCAGAAGCGCGGCGTTTTCATAGCGCGTGGCGGTCTCCTGCTGCGGCGTCACAAGCTCCAGCGTGCGCGCCGCATCGCCCGCCCGCAGCGCCAGCGCGCCAAGCTGCGCGTCCACATAGGCCTCGTGCAGACGCGCGCCGGGCAGGGCCGCGAAGACGCGGCGCGCGGCAACGAACTCGGCGCGCGCAGCCGCCGGCTCATCGCCCTGCAACAGCCGCCCCAGAACGAAATGCGCAAAGCCGAGCCGGTGGTCGCGCCAGCCTTCGCTTTGCGCGAGGCGCAGCGCGTCTTCGGCCGAGCCGCGGCGCTTCGGCATCGGCTCGCCAGTGCTCAGCGCGGTCTGGATCGCGTCGATCCAAGGCCGCGGGGTGGGCGCGAGATGCCGGTCGGGCAGGGACTCGCCGCGTGGATTGAGCCGGGCAAGGATCTCGGGCAACGCCTGCGCCACCTCGGCGCGGCTCATCCCCGAACGCAGCGCGGGGTCGTAAAAGACCCGCAGCACCAGCATGTCATAGCCGGAAAGCACCGTGTGCACATTGTCGTCGTTGAACACGCTGTCGCCCAGCCGGTAAAGATCGTTAAGCGGCCCCAGCGCCTGCGCGATCTCTTCGTGCAGGCAGTCGCGCAGCTCTTGCGGCGCGGCGTCGGCAGGCAGGAAGACGGCGGCGGTCTCGCGCTTCTGCACATCCACCCAGCTGGTGCTTCCGGCGCGGCGCGCGCGACGGTATTCGGCCAGTGAGTTGACGCCGGGGATGACGAAACAGGCAGCCTGCGGCAGTTCCTTGCGGATCGTCTCGCGCGAGACCGGAACGAGGGTGATATTGGCCTCGGTGGCCTTGGTCTCGGTGATGTCGATCCCGGCCTCTTCGCGCAGCCGCCGCAGCAGGCGCGCAAGGTCGGCGCTCAGGCTGGGCGGCGCATCTCCGGCCACGCGCAGGGTCACGGGCGTCTCGAAGCGGGTGAAGTTCGGCAGGCTCTTGCCCGATTCCAGCAAGAAGGCGAGGTCGAGCACGTCACGGGCGATCTGCGTGTTGGCGACCTGCGGTGGCTCGGGCTGCGGCGCGCCGAAACGTGCGGCGAGCGGTGGTTCGGCCAGCGGGGTTTCCGGCGCGGCAGTGCCACGCCGCGCGGTCTCGGGGCCGCTCGGCGCGCAGGAGCCGAGCAACAGCCCGAGGGTCAGCACGATGAGCCCGCGCCGCCACATCACTCAGGGCCGTTGATATTTGATAAAGGGCGTCTCGGTCCCGATCCGGTCATAAAGCTGCCGGGCGGTGTGGTTGAACTCCTGCGTCAGCCAGTAGACGGTTGGCGCGCCAGCGGCATCGGCGGCGGCATAGACCGCCTCGATCAGCGCCCGGCCCACGCCCTTGCCGCGCGCCTCGGGGGCGGCATAGAGGTCCTGCAGATAGCACACATTCTCGATGCGCCAGCAGTGGCGGTGGAAGAGGAAATGCACCAGCCCGATGAGCGCGCCCTCGCTCTCGGCCACAAGGCAGCTGAAATCCTGCGGATCGTCGCCCAGCAGACGCGCGAAGGTGGCGGCATAGACCTCTTCGGGCACCGAGGTCTCGTAGAAGGTGAGATAGCCGGTCCAGAGCGCGCGCCACGCGGCTTCGTCTTCGGCCCGAAGGGGCCGGATAATCACGCTGTCTTGGGACATGCTGCCTCTGCCTCGGTGGTCTTTTGTCGTTGTATCTTCGGGGCTTCGCGCCCTCTGCAGGCGCCAGTATAGCGCGGGGCGGCGCAAAGGTGTGCCTCAAAGCGCCCGGCGCCGCGAAAATGTGATTTCGCGGCGCCGGATCGGGTAAAATGACGTTGGGTCAGGGGCTTGGCCTGTGCAGTGATGCAACAGGCGGCTCGGGATCAGACCATCATTTCCTTGGTCGCCGAGAGGGTCACGCCCGGATAGTCGCGCTCGACCCGGTCGATGTCCCATTGCATGCGCGTCAGGTAGACGATGTCGCCGTCGTTGTCGTGGGCGATGTGCTGCTTGTTGGCGTTGGTGAATTTCTCCACCGCCGCCTTCTCGCCATGCACCCAGCGCGCCGAGGTGAACTGCGAGGGCTCGAAGCGCACCGGCAGCGAATATTCCTGCTCGATCCGCGCGCCCAGAACCTCGAACTGCAGCGCGCCGACGACGCCGACGATATAGCCCGAGCCGATCGACGGCTTGAAGATTTTCGCCGCGCCTTCCTCGGCAAACTGGAACAGCGCCTTTTCGAGGTGCTTGGCCTTCAGCGGATCGCCCGCCCGCACGCTCTGCAGCAGTTCCGGCGCGAACGACGGGATGCCGGTGACCTTCAGCGCCTCGCCCTCGGTCAGCGTGTCGCCGATGCGCAGCTGGCCGTGGTTGGGGATGCCGATGATGTCGCCCGCCCAGGCCTCTTCGGCAAGCTCGCGGTCGGCGGCAAGGAAGAGCACCGGGTTGGAGATCGCCATGGGCTTCTTGGTGCGCACATGGGTCAGCTTCATGCCACGCTCGAAATGCCCGGACGACAAGCGCACGAAGGCGACGCGGTCGCGGTGCTTGGGGTCCATATTGGCCTGCACCTTGAAGACGAACCCGGCGACCTTCTTCTCATCGGGGGCAATCTGCCGGGGCGCGGCGGAGGTCGGCTGCGGCTCGGGGGCCAGCTCGCCGATGCCATCCATCAGTTCCTTCACGCCGAAGGAGTTGATCGCAGAGCCGAACCAGATCGGCGTCATATGACCTTCGAGCACCGACTGCGGGTCGAGCGCGGGAAGAAGCTCGCGCGCCATTTCGATCTCTTCGCGCAGCTGCTCGAGCAGTTCGGCGGGGACGTGTTCGGCCAACTTCGGATCGTCGAGGCCGCTGATCTTGATCGATTCCGCCACGCGGTTGCGGTCGGCCCGGTCCATCAGTTCCAGCCGGTCGTGGATCATGTCGTAGCAGCCGAGGAAATCGCGCCCCATGCCGATCGGCCAGCTGGCAGGCGTCACGTCGATGGCGAGGTTTTCCTGAATTTCGTCGATGATCTCGAAGGTGTCGCGCGCCTCGCGGTCCATCTTGTTGCAGAAGGTCAGGATCGGCAGGTCGCGCAGGCGGCAAACTTCAAACAGCTTGCGGGTCTGGCTTTCCACACCTTTTGCGCCGTCGATCACCATGATCGCCGCATCCACCGCGGTCAGCGTGCGGTAGGTGTCTTCGGAGAAGTCCGAGTGGCCGGGCGTGTCGACGAGATTGTAGCGGAACTGCCCGTATTCGAACGACATCGCCGAGGCGGAAACCGAGATGCCGCGCTCCTGCTCCATCTTCATGAAGTCCGAGCGCGTGCGCCGCGCTTCACCCTTGGCGCGGACCTGTCCGGCCATCTGAATGGCCCCGCCGAAAAGCAGGAACTTTTCGGTCAGCGTGGTCTTGCCCGCATCCGGGTGCGAGATGATCGCGAAGGTGCGGCGCCGCGCGATCTCGGGCGGCAGGGTGGGGCGGTTCGAAGCGGTGTCCAGCATGAGCGCGCGTATAGGTCCGCGAGGTGCTTTTGTCTATGGGGAACCGCGCGCTGCGGCGCGGGGTTGAGCACGGGAAAGGAGACCTGCCATGACCCGCGACCACGGCCCCTCGATCAAGGACGATAAGCTCTACTCCGATCTGCGCGACGATGGCTATTCCAAGGAAAAAGCCGCGCGTATCGCCAACGCCAAGGCCAACCCCGACATGCACCCGTCGAAGAAGGGCGGCAAGGCGCCGCCCTATGAGGAGTGGACGAAAGACGCGCTTTACGAGCGCGCGCAAGAGATCGATATCGACGGTCGCTCGAAGATGACCAAGGATCAGTTGATCGACGCTTTGCGCGACCACTGAGCGCCGCGCGGGCGGCAACCTCGGGCCGGCGTATTTGGAAAGAGAAGAAGCCCTTTTCGTCTTCCTCTTGGCGGAAATATCCCGGGGGAGGCCGCGTCAGCGGGCGGGGGCAGAGCCCCCAATGGGACGCGCTGTCATTGTCGTGCCATTACCATCGTGGCTTGGGCTTTATCCCACCGACGAGCGTCGCAGCAAATCGGCGACGTCGGGCCGCTGCAGCATGACTTCCTGCACCTCGATCTCCGGCTGATCCGTGGCGCGGTGGCGCGGCAGCAGGGCAGCGAGCTGTTCGGAGAGTTCCGCGGGCAGCGCTGCGCGGGTGCGCGTGTCGACCAGCATGGATTCGGCGGCGATGCCCTCGGCATAGATGATCTGATGGTGATCGAAGAGCATCTGGTAATATTCCACGAAGCCGCCCTGCTGCTGCAGGATGCTCTCGCCGTTGAGCAGGTGGCGGGCGCGAACCAGAAGCTCGGCGCGTCCGGCGCCCAGCCGGTCGCGGCGCTGGTAGATGAACAGCCGGTGATCGGGGCTGACCAGCAGATCGCGCGCATTGTTGAGCGCCCCGGCGCGGATCAGGATCGGTGCGAAGGCGCCGCTGGCCCGCACCACCTGATGGCCGATCCAGCGGATTTCCTGCGGGCCGTCGTCGCGGGTCAGCACGCGGTCGCCCAGTTGCAGATCCTCGACGGGTCGCTGCACGCCCGAGGCCATGGTGATCAGCGTGCCGCGGGTGAACGAGACGCAGGCCGCTTGCGCGAATTTGGCCAAAGCATCCTGCGTCGACACGCCGACCAAAGCGTAATCCTTGCGCGGCTGCATCGGCGCGAGCGGCATGAGGTATAACTCGGTCACCAGACCTTCGGCATCGGTTTCGACCAGAACGATCGCTTCGATGATGGCGCCGTCGCCGCTCATGAACAGCAGGCAGCTGTCGAGATGTAGCTCTGCGCCTGCGGTGCCGGTCTCGCTGCCGGGCGCCACTTGGAAGGGCGACGCGGCGGCGGGCAGCAGCGACAGGCGGCAGGGGCGCGCCAAGGGCGAGAGCGCGTAGACATCGTCTGGCTGCAGATCGTCAGCAAAGCTCAGCCCGTCGCCGAGGTTGGCGCCGCTCACCACGCGCAGATGCGCGCCGCGATAGACGCTCACGCTGTGCAGTGCGCGGGTGGCTTCGGTCTGCAAAGGGGCTCTTGCCATCACTCGTCTCTACCGTTCATGCGCAGCAGGGTCTGCGCGCTCGTCTCTCCGGCCCGCTTGCCGATCTGCTTGCCGTTCGTGGTCCCAAAGGGCTGCGCGACCTGTCGCAAAGCCAGCGGCGTCGCGAAGCCAATGACCACGTAGCGCGCGGCGCAGGAATGGCCGAGCCTACACCCCATTGTATGCCAAGGGAATGTGTCATCATATGGCCCCGAGCCCGGCGTTTTGCCGGCAGACGACAAGAGGAGAAAGACATGGATCTCGGGATTTCGGGCAAGACGGCGCTGGTCTGCGCATCGTCCAAGGGGCTGGGACGCGGCTGCGCCGAGGCGCTGGCAGAGGCTGGCTGCAACCTCGTGATGAACGCGCGCGGCGCCGAAGCTCTGGAACAGGCGGCCGAGGAGATCCGCAGCACCTATGGTGTCGAGGTCGTCACGGCGGCTGCCGATATCGTCTCGGAAGACGGGCGCGCGCAGGTGCTGGAACTGGCGCGCGGCGCCGACATCCTTGTGACCAACGCCGGCGGTCCGCCCCCGGGTATCTGGAGCGACTGGGATCGCAGCGATTTCCTCAAGGCGCTGGACGGCAATATGCTGACCCCGATCGCGCTGATGCAGGCGCTGCTGCCGGGGATGATGGAGCGCGGCTGGGGCCGGGTGGTCAACATCACCTCGCGCTCGGTGAAAGCGCCGATCCTGCAGCTGGGTCTGTCGAACTCGGCGCGGGCGGGTCTGACAGGCTTTGTCGCGGGCACCTCGCGGCAGGTGGCCGAGAAGGGCGTGACCATCAACAACCTGCTGCCGGGGGTGCATGAGACCGCGCGCATCGTGCAGATGGACACGCATGACGCCGAGCGCACAGGACGCCCGATCGCCGAGATCAGCGCCGAGCGCGCGTCGGGCATTCCGACCCGCGAATACGGGCAGGCGGCGGATTTCGGCAAGATGTGCGCCTATCTGTGTTCGGTGCACGCGCGCTTCATCGTCGGGCAGAACATCGTTCTGGACGGCGGCGAGACGCTGGCGACGATCTGAGCCGATGGCACGGGGACCGGACGGGCAGGGCGGGGGCGCGGGCTACTCGCTCGCCGATCAACTGTTCAACCGCGGCACGCTTGGCGTTCTGGCGCAGGAATATTCCGTCCTGCCGGGGTTCGCGCCCGACCGGTTCATCGAGACCGCTTTGCCGCGTTTCGAGGGGCTGGGCGTGCATGCGCGGCTGGAGGTGATCGCCGAGGCGCTGGCCGAGCAGCTTGCTTCGGATTTCCCCGAAATGGTGGATCAGGTGGAGGCGGCGCTGCCGTCGCCGCTTGACCCCAGCTTGCGCGACGATGACTTCGGGCGGTTCATCCACGCGGTGCCCGGGGTTCTGGCCATGCGTCACGGGATGGACCACCCGGAGCGCGCCCTCGATCTGCTGCACGCGGCCACGCAGCGGTTTTCCATGGAATACGCCATTCGCCCGTTCCTCAACCGCTGGCCCGATCAGGTGCTGGCGCGGCTCGACGCTTGGGTGGAGGACCCGCATTACCATGTGCGGCGGCTGGTCTCGGAAGGGACACGGCCCAAGCTGCCTTGGGGGATGGGCATCTCGCTCGACCCACTGCTGCCGCTGCGCTTTCTCGATGCGCTGCATGGGGATGAGACGCGCTTTGTCACGCGCTCTGTTGCCAATCACCTCAACGACCTGTCGAAGATTGCGCCCGATGCGGTGCTTGGGCGGCTCGAGGACTGGCAGTCCGGCGCGCGGCAGGACGCCAAGGAGTTGGACTGGATGACCCGCCACGCGCTGCGCACGGCGGTGAAGCGGGGTGAGCCACGGGCGCTGGCGCTGCTTGGCTATCGCGCGGACCTGCCGGTGCGCGCGCAGCTGAGCCTCGATCCGCCAAGCCTGCCCATCGGCGAGACGCTGGAGATTGTCGCAGAGATCGAGGCGCCGGAGGGTGGCGCCGTGATGGTGGATTACCGCCTGCGCTTCCACCGCCCGAAGGGCAGCGCCGAAAAGGTGTTCAAGCTCAGATCGGTGCAGCTGAAGCCGGGGCAGAGGCTGCGGCTGGTGAAACGGCACCGCATGAAAGGCGATGCGACCACCTTCCGGCTGCACCCCGGCCCGCATGCGGTGATCCTGCAGGTGAACGGGCGCGACGTGGCGGAGGCCGCCTTCGATCTGCGCGAGGCTTAGGGCGCTTCATTCCGCTTCATTCCATTGGGGACACGAAGGACGCTATGGCGCTCAATGAGTGCGCGCCGGCCCGGCGGTGCGGGTTGGCGCCATGCGCGGGGTAAGCGGAAGCGACGTCAGCGTCAGCCGTTACGAGCCGGAATAGCCTGAGGTGCTGATGATGCCTGTGGGAACGCCGGTGTCGAGCATCGCGGCGCAGCCGGAGTGGGCATCTTGGAAGCCGATCACCGAGGCATTGAGCAAAAGATGCCAGCTGGCGTGATAGCCATAGGCCTGCGCGCGTGAATAGGCGCAGCCGTCGGAGGTGATGAAATAACGGCCCTGATAATCGAGCGGGGGCACATCGTCGCCCGCATGGGCGGTTTGTATGCCAAGCAGGCTGAGCGCGAGGGCGCCATAGACAAAGTATTTTCCAGAATGCGAAAGCGCCCCGGGCCTTCGGCGCGGGGTGGTGTGGTCGGTCTTTCGGGGGGCAAAGCGGATCATGCAAGGCTCCATGGTTGAGGTGACAGGGGTTGAGGTGACAGGGCCTAGGGTGCGCTGCAAATCTGAACTGCACCTCAAAATTTAGGATTTTAGAAATCTTTGGGCGCGGCGCGCTGGGCACCGCTTGCGGCAAAGGCAGGGAGTTGCGCAGCATAGGGTGGTATCGGGGAGGCGCGCGCCAAACCGCTTGGCAAATCCTGCGCTTTGGGGCAGAGGGAAGCACATGAGCCAGACCTCCTTTACCCTGTCCGGGCGGGACGGAGCAGCGCGCACCGGGGTGATCTCTACCCCGCGCGGCGAGATCCGCACCCCCGCCTTCATGCCCGTCGGCACCGCTGCCACCGTCAAGGCGATGCTGCCCGAAAGCGTGCGCGCCACCGGCGCCGATATCCTGCTGGGCAATACCTATCACCTGATGCTGCGCCCCGGTGCCGAGCGCGTTGCGCGCCTTGGCGGGCTGCACAAGTTCATGAACTGGGAGCGCCCCATTCTGACGGACTCGGGCGGCTTTCAGGTGATGAGCCTTGCCGGGCTGCGCAAGCTCACCGAGGAGGGGGTCACGTTCAAGAGCCATATCGACGGCTCGAAGCACATGCTCTCGCCGGAAAGCTCGATGGAGATTCAGCGGCTGCTCGGCTCGGACATCGTGATGTGTTTCGACGAATGCCCGGCGCTGCCCGCCGACCGCAAGCGGATCGAAGAAAGCATGCGCCTGTCCATGCGGTGGGCGCAGCGCTCGCGCGATGCCTTCGGCGACCGGCCGGGGCATATGCTGTTCGGCATCCAGCAGGGCGGGCTCGAAGAAGACCTGCGCGGTGAGAGCGCCGAGGCGCTGAAATCCATCGGCTTTGACGGCTATGCCGTGGGCGGGCTCGCCGTGGGCGAGGGGCAGGAGGCGATGTTCAAAGTGCTCGACTTCGCCCCCGGCCAGCTGCCCGAGGACAAGCCGCGCTATCTGATGGGGGTGGGCAAGCCCGACGATATCGTTGGTGCGGTGAAGCGCGGCATCGACATGATGGACTGCGTGCTGCCCTCGCGCTCGGGTCGGACCGGGCAGGCGTGGACGCGCCGCGGCATGGTCAACATCAAGAACGCCCGCCATCAGGACGACCCGCGCCCGCTCGACGAGCATTGCAGCTGTCCGGCCTGCCGCAGCTACTCGCGCGCCTATCTGCACCATGTCTACCGCGCGGGCGAGATGATCTCGGGGATGCTGCTGACGTGGCACAACCTGCACTATTATCAGGAACTGATGCAGGGCCTGCGGGACGCGATCGCCAGCGGCACTTTCGCCGCCTTCGAGGAAGAGTTCCACGCCCAGCGGGCCGAAGGGGACATCCCGTCGCTCTGAGGCAGGTCAGTTACGGCTTTTGGTAAGCGCGATGACAAGCAGCCAGAGCGCGCTCAGACCGGCGAAGCTGGTGACGAAGAGCGCCTGATAGCCCGCGTCGGTGGTGGGGCCGACCCATGAGGTGAGCGCCGCTGCAATGAGCGCGAGGAAGAGATAGGGCAGGGCCGCGCTCAGCAGATCAGGCATCTTGCTGCCATCCGGACATGAGCGCGGCGCGCAGGGCTGACAGCAGCTCTGCGCCTTGCGTGTCGGCCCATGTCCTCAGCCGCAGACGGGCGTAGGCCCAAAGGCCGAGGCGATCCTCCAGCACGTCGCCATAGCGTTCCTCATCTGCGATGTCGCGGTCCCACCGGGCAAACCGTGCCTGCGCCTCTTCGGGATCGTTCACGTTGGACAGATCGTCAAAGAGGATCGGTCGCCCCGGATCGGCAAAGCTCGCGCCGGGCTGCCATGCCATCAGGAAGGGGCCGCGCCGCGATGGGTTGAGCTGCCCGCTGTCCACCGCCGCCCCGATCGCCAGATCGGCGGTCTCGAAGCGATAGCGCTGCAGGGCGATGGCGCAGGTCTCGCCGGGAGGGGCTTGGCGCGCGCGCGCGGCGGCGGCAGAGCTTTGCATGGGCCAGACGGTGACCACGACACGTTCAGAGGAGGGCCGCTCGGGCTGGGTGTCCGCAGGGGCGCTTAGGGACGCGACGAAGGCACGACAGATCATCGCGGCGCGCGCGGCTTCGGGGTCGCTGCTGCCTCTTGGGAACTGCGGCCCGCGGGCAAATGCGATCACCCCAAAGGCCCCGAAATCGCCCGGAGAAAGATCGCCGGGCCCTGCAAGCAGCCGCGCCGAGCCATGATAGAGCGCGCGCCCGGTCTGCCTTTCGAGGCTGCTGGGCGAAAAGGCCGGGGCAGAGCCACCCGGCGGCCCAGTGGTTGAGAGTTTCGACGAGGCACTCCGAAGCGGCGCATAGGCCGCGTCCGGCAGGCTGGCAAAAAGCACAATGAGCAAAACGGCGGGCAAAATATGGTGCATGACGCGGCTGATAGATCAAAAATCCTGGGTGAAATAGTTGCGTATTAATATACCTATGATTGTATCACGAAGGCCGGACCATGTGAACGGCCAGTGACTTGCAGCGCGGCGGCAGCCATTGAAACGTTCGGCACATCGCCAGTCATGCGTTCCGTGCAATTGTGCACATCGCTTTGCGCGCTTGCCGCAGCGCGGCGCGCGCTTATCTCTCGTTTCCCATGCCGGCCACCCTGGTCGGCAAGACACTGGACCCAAGCAAGGGAGAGACTTCATGACCGAGGCGCTCTTTACCCCGTTCACCGCAGGTGCCATCGAGATGGCCAACCGCGTGGTGATGGCCCCGCTCACCCGCAGCCGTGCCGACAATGACACCGCCGAAGTCGGCGACCTGCACGTGGAATACTACCGCCAGCGCGCTGGCGCAGGGCTGATCATCACCGAAGCCTCGCAGATCTCGGCGCAGGGCAAAGGCTATATCAAGACCCCGGGCATCTATTCCGAAGGCCAAGTGGCCGCGTGGAAGAAGGTGACCGATGCGGTGCACGCCGAAGGCGGCAAGATCGTCATCCAGCTGTGGCACGTGGGCCGCATCAGCCACACGTCTATTCAGCCGGACGGGCAGGCCCCGGTCGCGCCCTCGGCGATCCCGGCAGGCGCCAAGACCTTCACGGTCGATGGCCCGGCGGAAACCTCCACGCCGCGCGCGCTGGAGACCGAAGAGCTGGCCGGCATCGTCGCCGACTACCGCCACGCCGCCCGCGCGGCGATCGAGGCTGGTTTTGACGGCGTCGAGGTGCATGGCGCCAATGGCTATCTGATCGACCAGTTCCTGAAGACCGGCGCCAACAAGCGCGAGGACCAATACGGCGGCTCGATCGAGAACCGCGCGCGTTTCCTCTTTGAGGTGCTGGATGCGGTCACCGACGAGATCGGCGCCGATCGCACCGGCCTGCGTCTGTCGCCCTTCTCGCCAGCCAATGGCATCGACGATGACGACCCGCAGCCGCTGTTCGAATATGTGGTGAAGAAGCTGAACGCCTATAACCTGTCGTATCTGCACGTGGTCGAAGGCGCCACCGGCGGCCCGCGCGAGCTGGCCGAGGGCGAAAGCCTCGAGGCGCTGCACAAGCTCTATGAGGGCGTCTGGATGGGCAACAACGGCTATGACCGCGAGATGGCCATCGAGGCCGTCAAGAGCGGCAAGGCGGATCTGGTGGCCTTTGGCCGTCCGTTCATCTCGAACCCCGATCTGGTGACGCGCCTGCAAAAGAACGCGCCGCTGAACGAGGGCGACCAGAACACCTTCTATGCGGGCGGGGAGGAAGGCTACACCGACTACCCCACCCTGAGCGACGCCGCCTGACCGGGCGGTGAAGAGGCGCGCCACGCGAGTGTTAACCCGTGTTGCCGTTAAGGCTGTTGCAAGGTTTTCGCGTGGCGCGCCTCTATTCTCTCGCCATAGGCGAATTGGCGGCTTGCGCCCGGCGCAGCGGAGCGTCACATTGGTGAGAACGGGTCCCGCGCGCTTGAAAAGTTAACGCCCGCGCCCCACCTGAATACTCCGACAGGGGACGGCAAGGGTCGCCGATATCCGGGGCCAGACCGTCCTGCCACTAGCAAGGAATGCGTATGCAACAGCCTCTCAACACATCCTATCCGGTGCTGCCGCTGCGGGACATTGTTGTGTTTCCGCATATGATCGTGCCGCTCTTCGTGGGGCGCGAAAAATCGGTGCACGCGCTGGAAGAGGTTATGGCCGACGACAAGCAGATCCTGCTTGCCGCCCAGATCGACCCGTCCGTGGACGATCCCGATTCCGACGGCATCTATCGCGCTGGCGTGCTGGCCAACGTGCTGCAGCTGCTCAAGCTGCCCGACGGCACCGTGAAGGTGCTGGTCGAGGGGCAGGCGCGCGTGAAGATCACCGAATATATCGACAATGACCGCTTCTTCGAAGCCAAGGCCGAGTATCTTTCCGAGATGCCGGGCGACACCGCCGCGATCACCGCGCTGGTGCGCACCGTCGGCGAAGAGTTCGAACGTTACGCCAAGGTCAAGAAGAACATCCCCGAAGAGGCGCTCTCGGCGGTGTCCGAAACCACCGATCCGGCCAAGCTGGCCGACCTCGTGGCGGGTCACCTCGGCATCGAGGTGGAACAGAAGCAGGAGCTTCTGGAAACGCTGCCCGTGAGCGAGCGCCTCGAGAAGGTCTATGGCCTGATGCAGGGTGAACTGTCGGTTCTGCAGGTCGAGAAGAAGATCAAGACCCGCGTCAAGAGCCAGATGGAGAAGACCCAGCGCGAGTACTATCTGAATGAGCAGATGAAGGCCATTCAGAAGGAACTTGGCGACGGCGAAGATGGCCAGAACGAGATCAATGAACTGGCCGAAAAGATCGAGGCCACCAAGCTCTCGAAAGAGGCCAAGGAAAAGGCCGAGGCCGAGCTCAAGAAGCTGCGCAATATGAGCCCGATGTCCGCCGAGGCGACGGTTGTGCGCAACTATCTCGACTGGATGCTGTCGATCCCGTGGGGCGTGAAAAGCCGCGTGAAGAAGGATCTGGGCCGTGCTCAGGAAATCCTCGATCACGATCACTATAGCCTCGAGAAGGTCAAGGAACGGATCGTCGAATATCTCGCGGTTCAGGCGCGCAGCCAGAAGCTGAAGGGCCCGATCCTCTGCCTCGTCGGCCCGCCGGGCGTGGGTAAGACCTCGCTGGGCAAGTCGATGGCCAAGGCCACTGGGCGCGAGTTCATCCGCATCTCGCTGGGCGGCGTGCGGGACGAGTCCGAGATCCGCGGCCACCGCCGGACCTATATCGGCTCAATGCCGGGTAAGATCATCCAGGCGCTGAAGAAGGCGAAAACCACCAACCCGCTCATCCTGCTCGACGAGATCGACAAGATGGGGCAGGACTTCCGTGGCGATCCCGCATCGGCAATGCTCGAGGTGCTCGATCCCGAACAGAACGGCACCTTCGTCGATCACTACCTTGAGGTGGAGTACGATCTGTCGAACGTAATGTTCGTGACGACCTCGAACTCGTACAACATGCCCGGCCCGCTGCTTGACCGGATGGAGATTATCCCGCTCTCGGGCTACACCGAGGACGAGAAGCTCGAGATCACCAAGCGTCACCTGCTCGACAAGCAGATCAAGGCGCATGGTCTGAAGAAGGGCGAGTTCACCATCACCGATGAGGCGCTCACCGACATTCTGCGCTATTACACGCGCGAGGCCGGTGTGCGGAACCTCGAGCGGGAAGTGGCCAAGATCGCGCGGAAAGCCGTGACCAAGATCGTCAAGGGCGAGACCAAACACGTCGAAGTCACGCGCGAAAATCTCGACGACTTCCTCGGCGTGAAGAAATACCGCTACGGTCTGGCCGAGGACGAGAACCAAGTGGGGGTCGTCACCGGGCTTGCGTATACGTCGGTCGGCGGCGATCTGCTGCAGATCGAAGCGCTGCGCCTGCCGGGCAAAGGCCGGATGAAAACCACCGGCAAGCTTGGCGACGTGATGAAGGAGTCGATCGAGGCCGCGTCGAGCTATGTGCGCTCGATCTCGCCGCAGATCGGGGTGAAACCGCCGAAGTTCGACAAGATGGACATCCACGTCCACGTGCCGGACGGCGCCACGCCCAAGGACGGCCCTTCGGCCGGTCTTGCGATGGTGACGGCGATTGTCTCGGTGCTGACCGGCCTGCCGGTGCGCAAGGACATCGCCATGACCGGCGAGGTCACCCTGCGCGGCAATGCGTCGGCCATCGGCGGGCTCAAGGAGAAACTGCTCGCGGCTCTGCGGGGGGGCATCAAGACGGTGTTCATTCCCGAAGAGAACGAGAAGGACCTCGCCGAGCTGCCTGACAACGTGAAGCAGGGGCTCGAGATCATCCCGGTCAAGCACGTCTCGGAAGTGCTCGAGATGGCGCTGATCGGCAAGCCCCAGCCCATCGAGTGGGACGAGGAGGCTGAAGAGGCCGCCGCCGCCCTGCGTGCGAAGGAAGAAAAAGCCACGGGCGCGACGGCGCATTAAGCTGCTGTCATCTAAAGCTTCAGGGGCGGGCCTTCGGGTCCGCCCCTACTTCATGAGGCCCCATCAATCCTCAAACGCCGCTTCGTCTAGAGAAAAATATCCCGGGGAGTCCGCGCAAGCGGACGGGGCAGAGCCCCAGTTTTTATCCCGGGCGCGGGCCGATGCAGTTGCCCTCACGTCGGGCGAAAAATTTGTGAATTTTTTGCTCTGATCCCTCTTGCGCCCCCCCGGTCCTATCAGTAAAAGCCCGCCTACCGGGTGATTAGCTCAGTGGTAGAGCGCTTCGTTCACATCGAAGATGTCAGGAGTTCAAATCTCTTATCACCCACCATTTTTTCTAAAGGCGCGCTGACCGGTTTCCCCGAGGCGCGCCTTTTTCCTTTCCAGATCAAGCCATCAGTCCCGATAGCGCAGCAGCCAGGCGTCCTGTGTTCAAGGAGTCGCGAAAGCCTCGCCATGCGTTTGCTCGCCCGCAGCCAAAGGCCAAACAGCCGCCCGTTTCGCCGATCTGGCACCGGATAGCTGGCCGCATTGCACCCCGTCGGACCGCCATGAAGGCAGTGGAGCGAGACCGCGCAGAAGGATCGACAGATTGACGAAGGATGAGGCTTGAAAGCCGCCGCAAGCTTGGCTAAACCGCCCCTCACGGGTGATTAGCTCAGTTGGTAGAGCGCTTCGTTTACACCGAAGATGTCGGGAGTTCGAGTCTCTCATCACCCACCATTTTCCCATACGATCAATGTTTTAAATGGTGCCCGAGTGGGGCTGGGGCTTCGCTTTGCCGCGGTTTTCCCGTCTTGGCGCATGTGATCCCGTTCAGCCGCGGCTTGGCTGTTCTCAAAGATTCGGCGCGCTGTGGCGCATGCGCTCTGGGATGCGCGCAGACCTCTTCAGGTGGGCGAAAATATCCCCATACGCCTGACAGGCGACCTCAACCGAAAGCGGAAATCTCACAGCGGCGTGCCAGTGACCGAGCGCCCGCGCGAGAGGTAGCCGCAAGCCTCGGCGATGCCGGCGCTGCAGGCGACGGTCAGCACCTCGGCCTCGCTTGGCTTACGCGCAGCGCAGGCCCCAAGCG